>NZ_ALNJ01000135.1:0-110550 GCF_000293135.1 Klebsiella sp. OBRC7 | reverse complement strand
CTTTTTGCGTTTTTGTCCCCTGAACCGACCGGACATCGGTTTACCCATAAAACCCATCTCCGCGGTCATATCTGCCTTTTACTCCCTGCTTTCATCCACATCTTCATAATAATAACCTGCCGGTTTAAAGATACAGAAGATTCCACTAACCACACTTCAGTCTTATGTACCAGGATTACAACGTGTATCAGCCAGCCCGTGAGAAAATAATGGCCATTAAGCCTTTTAATTACCAGCAAGACTTTTCCAGCATCGATTTTCGCCAGCACCCGGAACTTTATCAGGTAGGAAGAGGTGAACAGGGCGTGTTGTTGGTTGAACCCTATAAAAGCGAAATTCTTCCCTACTGGCGCTATAAAGATGAAGCATCGGCGATTGAATCTGCCAGGAAAATTTATCAGCTCTTCGAGTTCTATCGACAGCAGAATGATTTTGTCGGTATGGATATGGCGCGCAAATTTATTCAGATGGGCTACACCCGGGCAAGGCGTTATGCCAATTACAAAGGCGGTAAAAAATACGCGAAGGAGGGTCACCTGAATTCGCGAGGTAATGATCCTGTTAAGGCGGCAGCTGCGGCAGTTTTCAAACAATGGTGGGATATGCTTCGTCAGGATGAAGATTACCTCCAGCGAAAAAAGAAACATCAGGCTCATTGGGGATAATTTTCAGCATCGATCTTCCTGCCCCACATAAATTTGTGCCGCAATATCGCCTGTATAAAAACCTGTTCTGGCCCGCTATTCACCATATTTCACTTGGCTAATCCTGAAGAATCTCGTTTTAATCGCGAAAACCTGCAGTACGAAAAAAAATGTGAATGGCATCACAAACTAAAAAATAACAATTATATAACATTTGATTTACCAATCGATTTGTCTGATTGAGCGGGGTCACCCGACGCGGCAGATTGCAGTCTTTGCTGGAGCAGAATTACAATGACAGAAAGCAGTATTAGCGAACGCGGATCCCAGGATCAGGGTGATACCCGGCGCCGTATATGGGCAATTGTGGGGGCGTCATCAGGGAATTTGGTGGAATGGTTTGATTTCTACGTCTATTCATTTTGCTCACTCTACTTTGCGCACATCTTCTTTCCTTCTGGCAACACCACTACGCAATTGTTACAAACTGCAGGGGTATTTGCGGCGGGTTTTCTGATGCGTCCGATCGGGGGATGGATATTCGGGCGCATTGCTGACCGCCGTGGACGTAAAACCTCTATGCTTATCTCCGTATGCATGATGTGTTTTGGTTCACTGGTGATTGCCTGCCTGCCGGGTTATGCAACGATAGGGACCTGGGCCCCGGCTCTACTGCTACTTGCACGCCTGTTTCAGGGACTGTCCGTTGGCGGAGAATACGGTACCAGCGCGACCTATATGAGCGAAGTCGCGGTGGAAGGAAAGAAAGGTTTCTATGCCTCATTTCAGTACGTCACGCTGATTGGTGGGCAACTTCTGGCCGTGCTTGTTGTGGTTGCCTTACAGCAGATCCTCAGCGATGAAGAGCTTCATGCCTGGGGATGGCGTATCCCGTTTGCTCTTGGCGCAGTCCTGGCTATCGTTGCCCTGTGGCTGAGACGACAGCTGGACGAAACGTCTAAACAGGAAACGCGCGCGTTAAAAGAAGCGGGATCGTTTAAAGGATTATGGCGTAATCGTAAGGCATTTATCATGGTGCTCGGATTCACTGCCGCAGGGTCGTTAAGCTTTTATACCTTTACAACCTATATGCAGAAATATCTGGTCAACACCGCAGGCATGAGCGCGGGCACCGCCAGCATGATTATGACCGCTGCCTTATTTGTTTATATGCTTGTTCAGCCGCTTTTCGGTGCGCTTTCGGATAAGATTGGCCGCCGGACCTCAATGCTCTGTTTTGGCGTACTCGTCACCGTCTTCACTGTCCCGATTCTCAATGCATTACAGAACGTGAGTTCACCGTATGCGGCATTTGCTTTAGTGATATGCGCCCTGTTGATAGTAAGCTTCTATACCTCAATCAGCGGCATTCTGAAGGCCGAAATGTTTCCGGCTCAGGTTCGTGCCCTGGGGGTTGGACTCTCTTATGCGGTGGCCAATGCGCTATTTGGCGGCTCGGCAGAGTATGTCGCGCTGTCGCTAAAATCAGCGGGAATTGAGCACGCCTTTTACTGGTACGTGACCGTCATGGGCGCGATTGCCTTCCTGGTCTCCCTGACGCTGCATCGTAAAGGCAAGGGGCTACGTTTGTAGCATTACTGATGTGCCAGCTGCCATACCGCATAGCCGGTAGTGGCACCTGCCACATCCCAGGCGAAATCTTTCCAGCTCCAGCCGCTCCCTGACGGGCGGCTGTCCCATAGCTCCTTCGATGCCCCTAAGCTCACGGAAAACATAAAGCCTATAGCGGCACTCCGGTCACGGCTATAGCCCTGATGCTGGGCATATTCGTTGCCTGCGGCGGAAAGCATGGCTGAGGCGAGGAAGTGTTGGGCTTTATCCTGGCCGCTCCATGGATCATTAGCCATATGGCTGCAGCCAGTCAGTAATAATAGTGGGGCAATAAGCATGATGACGCGCATACTAATTCCAGAAAAAGCCCCGCTGGGCGGGGCGGGAATTCAGAGAATACGGCTGATAAGACGGTCGATTCGAATACGTCGCAGACGCCTGATCAGTTTGCGTACCTTTATCGGGTAATCGGCAATACTTTGTAGATCGCGATAGTGCTGAACGATCGTAGTATGTTTGCGGATGAGATTGAGCTCTTTTTCACGCATTGCGCCGAGCTGGTGTTTTGGATCGTGGATAAGTATCGCGTTTTCCAAATCCAGCCGCCATGCGCGCGGGTTCAGGTTATTGCCGGTCAGCAGCATCCATTCGTCATCAACCCACATGCCTTTCAGGTGGTAGCTGTTATCGTCGTCCTTCCATAAACGGACAATCAGCTGATCGGTATTGACGTAATACTGCAGTCGGCTCAGGAAGCGACGCAGATTGATTTCGTAAAGATAGGGCAGCGCGCCGATAATTTTAAACGGCTGATCTTCCGGAATATAGAAATCATTAGCGGTTTTATCACCAACGATAATTTCGACTTTCTTCCCGCTACGCAGCAGCTGGATGATATTACGTACCAGCAGAGCGGGCAGGTTGAAATAGGGGGTGCAGATAGTCAGCTTATGCTCAGCGCAGGGCATCAGATGAAAAATGGTTTTATTCAGCAGACTCGTCTTCCCGAGGCCCACTAACGGAGTGACCGACAGCTGGTCATCGTCAGCATTGCCGATAAAATGATAGCTGCTATCGCGGAGCTCCTGGCGATACTGGCGGATGTCATTTTTGATCTCCGGGCTTTTTGGCCGATCGGCCCTGTCAAGGCGGTTAACGCCACGCCCTTGCACCAGGTTATTTTCAACCCAGTCGAACATCACATCAGCCATTTTACTATTGCGAATGCACTGGTAGCGGTCGTAGCGATACTTATCGTGTTGATGCAGGTAAACATCATTCAGACTGGCGCCGCTGTAGAGAACGCTGTCATCAATGATAAAACCTTTGAAGTGGAGGACGCCGAGCGCTTCCCGGGTATTGACCGGAACGCCATAAACCGGGATATCGACACCGGGATTTTCCTGCGCCATGCGGCAGTACCAGTCGGCATTGGTGTTTGACGCCGCGACGCCAATACGCCCGCGCTGGGCGCGATGCCAGTCGACCAACACCTGAACATCTAATTCGGGACGCTGACGCTTAGCGTCATAGAGCGCCTGCAAAATTCCTTTGCCGCCATCATCCTGTTCCAGATAAAGCGCAATGATACAAATACGCTGGGTGGCTTGAGCTATCCTGGCCAGTAACGCTTGCCGAAAATCTGCCGGAGCGTAAAAGAACTCGATATCATCAACTGACTGAGAAAGCTTAGGGAGTTGGGCAAGGTGTTGTTGATGTTTATTGCGTTTAAATTTTGACAACATCACAGTGCGTTTCTTCTCTGTTTATTGAAGGGTCTTCTGTACCATGCAGACGACGTAAGCGGGCAATAATACCATTACTACCCGTTAAAGTAGTCAACAATTGCGGCCAGCCGTTTGTAATTGCTCAGGTACAAGCTGTAGAGACAAACTGACAATTCCATCTTCAAGCTGAATATCAACCGAGAATCCTAGCTTTCTGGCGAGTCCGATCATGCCTTTATTATTCGGCATGGTAATGCCATTCAAACGCTGCAGGCCGTGGTTTTGCGTGTAGGCAATCAGCTTTTCCAGGAGCTTGCGGCCTAACCCCATACCCTTCAGGTCGGAGCGCACCAGTACAGCAAACTCGGCATCGATATTATCCGGATCGGAGATCGCTCGCGTTACGCCGAGGATCTCGTTCCCCTCGGCGGTGGTGCGCACCGCAACAAAGGCCATTTCTCGATCGTAGTCGATCTGCGTCATATTGGCTAAATCATCATGAGTAAATTCGTTGATTTCGCTGAAGTAACGATAATAAAGATCTTCCTTCGTGACCTGAGCGATAAAGGCCATAAGCTGCGGCTCATCTTCCGGGAGGATGGGACGGAAAAGACAGCGTTCGCCATTCTTCATCACCACCCACTCCTCCTGCTGCTGAGGGTAAGGGCGTATGGCCAGGCGACTTTCACTATCGCCGGTAAACGGTGCGAGAGTTAACGTGACATCAAGCGCGGTAAACTCGTGGCCGGAAGCCAGAAGAGGGTGAATATCCAGGCGCTGTATTTCCGGACAGTCGACGATCAAATTCGATACCTGTACCAGAAGCTGGCTCAGGCCAGGAATATCGAGAGGGCGCAGCGCGCTGCGGCCGCGCACTTTTTTACTTTTGATGGCCTGGATAACCAGATAGCGCGCAAGGTTCATATTCAGCGGCGGGAGCGCGACGGCGGCCTGATCCTCAGCCCGCCACTCGACACCGCCTTCTCCCAGCATGATCAGCGGCCCAAAAACCGGATCGTGCTCAACGACAACCCGCAGCTCCTGTGCCCCGGCGCGATTAGCCATGCTTTGCACCAGCAGCCCGTGAATACGCGCCTGAGGCCAGGTCATTTTGACGCGATCGATAATCGCGTCCGCAGCCTGCTGTACCTCGGTAGCCGTGCGCAGATAAAGCATAACCCCCTGAACTTCCGACTTATGCGGAATATCAGGCGAGCGCAGCTTCAGAGCGACGGGGTAGCCAATCTGCTCGGCAATATGTACAGCCTCGGCGCTATCGGCGGCAATCCACGTTGGCAGGGTATGAATACCGTAAGCGTGCAGAACGGGGCTCACTTCATGGGTATCCAGCGACGTTGCGCCTTCATTCATTGCGCGTTGCAGCAGGCTGTGCGCTTCGGCAGCGTTAGTGGTTAACGAATCTGACAGGACCGGGGTTTCCCTGAGCTGTTTTTGGTTACGCCGGTACTCCACCATGTGCATAAAAGCGGTAATGGTTCCTTCAGGCGTTCGATAGGTTGGCAACCCCGCATCGCTAAACAGGCGCCGCGCTTCTTGTGAAGAGAACTCACCGCACCAGTTGGTAAGAACCGTAACGTATTTGCCGCGCGGGTGGCGCTTCAGGGCGTCAATCAGCGCCAGCGCGCTCTCTGTTCCCGGTGCGGCAGCGCTGGGAGAGTGGATCACCAGTAGCGCATCGTAGTCATGGCTATCCAGCAGTACGTTCAACGCTTTGAGGTAATGCTCGCTGCTGGCGTCATCGCGGAGATCCAGCGGGTTGGCAATATCGATGGTTTCAGGTAAGGCCTGACGGAGAGCGCCGCTGGTCTCTTCGCTGAGCACTGCGAGTTTGCCGTTACGCAGCCAAAGTTCATCCAGCGCCAGCGCAGCCGGAGCGGCACCGTTGCTGATAATCATCAGTTTCTCGCCGCGCAGCGGGCGCATGTGGCTGAGGGTTTCGACCGCAGAGAACAGCTCGTGCGTATCCTGTACCCGCAATAAGCCTGCGCGCTGAATAGCGGCGTCCCACGCCGGATCCATACCGGAATTGACGTGCAGGAGCTTCTGCGCAGCGGGGCTGCGTCCGCTTTTAATCACCAGGATCGGCTTATTACGCGATGCGCTACGGGCCGCTGAGACAAAACGACGGGCATCGCTGAGATGTTCGAGATAAAGCAAAATGGCGCTGGTTTTACTATCGCGAGCGAGGAAATCAAGCAGGTCATCAACGTCGATGTCCAGACTATCCCCCAGCGCAATAAAGTAAGAAAACCCCATCTCGCGCTGCTGGGCCCAGTCGAGGATGGTATTGGAGACCGCCGCCGATTGCGAAATAAACGCCAGTTTGCCGCGATGAATAGGCACCGGCGAAAAGCTGGCATTGAGGCCCTGCCACGGCGCAAGCAGGCCAAGGCTGTTAGGGCCGAGCAGACGCATCTGGTAGCGGGAGGCGCATTCAAGCAGCGCGGGATACTGTTCGGGGATGGAGGAGAGAATGATGCAGGTTTTGCACCCTTTTTGCCCCAGCGCTTCCAGCAGCTCAAGATTTCGGCGGGCGTTAGTACAAAGCACGGCGAGATCGGGCGTGAAGGGCAGACTGTCGACGTCAGGCCAGGCCAGTACGCCCTGAACCGCTTTCCACGCTGGGGTTACGGGGAGAACGGGGCCGCTAAATCCGCCCGCCAGCAGGTTGCGCATCATCAGATAACCGGCGCGCTGTGGTTTCATTGATGCGCCAATAACGGCGATCGACTTTGGCCGCAGCAATGCTTCCAGGCCTCGTTGGCTCATACCGGTCTCCTTTGATCCCCAGTGACCGAATGATTTTAAACGTTTTCTGTCAGTTGTGCTGTGATACTGCCCTTATGCTGAGTTTTTCCTGCCAGGTAGCGCGTTCTGAATAAGCTGAAGTGCTCGCCAAGGGCCGTGGCTGCGCTTTTATCTCCCGCGAGATCCAGCAGCGCAATCGCGACTTCGGCAGTACAGTATTGGCCTTCTGCGTGAGCTTCCCGCAGGTGATAAGCGGAGATACGCGACAGATCGACGGAAATCATCGGCAGCGCGTCAAGCCAGGGGCTTTTACGGAACATTTTTCGCGCTTCGGGCCAGGTGCCGTCGAGCATAATAAACAGCGGTGGTTTACCCGGGGGCGGTGAATCAAGTACCTGACGCTCCGGGCCAGCATAAGAGGCAGGAAAAACCACCATCGGCTGATATTGCGCGTCGCCGACGAGATCGAGAAGCGCCTGCGGCGGTTCGGTTCGTGACCACTGAAAGGCCTCCGTATCCGGCAGGATATCGGCAATCAGGCGGCCGGTATTGCTGGGCTTCATTGGCTCGGTATCGAACATCACCAGGCAAAAACGGCTGGCGGCGGCAGCCGGCTTGAGGGTGGCGCAGAGGCACTGCTTCAACGGCAGCAAGCAACGCTGGCAGCGGTGGATACGGTTGCCGCGAGCAAGAAAAGGCCGGGTGGCGCGCGCGAGGCGTTCGGCGCGAAGGCGAAGGACGGCGTTATCAGTCATGGGGATCGCTAAGAAAAAACGCCATTGTCGCAGAGGAGAAAACGGGGCACAAGCGGTGCCCCGTGAGGTTTACTGCTGGCCTGCTTCGTTTAGCCAGCTATCGAAAGGTGCTTTAGGTACGGCGCCATTGAGCATGTCGATAACTTCGCCATTTTTAAACATCATAATGGTCGGGATGCTGCGAATGCGGAAGCGAGCGCTCAGCTCACGCTCCATCTCGGTATTCACTTTCACGAAACGCATTTCGCCGCTGCGTTCTTCAGCCACATCTTCAAAGATTGGCGCAAAGTTACGGCAGGGGCCACACCACGGCGCCCAGAAATCAACAACCACGGGCAGATCGTCCTTCAGCAGTTTATCCAGCGTTGCCCCGGTCGCGTTGATCACATCGCCATCAAAAAGATCGTGACCGCAGCGCCCGCATTTCGCGCCATCGGCGCTACGATCGTCGGGGATGCGGTTCAGAGCCTGACAACTGGCACAAACGGTATTCATAACTAACCTCTGGTTATGGGTTGCAGCGCGGCACGTGGCCGATTTGTTTCTGTAATGTTACATATTATCGATGCACTGCGAATAAAGGACAATGAGTTTTATTCAATGAATACGATAGACTCAGGCTTTTAAATGAAATAATGGCTAAGTGATGGCACATCGGGTAATCTGCGCGCTTCGCGCAGCGCAGGTGGAGAAAATGAATGAGCGACGACGAACTGAAAAATAAAAGCGGCAAGGTCAAAGTGATGTATGTCCGCAGTGATGATGATTCTGACCGACGTACCCATAACCCGCGTACCGGGAAGGGCGGGGGACGTCCAGGAAAGTCTCGTGTTGACGGTCGTAACCGCCCTGCGCGCGATGAAAAAGAGAGCCGCGGTGGCGATCGTAAACGTGACGATCGCAAGCGTGAAGGCTTTGGCGGCGAGGGCTCCTCTCCGTGGCGTACCGTATCCCGCGCGCCGGGCGATGAGGCGCCGGTAAAAGCGGATCACGGCGGGATCAGCGGAAAAAGCTTTATCGATCCTGAAGTACTGCGCCGCCAGCGCGCGGAAGAAACCCGCGTTTATGGTGAAAACGCCTGCCAGGCGCTGTTCCAGAGCCGTCCGGACGCCATCGTTCGCGCCTGGTTTATCCAGAGCGTGACCCCGCGCTTCAAAGAAGCTCTGCGCTGGATGGCGGCAAATCGTAAAGCCTATCACGTGGTCGATGAAGCAGAGCTGGCGAAAGCGTCCGGCACTGAACATCACGGCGGGGTTTGCTTCCTGATTAAAAAGCGCCACGGCACTTCCGTTGAGCAGTGGGTGGCTAAATCCGACGCTGAAGATTGTGTTCTGGCGCTGGAAGATGTCGGCAACCCGCACAACCTCGGCGCGATTATGCGCAGCTGTGCGCACTTTGGCGTCAAAGGCGTGATTGTGCAGGATGCCGGCGTTATGGAATCCGGCGCCGCGATTCGTACTGCGGAAGGCGGCGCGGAGCACGTTGAGCCGATTACGGGCGACAGCTTCATCGATACGCTCGAGCGCTTCCGTAAAGCGGGCTACGCGATTGTTTCTACTTCCAGCCATAACGGGACTCCGCTGTTCAAAGCTGAGCTGCCGAAGAAAATGGTGCTGGTGTTAGGGCAGGAGAGTGACGGTCTTTCTGACGCCGCTATCTCCAGCGCCGATCTGAACATTGCGATTGAAGGCACCGGCAACGTTGAAAGCCTGAACGTGTCCGTAGCAACCGGCGTGCTGCTGGCTGAATGGTGGCGGCAGAACAAGGCGTAACACCTTGTCTCAGAGTCAAAATGCCAGCGTAATGCTGGCATTTTCATTTTCAGAGCTATTCGCTTTCAGCCGGTAGCCTGGGCAGCCAGTCAATGGGCGCTTCACCGCGTTCGGTCAGCCACTGATTCGCCTGCACGAAATGATTACTGCCAAAGAACCCGCGGTGGGCGGAGAGCGGCGACGGGTGCGGCGCTTTGAGCACGCAGTGGCGCTGGCGATCGATTATCGCGCCTTTCTTCTGCGCATGCGAACCCCACAGCAGAAAGACGACGCCTTCCCGATGCTGGTTAATCAGCGAAATGACTTTATCGGTAAAGGTTTCCCAACCGAGGCTGGCGTGAGAGTGCGCTTGTCCGGCACGTACCGTTAATACGGTATTGAGCAGCAACACGCCCTGGCGCGCCCAGCTTTCGAGATAACCGTGAGTCGGGCGCTGAAAGCCTGGTATCGTCCCTTCCAGTTCCTTGTACATATTCAGCAGCGATGGCGGAATCTGAATGCCCGGTAGAACCGAGAAGGCGAGGCCGTGCGCCTGCCCGGGTCCATGGTAAGGATCCTGGCCCAGAATCACCACTTTAACGTCGCTTAGCTCAGTATAACGAAACGCGTTAAAGACATCTTTTTGCGGGGGATAGATGGTGATTCCCGATTGCCGCTCGTCAGCAACGGTTTTCAGGGTATTAACAAACCAGGGTTGCTGCTTCTCTTCTGCCAGCACGTCATGCCAGGTTAATGGGGCGGTCATTTTGCTCTCCTGCAAAGTGTCATTGCCATAGCTTAACTGCATCTTTCAACATCACAAAATTTGCCCCACGTGATTGACGCTCTTTATGCAAAAAAAATTGAAAACTTACAAATTTATTTGGTGGGTGGTATGGCGTAACTTGATGTAAAACAATAATATCCGCCTATGACCACTTTTGTGATGTGGTTTTTGTTGATTTAAATCAAAGAATGCCGGGTGTACGGCTGATATATATACACTCATAGAACAATGGTTTTACCAATTGGCCGCGAAGGCCAATAATCGAACAAACCCTGCCTGGGAGGCATAAAATGATTACTGGTATCCAAATTACTAAAGCTGCAAACGACGACCTGCTGAACTCTTTCTGGCTGCTGGATAGCGAAAAAGGCGAAGCCCGCTGCCTGTGCGCGAAAGCTGGTTTTGCTGAAGATGACGTGGTTGCAGTGAGCAATCTGGGTGAAATCGAATACCGTGAAATCCCGGTAGACGTGAAGCCTGAAGTCCGCGTTGAAGGCGGTCAGCACCTGAACGTTAACGTGCTGCGTCGCGAAACTCTGCTGGACGCGGTTGAACATCCGGAAAAATACCCGCAGCTGACCATTCGCGTGTCTGGCTATGCGGTACGCTTTAACTCTCTGACTCCGGAACAGCAGCGCGACGTTATCGCCCGTACTTTTACTGAAAGCCTGTAAGATTCCCTTTTAATGTGAAAACGCCGGGATATCCCGGCGTTTTTTTTACTCTTCGTTTGACTTCTGCGGAGCATCCGCTGCGCTTGGTTTACGACGCTTACCAATATTTTTGGTATCGCGATGGCGTTTTTTCACGCGCGGTTTCTCTTTTTCTTTCTCTTTCTTCTCTGCACGCTTGGCTAAAACCTTCTTGGAAGGTTTACCGGTTTGCTTCTCGCTGGGTGCGCGAGTGGTCGGGCGCAGTTCATCGATGACGCGGGCTTTTAACGGCTCTTCAATATAGCGGCCAATTTTACCCAGCAGCAGATGGTCGTGGGCTTCGACCAGAGAGATGGCCGTTCCCTTTTTACCCGCGCGTCCGGTACGACCGATACGGTGCAGATAGATGTCGGCCGTGCGCGGCAAGTCGAAGTTGAAAACGTGACTGACGTCCGCGATGTCGATCCCGCGCGCGGCAACGTCGGTGGCGATTAACACGTTAATACGGCCATCGGTCAGGCGGCTAATCGCTTCATTACGTTTTGCCTGTACCATCTCGCCTTCCAGCCAGCAGGTGTTGATACCCGCTTCACGCAGCCAGCCCGCCAGTTCATGCACGCGCTCGCGCTTACGGACGAAGACGATGGAACGCGTCGCTTCCGGCTGCTTCAGCAGATGGACCAGCAGTGCGGTCTTATGCTTGACGTCATCGGCGCGGTAATACCACTGGTGAATCTTTTTACGCTCTCGGGTGGAGGGGGTCGCAGAGACTTCCACCGGTTCTTCCAGCAGACGCTCAGCAAAATCTTTAATGGCGTCACCTTCGAGGGTGGCGGAGAACAGCATGGTCTGCTTACGCCAGCGGGTTTCACCGGCAATGTGTTCGATATCCTGCGCGAAGCCCATGTCCAGCATGCGGTCCGCTTCATCAAGGATCAGCGTTTCAACGGCGCGGCAATCAAAGTTTTCTTCTTTAATATATTGCAGCAGGCGACCGGTCGTGGCGACCACGATGTCCTGGTTCTC
This sequence comes from Klebsiella sp. OBRC7, assembly GCF_000293135.1. Classification (NCBI taxonomy): domain Bacteria; kingdom Pseudomonadati; phylum Pseudomonadota; class Gammaproteobacteria; order Enterobacterales; family Enterobacteriaceae; genus Klebsiella; species Klebsiella sp. OBRC7. Next base: position 98,866 of record NZ_ALNJ01000135.1, on the reverse strand, counting down.
GCTGAACACTTCGGCATGGTTCATATAGGCGACACCGCCGGTAATCGTGGCGATATCCAGATGAGTATGTTTTGCCAGCTCACGCGCATGGTCGGCAACCTGCATCGCCAGTTCGCGCGTGGGGGTCAGGATAAGAATTCGCGGCGGACCAGACTTCTTGCGCGGAAAATCGAGCAGATGCTGCAACGCTGGCAGGAGATACGCCGCCGTTTTACCGGTGCCGGTCGGGGCTGAACCGAGAATATCACGGCCATCAAGCGCAGGCGGAATAGCGGCGGCCTGAATGGCTGTCGGGCGTGTGAAACCTTTATCCTGGAGGGCGTCCAGCAGGTTTTCGTCGAGTTCAAGTTCGGAAAAAGTCGTTACAGTCATGATCTACCTCTGAGTGGACCGCCGATTATAGACGTTACGGACGCAATGTTCATCTGTTTGTAAGGCTATCTGTTCTCCGGTATTGTGCATAGCCTTAAGCTCAGGAGTTTTTTGCCCGCAAGGTTATCGAGGATGTCCCAGTCGAAGTTCGCGCTGCCGCGCAATGGTTTTACGTTTAAGCAGTTTTTTGTCGCCCACGATCGCTGTGCGATGAAAGTGGGTACCGACGGCATTTTACTCGGCGCATGGGCCCCCATCGCTCAGGTTAAACGCGTGCTGGATATCGGCGCGGGCAGCGGTCTGTTAGCGCTGATGCTCGCGCAGCGAACCGGCGATACGGTGATTGTGGATGCCGTGGAGCTGGATGAAGAAGCGGCAGAGCAGGCGCGAGAAAACGCCGGGGATTCTCCCTGGGCCGAGCGCCTGCTGATTCATCAGGCGGATATTCAGCAATGGCAGCCGCAGCAAACCCGGCGCTATGAGCTGATTGTCAGCAATCCACCTTTTTTCGCTGAAGGCGTACCTTGCGCCACCTCGCAGCGCGAGCAGGCTCGTTATACCTCCTCCCTGGATCACGCAACATTATTAACCTGTGCCGCCGAGCTTATTACGGAGGAGGGGTTTTTCTGCGTCGTGCTTCCGGTCGACATTGGTAACGCCTTTGTGCAGCGGGCGCAGAATATGGGCTGGCATCTGCGTCTGCGTACCGACGTGGCGGAAACGGAAGTGCGCCCGCCGCATCGGGTTCTGTTGGCTTTTTCGCCGACGGCGGGGGAGGAGTGCTTTAGCGACAGATTGGTCATCCGTGGGCCAGAGCAGCAGTATTCCGAAGGATTTACCGCTCTGACCCAGGACTTTTATCTTTTTATGTGAGCCAGCGGCGAGAGCACCGACGGCCCGCTCTCCGGCAACTGGTCAGGATAGTCCAGCGTATAGTGAAGCCCGCGGCTCTCTTTACGCAGCATGGCGCAGCGCACAATCAGCTCGGCAACCTGCACCAGGTTCCGTAGCTCCAGTAAATTATTGGAGACGCGGAAGCGGGCGTAGTATTCGTCCAGCTCCTGCTGCAGCATAGTAATGCGGCGCAGGGCGCGCTCAAGACGGCGTGTGGTGCGCACGATGCCGACATAATCCCACATCAGCAAGCGCAGCTCATGCCAGTTATGTTGAATCACGACCAGTTCATCAGGTATTTCAACCTGGCTTTCGTCCCATGATGGCAGTTCATTGACCGCCTGCGCGAACGGCAGACGCTTAACGATATCTTCGGCGGCGGACCATCCGTAGACGAGGCACTCAAGCAACGAGTTTGATGCCATCCGGTTAGCGCCGTGTAATCCGGTATAGCTTACTTCGCCGATGGCATACAGCCCGTCGACGTCGGTGCGCCCGTGATCGTCAACCATGACGCCGCCGCAGGTGTAGTGCGCGGCAGGAACCACGGGCACCGCTTCTTTTGTCAGATCGATGCCCAGCCCCAGCAGCTTCTCGTAGATCATCGGGAAGTGGTGGCGAATAAATTCTGCTGGTTTATGGCTGATATCCAGATACATGCAGTCAGCGCCAAGGCGCTTCATCTCATGATCGATGGCTCTGGCGACGATATCGCGCGGAGCCAGCTCGCCGCGCTCGTCAAAGTCCGGCATAAACCGCGTGCCGTCAGGGCGTTTCAATAGGGCGCCCTCGCCGCGCAGCGCTTCCGTCAGCAGGAAGTTGCGCGCTTGCGGATGGTACAGCGCGGTTGGGTGGAACTGATTAAATTCGAGGTTGGCGACCCGGCAGCCGGCACGCCAGGCCATCGCGATACCATCCCCGGAAGAGACGTCAGGATTCGTCGTATATTGATAAACTTTAGCCGCGCCGCCGGTAGCCAGCACCACGGCCTTTGCGCTACAGGTTTCAACCGCTTCTTTATTACGATTCCAGATCCACGCGCCCACCACCCGGCGCGTGCCGGGCAGGCCAATTTTATCGGAGATAATAAGGTCAACGGCGTTACTGCGTTCCAGTATGCGGATATTTGGGTGGGCCAGCGCCTGGCTCACCAGGGTAGTCTCAACGGCTTTACCGGTCGCATCGGCGGCGTGGAGAATTCTTCGGTGGCTGTGACCTCCCTCGCGGGTCAGATGGTAGCTCTCTTCGCCGTTCGCCTGAACCTGAGTATCAAACAGCACGCCCTGATCGATTAGCCACTGAACGCAGGGTTTAGCGTTGCTTGCCACGAATGAGACCGCATGGCGATCGCAAAGACCCGCTCCGGCTATCAACGTGTCCTCGATGTGCGATTCAACGCTATCGGTTTCATCAAATACGGCGGCAATACCGCCCTGAGCGTAGAAAGTAGAACCTTCACTGATAGGGCCTTTGCTGAGAACCGTGACCGCGCAGCGTTCCGCCAGGCGTAAGGCAAGGGATAATCCGGCAGCGCCGCTGCCAATAATCAGCACATCACAGGAGGAATCGGAAGTTGTTTTCATGGCCTTTGTTTAATTTACTAAACACAATGAGCGAACAATAGCACCAGCCAGCGAGAAATCGTACATTTTTTTTACTCGGCGTTGTGAGGGCTAAACATAACGGCGTAATGAGGCGGGCTGTAAATGGAAAAAAGGTTTTGCGAAGCGGCTCGTGAGCTTCAGATTTTATAGTGAAATAAAAGCCGGGTTACGTTACCCTTCTGGCGGGTCTTGCGCTTTTTCTTATTATCTTACATATCGTTTAGCGACCGGGACATATAATGAGAGATAACAATCCGTCAGCCGGTGCCGGACGAAAAACAAAGGCGTAACGGAACTTTATTGTTTTCAGACACTCCAACCCTCTGCTTGCTCACTTGATGCAGTAATTGGGTGGTGTTTTTGAATACGCATGGGAATTGGGTTTGGGGAGACATTACCTCGGATGAGCGAGCAGTTAACGGATCAGGTCCTCGTTGAACGGGTCCAGAAAGGAGATCAGAAAGCATTTAACCTGCTGGTGGTGCGCTATCAGCATAAGGTTGCAAGTCTGGTCTCCCGCTACGTGCCGCCGGGCGATATCGCTGACGTTGTTCAGGAATCGTTCGTTAAAGCATGGCGTGCGCTGGATTCTTTCCGGGGGGATAGCGCTTTTTACACCTGGTTATATCGCATCGCCGTAAACACGGCGAAGAATTATCTGGTTGCTCAGGGACGCCGTCCGCCATCCAGCGATGTTGATGCGAATGATGCTGAAAACTTCGAAAGTGGCGGGGCATTGAAAGAAATTTCGAACCCTGAGAACTTAATGTTGTCAGAAGAGCTGAGACAAATAGTTTTTCGTACCATTGAATCGCTTCCGGAAGATTTACGCATGGCAATTACCTTGCGGGAGCTGGATGGCATGAGCTATGAAGAAATAGCCGCCATCATGGATTGTCCGGTGGGCACAGTGCGTTCGCGCATCTTCCGGGCGCGAGAAGCTATTGATAATAAAGTTCAACCGCTAATCAGGCGTTGACGATAGCGGAATACTGGAAAAGGGTATCAGGCATGCAGAAAGAAAAACTTTCGGCCTTAATGGATGGTGAAACGCTGGATAACGAACTGCTCAACGAGCTGGAGCGTTCATCTGAAATGCAAAAAACCTGGGAGAGCTACCATCTCATCCGCGATACGCTGCGAGGCGATACGAGTGAGGTGCTCCATTTTGATATCTCAGCTCGCGTCATGGCCGCCATTGAAAACGAGCCCGTTCGTCAGACGGTTCCTCTAATTCCTGAATCTCAGCCCGCACCGCACCAGTGGCGTCAGATGCCTTTCTGGCAAAAAGTACGCCCGTGGGCCAGCTCGCTTACTCAGATGGGCGTTGCCGCGTGCGTATCCCTTGCTGTGATTGTTGGCGTTCAGCAGTATAATGGCCAGTCTGATTCATCCCAGCAGCCAGAGGCGCCGGTGTTTAACACCATGCCGATGATGGGTAAGGCCAGCCCGGTCAGCCTGGGCGTGCCGGCGGATGCTTCGGCAGGTAGCGGTCAGCAGGCTCAGGTGCAGGAACAGCGCCGCAGAATTAATGCTATGCTGCAGGACTATGAATTGCAGCGTCGCCTGCATGCGGAACAGCTTCAGTTTGGCCAGGCCCAGACTCAGCAAGCCGCTGTTCAGGTGCCGGGCTATCAAACTTTAGGAACACAATCGCAGTAATGAAGCAACTTTGGTGTGCCATGTCGCTCATGGCAGGCAGCCTGTTCTTCTCCGTCAACGCCTCGGCTGATACATCGTCCGGGGCGTTGTTGCAGCAGATGAACCTGGCCAGCCAGTCCCTTAATTACGAGCTCTCTTTCGTCAGCATCAACAAGCAGGGTGTTGAGTCGCTGCGTTATCGACACGCTAAACTAAACAATCGCACCCTGGCACAGCTGCTCCAGCTTGACGGTCCGCGTCGGGAAGTGGTGCTGCGCGGAACGGAAATCAGCTATTTTGAGCCCGGACTCGATCCTTTCACCCTGAACGGCGACTATATCGTTGATTCGCTGCCTTCATTGGTCTACTCCGACTTTAAACGTCTGTCATCCTATTACGACTTCATCTCCGTGGGGCGGACGCGTATTGCCGATCGTTTATGCGATGTTGTGCGCGTCGTGGCTCGCGATGGCACCCGTTATAGCTATATCGCATGGTTAGATGCTGAAACTAAGCTGCCTCTGCGCGTTGATCTGCTTGATCGCGACGGCGAAACGCTTGAGCAGTTCCGCGTCGTCTCGTTCAACGTTGGCGATAACGTTAGCGCCAGTATGGAAACCCTGGCTAAGGCCAACCTGCCTCCGCAGCTGTCGGTACCGGAAGGGGGCAATAAGGCCAACTTTAACTGGGCGCCAACCTGGCTGCCGCAGGGCGTGGCCGAAGTCTCCAGCAGCCAGCGTCGTCTGCCCACTTTCGATGGCCCAGTAGAGTCCCGTTTGTATTCCGATGGGCTGTTTAGTTTCTCTGTCAATATCAATCGCGCCACGGCAAATAGCAGCGATCAGCTGCTGCGTACCGGCCGTCGTACCGTGGCGACTACCGTGCGTGATAACGCAGAGATAACCATCGTTGGCGAGCTGCCGCCGCAAACGGCGAAGCGTATTTCCGATAGTATTAAATTCAGGGCAGTACAATGATTAAAGAGTGGGCGACGGTCGTTTCCTGGCAAAATGGCGTTGCGCTGGTGCACTGCGATGTGAAAGCCTCCTGCAGCAGCTGTGCTTCTCGCGCCGGTTGCGGAAGCCGGGTGCTGAATAAGCTTGGGCCGCAAACCAGCCATACCCTTAGCGTCCCCAGCGAACAGCCGCTGTCGGCCGGGCAAAAAGTCGAACTGGGCATTGCCGAAAGCAGCCTGCTCGGGTCGGCGGTATTGGTTTATATGGCGCCGTTAGTCGGTTTGTTTGTGATGGCATCAATATTCCAGGTGCTGTTTGCCAACGACTTTGCCTCGCTTTGCGGGGCAATTTTGGGCGGCGTTGGCGGGTTTCTGGTCGCTCGCGGTCTTTCGCCTGGCTTAGCCTCCCGGCAGTCGTGGCAGCCGGTTATTATCAGCGTCGGTTTACCGCCAGATTCAGTCCGCATCGAGACGCCTTCCTCCCAACTGGGTCAGTGATTTCACTGGCCCTTATCTTTATTTACAACTCCCGCAAGAACTCATCATTTACTCCGGTTATGCTAGCGGTAAGAGCATTTCCTGGTTTCGTGGATGTAGTGTAGAATGCGGCGTTTTCGGATTAAAAAACGTCAGGCACAGAACAGCGGCCTCATGATTCGCGTAAGGCATAATTAACTCTAAATATGAAGAATATACGTAACTTTTCAATCATCGCTCACATCGATAATTGATACCAAGACACCCTAAGCCAACCTTAGACAATTTCCCGCTCAAGACCCGCCAGAATCAACCCTCTTCGAAAAACTACTGTTTACATATACAGACAACCCAAGACAACGTAAGCCACTCTTTTTGTGTCCATAGCCGCGTCCATGAACTATGATGGACACGATCACAACATTTCTGATGGACACGGTGGATTATTTTCTATGGCTATTTCAGATAGTTATCTAAAGTCTTGCCTCGGGCGTGAAAGAGAGAAGGTTGAAGAGAAATCAGACCGCGATGGCCTATGGGTTCGCATATCCCGGAAGGGGGCGGTAACCTTTTTCTACCGTTACCGTTTTCTTGGTAAGCAGGACAAGATGACAATCGGTAGTTACCCTGAGTTTGGGCTAAAGGCCGCTCGTGATGAGGTCGTTAAATGGTCGGCTATCCTTGCCCGGGGTGAGAATCCCCGAATCCGCCAGAGTCTGGACAAAGCAAAAATAAACAGTCAGCACACGTTTGAAGAATTATTTCGTGAATGGCATGAGATGGTCTGTATTCAAAAGGAAACAGCTGACCAGATCCTCAGAACGTTCGAACTTCATGTATTCCCAAAGCTCGGGAAGTACCCGGCTAACCAACTCACGTTACATAATTGGCTAACCGTTCTGGACCGACTCGCCGAAGGTTACACAGAAATAACGAAGCGGGTGATCAGTAACGGCCGGCAGTGCTACTCCTGGGCAGTTAAGCGCCAGTTACTGGAAAATAACCCACTGTCAGAGCTTTCCGGGCGCGACTTTGGCATTCAGAAAAAGATGGGGGAGCGGACGCTTAATCGCAAAGAACTGGCCATTGTCTGGCGTGCCATTGAAGATTCGCGCCTCATGGAAAGAAACAAGATAATGTACAAGCTATGCCTGGTTTGGGCTTGCAGGGTTGGGGAGATCCGTTTAGCAGAAGTTCAGCATTTTGACTTTGAGGAAGGTGTCTGGACAGTGCCATGGGAAAACCACAAGACTGGCCGCAAGACCAAAAAGCCGCTTATAAGGCCGATCATCCCAGAAATGTTACCATTGCTAAAAAGGGCCATTGAACTGGCTCCCGGTCGGTATGTCTTCTCAAGGTACGAGGATAAGCCGATGAGTGAAGGTTTCCACTTAAGTATCAGCAGCAACCTGGTTAAGTTTATGCTGAAGTCATATAGTGAGCAGGTCCCTCACTTTACCGTTCACGATCTGCGCAGAACGGCGAGAACTAACTTTTCAGAGCTGACGCAGCCGCATATTGCAGAAATCATGCTGGGGCATAAATTGCCCGGCGTCTGGTCAGTCTATGACAAGCATACTTATATCGAAGAAATGCGTGATGCCTATAGCAGATGGTGGGCTCGACTGATGAGCATCATCGAGCCCGATGTGCTGGAGTTCACGCCGAGGCATGCCGGGTAAGGCGCCCCTTTACATCCCTTACCAGATCGTTGAGGTGTGACATAGGGCGGCGCGTTCTGCGTCGCATCTCTTTTTCCTGCCACTCGGTGACCTTGCTCTTTAGCCACTTATTTGGACCGCCCATATAGGAGCAGTCCGGGGCAGGGAAGGGATTATCATTTTTCTTTCGCTTCCGGTAGCGATCGAGTGTCCGCGGTGTGATGCTCAGTTGTTCGCAAATATCGCGAGTTTTCATTAATTCGAGTTCGTTGCCCATCATTTCCTCCACTGGCCCTTTACAGGGCCATCTCTAATCAGTCAGTCTGGCCCGGGAGACTTCTCAGTCTGCGCATTCCTGTCATCGCTGTGGCGACGTAGCTTTTATGGCGATTGACTACCTCAACCCAGACTTTCACCCCTTCAACTTCTACGGTGTAAGTCACTTTCCTTTCGCAGTGTCCATAATTCCCATAACGCTCAAAATGCTTCGCTAGTGCCGCATCGCATGCCTGGCGTCCGAGAGGAGATTGTTTGCTTCGGTTTATCAGTCGCATATTCACCTCACTTAATCAGGCCAAGCGTGTAATTAAGTTCATGAAGGCATTCTTTGTCATACTCAAAGAAGTAGTCCCATTGCTCTTGATTGTGGTACTCACGGACCAATGCCCAACGCCAACCATCGGTATCTAATACGCGGCGAACTTTGCGTTTAACGATGGTATCAATATCGTAAATTACGCCGTAGTTAGCCCCGAACCCGTTGCGCAAAACGTCAAGCTCAACAGTGATGACCCGGTATAATTTCGGGAGTACTTTCATTTCTTCAATACGCATACTCACCTCACACAAAAACGTCTACGGGGTCACCGGCGGCGCGCGCATTGTCGTTCGCTTCACGTCGGAGGCCGAGGACACAGCGCAACCCGTCAGCAAATTCTTAATGCCACGAACAATATGATTCAGGGCGCCGCCAGTAAGGGGTATATAGACCAGACTCAGGCTCAGCAGCTTGGGCAGCGCTGGATCACAGATGCAGCCACCGGTTCCCTGAAAATGATGCAGCCAGAGCAGCGTCTTTCCGCATTACAGAATCCGACCGGCATTGTGTCTTTTCTTCCGCCAGATCAGCGGCAGGCAATGATTAAAGACGCGTCATATGAGGCGTTAAACACCAGGCTTGGGCAACAGCAATTGCAGATGTATACCGGCGATGCTGGTATGAATGTGCTGGCTGTGCCCCAGGCCACTTTGCTGCAGGCCGTGTACCAGCAGGAAAGCGGTAATCGGCATCGTAATGCTGACGGTAGCCTTGTTACGTCACCAGCGGGGGCACAGGGCGCCGGGCAGATAATGCCCCCCACGGGTAAAGATCCGGGATTTGGTGTTAAACCACTTCAGGACGACAGCGAACAGGAAAACCGCCGGTTTACTGGTGATTACCTCAATGCAATGCTCAAACGCTATAGTGGGAACCAGATCCTAGCTCTTGCCGCTTACAATGCTGGCCCTGGTAAAGTCGACGACTGGTTGAAACAGATTGGCGATCCACGTACGGGCCAGGTGAGTTATGAGCAATTTGCGGCATCTATTCCATTCAATGAGACGCGTAACTATGTTTACTCCGTTTCGGCGAACGCTCAGCGTATGGGAAATGTCCGTTCCGTCATAGATTCGCAGGAATTCAAAAATCTGGACGGGCAGCAGCAGGCTCAGATAGCGTCACGCACAGTACAAATCCAGGATCAGGTTGATTCAGCATATCGCGTCAATATTCAGCAGCGCATAACTGACGATGCTGCACGCGCGCAATCAGGACTCAATATTGAGAATCCTGTGACCGAAGCTGAGTTCATCCGTTCCGTCCCTTCTTCTGCAACACCGGGAGAGCGTGCACAGTTTTATCAGCAATGGAACCGTTACAAAGATACGCTGGCGCTTCAGCCGGTAAATAACTTTGTGATGCAGAATTCTGCCGTCGATGGACTGGCCGCCGTTCAGGCGCTGAAACCTGCCGATAACGCAGCTGATTTACAGTTTAAAAAACAGCAATATGCGCAGGCCCAACAGAACTATCAACGCATCATGGATGCCCGTGAAGCAGATCCAGGTGGTTGGCTGGTTCAGAATGATGAGACGACCCAAAAAGCATTCGCGGCTTATACCGATAACCCTGATTTAATGGGCGACTATGTAAAAAATGTCATTATCCAAAAGAAACGGCTCGGAATTAAAAGTGATGCTGTGATACCAAAAGTTCAGGCCGATGCTTTATCTCAGGCTCTATTACAGTCAACACCAGATAACCAATCAAAACTGTTGGACTCCATTCATAAAGGTACTGGCGGTGGTGCACCTTACATGGCCACACTCAAACAAATAGCGGTAAATGCGCCCTCTGCGGCGGTTGCCGGCGTCCTGATGGATAAGCCTTCGTCGTTAATTGCTCAGGAGAACTGGATCAATCCTGATATCACGATTTCACCTTCGCAAGCGTCAAAAACCATTCTCGCGGGTTCTGCTGCACGAAAAGGGACTAAAGACGCAAAAGGGATGTCGATGCCCAAGGAAAACGATATGCGGCTTGAGTTCTCAAACTCCGTGCAGGATGCGTTTGCCGGTGACGCTCAGGGAGCCGCAATGGCATATGAGGTGGCAAAGGATTACTACGCGGGAATAATGGCCCAGAAGGGGGATTACTCCGGTGTTCTGGATAATGATGTCTGGAAGCAGGCTGTTAATGTGTCAACTGGCGGTGTTCATGACTATAACGGCATGGGGTATGTTCTGCTACCGTGGGGAATGTCGGCAGAACAGTTTGATAAACAAGTCGATCAGGCGTGGCAAACACAGGTCACAGGTGCAGGAGTCAAAGCTCCACCGGGACAATACGGCCTGCAAAGTTACGGTGACAGCCAGTATCTGGTTAAGCTCGGTGCAGGGTATCTGCTTAAATCTGATGGTTCTCCGGTAATACTGGATCTGACTCAGCAGCGTCAGCGCTTTATAGAGGGCATACCGCAATGAGTTATTTCGGGCTAAATCAGTCGAATCAAAACCAACTGTCAGAAACAGCGGCATCCAGTCCCATTGGCTTAAAAAGTGATGTCGGTTTTTTCGATAATGCTGTGGGTGCCGGTGTATCGGGTTTGTATTCTGGCCTTGTGGCCAAACCGGATCAGTTGCTTTGGGCGGGGATGGATAAAGTTGTTTCCCCTCTGTCCCGGTTTATTAATGAAAATACACCCGTACGGGATTCTTCTGAAGAATACATCGCCGAGCAGAGGAGGCTGGCAACACAGCAGGTTAAGCGTCTGACTCCCGATGCCGGTACAACCGGAACCGCGGGTCAGATTCTGTTTGGTCTTTTTGATATGGGTGGCCAGGCTGTAGCTGGCACCGCAATCGGGGGGCCGATGGGCGGTGCGGCGGCGGTTACGTCACTGCAGGGCTTTTCTGAGTTTGAACGTCTTAGGTCGGAAGGCGTGGATTTATCAACGGCGCAGGATGTCGCGTTGATTCACGGTATAACGACCGGCGCCGGTACACTGATCCCCATGAGTCTCGGTCTTCGTGCGGGTGGCGCGCTGGCGGAAGGTGTTGGCGCGCAGATATCCAGAACGGGCGAGAATGCGTTACTCAATGCCAGTGCAGCCGTAGCGCGTGCTGCGCCTGACGTAGCGTATGCTGCGGGTACTAACCTTGCGTTTGGTATGGCGCTACGCGGAATGACGGCAGAAACCCTGCGCAACGCCGGTTACGATGATATGGCCGGTCAGTACGATGTTTTTGACCGCCAGGCAATGGCGATTGATGCAGTGCTCGGCGTTGCGTTCGGCGGTCTTGGCCGCTTTGTTAACTCCCGCGGCGAGAATGTTCGTGCGCCGGAGTTTGCTCCGTCCGATGTCGATGCGGCGCTGGCGGCTAATGCAGCCCACCATGCAGAAATCGATATTGCTCCCGGAGTACCGGTCAACGTTCTGTCACGGGATGCACACGCCCAGGCATTACAGCAGGCAATGCGCAATGTCAGCGAAGGTAATCCCGTCGATGTGGCCAGCATTGTCGACCCGGCAGTATTCAGCGAGATACCCGGGCGCCGCAGCCTGATTGCGCAGTCTCTGGATGAGGTACTTTTTAATGCGGAGGAAGGAACCGCAGCCCGTGCGGCAGATACGCGCCGGCTTGAAGAGCAGGCAGCGCAGTTGCTACCTCGCGGCGAACGTCAGGTTTACCAGTCTGAAGTGGCTAACAGCCAGCGCCTTATTGATAACCTGACTGAGCAGCGCAATCAGATCCTATCCGAGGAACCCGCGGGGAATGGCAAAGTGCTGGCACGTGCGAGAGCCGAGAAGCAGGGACGTCTGCGAGACCTTGACCAGCGAATCACAGAGGCGCAGGGGCGTCTTGAGTTTTCGCGTAATATTCTGGCGCCCCATGAACCCGGCGGACAATTCTATGAGGCGCGCGCTGAACTTTCCCGCAGACAGCAGGCAGAAAGCGATCTGAATGCGCAGGCGCTCTCATATTACAAAACGGCCGAAGTGCGCAGCGCTGATGAAGCTGCGCCACCCGATACCGCTACTCATGTCCGTAATAGCGACCAACGGCGCACACAGAGCAAAAGCGAAACGGGCGACATTGATGTGAAAGCTGCTGAGGAATCGCTGACCACCGCCCCCGACATGATGATCACCACGCTGGATGACGAAGGTAACCCTCAGTCTCGCCCTGCTCGTGAATTGCTTGACGAGGCGAATCGTGAAAATGAACAGGCTATTCAGGATTCCGGCCTTTTTGATGTCGCAGTTGCATGTTTCTTGAGGGGATAATTTATGCGTCAGGAATGCATTCAGGCAGTACAAAAGGCAGCGCAGCGCACTCTGAGCGCTCGTGAAATTCAGAATATTGAAGACCGTATCTACAGAAACATGCGATCGCTCGCGCGTAACGACCCTGCGTCGTGGCGGATGCTGTCCGAAGCCGAACGTCTGCGCAGGGCCGGGCAACTTGCCGCCGATGAGTTAAAGCAAGAGGCGGCGTTAAAGAAACGTCGCGTTGCCTTAACTATCACTGCCCGCCAGCGCCTTGATTCATTTATTAACAATTACAAAGGGAAAGACGGAAAGCTGGAGGCACTGAATCGCACGATAGCTTTTCACGCTGATGGCAAAGCAAATTTCCTGTCTGTTGAATCTCGCGGGAAGGCTACGCGAGATTATGCGCTCAGTCAGCTGCAGGAAGCTTTTGAAGCTGTTGACCCTCGATTTTTCGGCCTGTTCGAAGATGAAAAAGGCGTTCGTGATCTGGTTTATGAAATTCGGGGGAAAAGTACGGGGAATGCTAAAGCCCGGGAAGGTGCAAAAGCCTGGAAGGATGTTACTGAATTGCTCCGCCGCCGGTTTAACGATGCGGGTGGCGACATCGGGCATCTGGATGACTGGGGCATGCCTCAGCATCATTCAATGGAAAAAGTTGGCAAGGTTTCTAAGGATAAGTGGGTCAGCGATATCATTGGGAAACTTGACCGAAAGTATTACACCAAAAGCGACGGGCAGCTGATGTCCGATGCGGAGCTGACGGCGTTTCTGGGTGAGGCATACGAGACTATCGCTACCGGTGGTTTAAATAAACTCAGCGAGACAGGTTTGCGTATTTCCGGGGCGAGAGCCAACCGGGGAAATGCTTCCCGGCAGATCCATTTCAAAGATGGTGAGGCGTACCTTGAATACCAGCGTCAGTATGGCGACCGTTCGTTGTGGGAAATTATGGTGCATCATCTGGAAAGCATCAGCAAAGATATTGCGCTGGTGGAAACTTACGGGCCGAACCCGGATCACGTATTTCGTTCTATTCTCGACGAAGTAAGGGCGGAAACAGCTGTCGCGAACCCGCGACGCGCCGGCCGGGTTAAGCGCCTGGCTAACAGCACCGAAAATCTTTACAACTTCATTTCGGGAAAGACGCAACCGATAGCGAATCCGCATATCGCCAGATGGTCCGACAATATCCGTAACTGGCTGGTGGCCAGCCGTCTTGGCTCCGCCCTGCTAGCTTCCTTCTCTGATCTCGGCACGATGTATCTGTCGGCAAAGGTCACTAATCTGCCAATGAGCCAGCTACTCCGTAACCAGCTGGAGGCGATGGACCCGACGAATCGTACAGAGCTAGCGCGTGCACGTCGAGCGGGGCTAGCAATGGAGTCACTTCTTGGCAGTGTCAATCGTTGGGCGATGGATAACATGGGGCCGTCGAAGGCTCGCTGGGCTGCGACTGCTGTTATGCGAGCCAGTGGTTTGACAGCGTGGTCAGATGCCCATAAACGGGCATATGGCGTTACGATGATGGGAAGCCTAGGAGATGTCATTAGTCGAACGCCAGACCTCCGCAGCTTGGACGATAATGATTTTCGAATTTTAAAAAGCAAGGGCGTGACAGAGCAAGACTTTGCCGTCTGGAAACTGGCCGATCAGGAGGATTGGGGCAAGGGGAATAATACAATGCTTACGCCTGAGAGCATTATGCGCATTCCAGATGCAGCCGTTTCTCACATTGGCCCACCCGAGCGAGTCAAGTTTGAGGCTATGCGGCGTTTGCTTGGCGCTGTTGCCGAAGAAGTTGATATGGCGGTGATTACCCCCGGGGCTCGTGAACAGATGGTCACTGGTGGTGGGCTTCAGCGTGGGACGTGGAAAGGTGAATTGACCCGAAGTGTATTTTTGTTCAAATCCTTTCCAATATCTGTAGTTATGCGTCATTGGTCCAGAGCTATGGGAATGCCTTCAGCCGGTGGGCGTGCAGCTTATGTATCAGCATTTATTGCCAGCACCACGTTACTTGGTGCGCTTTCTCAGCAATTAAACGACATGGCGTCTGGCCGAAATCCACGTGAAATGATCGGAAAGGATGCAGGAAAATTCTGGCTGGGGGCGTTGCTTAAAGGTGGAGGACTCGGATTATATGGAGATTTCCTTCTCTCTGATCACACCCGCTATGGTGGTGGCGCGCTTGCATCAATGCTAGGGCCGGTTGCGGGGCTAGTTGATGATGTAGTTAAACTGGCCCAAGGTATCCCACTAAATGCCGTAGAAGGGAAACCAGAGCAGACAGGAGGGGATCTGGTTAAACTGGGTAAAGGCCTTATTCCGGGGGCAAATCTGTGGTATGCAAAAGCGGCTCTTGATCATATGATTTTTAACCAGTTGCAGGAGTATTTTTCCCCTGGCTATCTTCATAAAATGGAACAGCGTTCCCGCAAAGAGTTTAACCAAACATACTGGTGGCGCCCACAGGACACAGTACCGAGGTAACTAATGTCAGATATAGATTATATTTCATACATTATTTTTGGCCTTGTTGTATGGGCGTTCCTGAGCTTTATGGGGAAGCACGACAGAGCAAGGCGTAAGTTTGAGTTCTCAGTTAAATGGCTGTTTACATTTTTATGGCCGCTGACAATTTTTCTTTCTTCGTTCGTCTACTATCAGCAAAACAGCACTATGGCGGCTGGTATTTTGTTCATTGTAGGCTGTGTTCTCTGCATCCCTGCTTATGTAGTTGCCAGTGAGAATCCACACCAAGCGTGGAAGAGAATAACTTCGTTTTTTAAACAGAGATAACATAGCCCATTTAGGTGGGTTCATCTTCTTCTGCACTCAGAATGCATCTCATTAAATAGGCCGCTTTCGCGGCCTTAATTATTACTGACCACCAGGCCGGGAATCAGCAGAACGACCACCGCAACGCGAACCATCAGAGGCGCGATCATCCGGACTCTGGCAATTGCCAGCGTAGGCTTGTGTTACCGATCCCAGAGAAAGCAGAACAAACAGCACTGCAAATGCTTTTTTCATGTTTAATACCTTGTGTGTAGTGTGGCTATCTGCTGATAGCCATGAAAAGTTAGTTCAAGATTCATAAACAAACAAGCCCGCGAATGCGGGTTTTTTTATCTCTAAAATCCAGCCCGTACAAGCACCGGGCTTTCGTTGCACATACCGCAGGCCTTGCCCTGTGGGGACCACTCACGTCCGGAGAAAAGTAAATGCCCGCGACTCCTCAAGACCGCCTTTATGGACTGACCACGAGTGTTGCTGTAAAGCCACCGGTCTATATTTCAGCTGATTATGACATCACCCGTTTCGGCGAGCAGACTATTACGTCCAAAACGCCAACGGATGAGCGGACGATCACTACCACGGAAGGGATGCGTGTTCTGCTTTTAGGGCAGGATAACCCCGTCGAAAACGGTATCTGGGTTGCGCGCCGTTCGTTCTGGGTCAGGGCGACTGATTTTAACGGACCCCGGGACGCGGTTAACGGTACGCTGGTTTTTTCGATTAATGGTGACTGCTGGCAGGTAGAAGCTGATGATCCCGTAGTCATCGGTAAGTCTGCTATTCACTTCCGGCCAACTTACCCGTTTGAAGCAAATCTGGACATATTCCAGCGTACCTTACGAGTCCCTGAAGCCTCGGTAAATGTTTTGCCTTCAGCAGAGGACCGGGCATGGAAGGGGCTGGGCTTTGATGGTGCCGGGCAGCCAAAACTGCAGGATCCTGCGGGAACTGGCTTATGGGGGTATGTTCCGGCAATCGGCTCGTTTGAGAAAGGTTCGCTACTCACTCAACGCTTTGAGGTTCTTCTGTGGGAATCCACGGATGAATACTGGCGCTGGGATGGGGCAATGCCGAAGATCGTTTTACCAGGTAGCACACCGGATACGGCTGGCGGACGGGGTAAAGGAAAGTGGCTGGATGTCACCGATGCGACTCTTCGCTCAAACCTGGGTTCAGACGAACTGGGTGTGGCGTCAGTCAATTACATCCATGTATTCAATGTTCCCATCAGGCCATTTGCTTACTATCTGGCTAAAAACTCTGGCGATGTCATGCTGGCTATAAGAGAGGCTGCTGCCTCGGGTGAGGCTGTCATCTTCGAGTCCGGGAAAACATATGATATCGACGAGAACGACATCCCATTCGCTCAAAGGACAGGATTTATTGGCCCGGAAGGAAGTTACGTTAATTTCAATATAACTAATCCCGTGGGCACTTACGGTACTTTTGATTTGCGCACGAGCAATTCTCTCGGTGGCGGAAGGTTTAACCGGTTTCGTAATCTCCGGTTTCGATACCCCAATCAGGTAACTGCCTTAACAGACACAATAACCGCGCCTGTCGTGTACCCGCCTATTTTTCACGGTGGTGCATTCGAGTCCCGGTTTGAATGCCTGGATGTTGGTAATGCGTATTACGCATTTCGACTCGGGGGGATTGTTAATAGCGCTGACTCGGGATCTTCGTCAAGGGTTGTAATCGACCAGATAATCGGCGCACCTCTTTATATTGGGGTGTCATTAACTCAGGTTCTGGACGTTCCTGTTATCCAAAATATCCGGTGGAATTATAACTACGTTGCAGGAAGTACATCTCCATATAACTATGACATAACCCTAAAACAATGGATGCATGATAATGCCGTGGCGTTCAGGTTTGGGCGTATTGACTGGGCCACTATCAACAACCTGTTTGCTTACGGCTATTGCTATACCTTTTTTATGCAGGCATGGGGTTTTACAGGTTCTGCAGACAGGCTTAAATTCGTTGGTTGTACGGCAGATCATTGCGTATACCCAGTTTATGCGCAAAATTTTACCAATTACCTGACGTTTATTGCCTGTGGCTTCACTGGCGATCGCGGTTCTGAGTTTTCCCGTATCGCTCCTAACATTATTTATATTAACGATGTTGGCGATCCGGATGCTGTCGTTTCATTCATTGGTTGCACATTGAATAACTTCTCAGGTTCAGTATTAAGAACGAACGGAACGACACTGGAGTTAATTGGTGGAAAAATCTGGGGCTTTGGTTATGACTCCAGTGCATCTCTAATCCGAAACGCCATTGAATTAACAGCATCAGCGACAGTAAAAATTAACGGCACCAAAATATATGCGTCAGCGGGATTATATACACGTTGCGTGTATGACGGCGGGCATGGTAATTCTGAATTGCATATAAGTGGCGGCGCTGAGCTAATCGGTGCGACATACGAATCCTATCGATGGGATGGCGGTGTTGATGGGGGTAACAAAGAATACATCGAACGCGGAGTGACGATCGCTGGAGCCACAACGTCCGTCAACATTCGCGGGGTCACTTCTTTTTATCAACAGAAACATGAATACCCCGGCATTTCCATGCCTGTCTCTGGATCATATGAGTCCGGGGATGAAGTAAAAAATATGACTCTGACAATACAGGGTGTTGCAGGTTCTCGTTACGTAATTAAGAGCTGGCTGCGCGTAACCACGGGCAGTTCACACGTCCTGAACGTTGACTGGGTCGCGCAGAAAGTACTGACCGGAGATTAATCATGAGCATTACCATCGCGAGAAAAATAACACAACAAAACTCGGCATCATCGCTGGGTTTTCAGATTGAAGAGGCTGAAGGTGCTGTTGACGTAACCTATACCGCAAACTCAATCGTCTTTATATCTGGTGACATAGCCACGGTTGAGTTTGAAGTGACGGTGGCAGGGTACGGACAGACAGGTATTCGCCATATTGATTGCCCCTATTCGGGTGGTGATAGTCCGCTTGAAGAGGCTGAAGAGTTTCTCAAGCAGGCAATCGAAGAGTTAGACGCTAAATCTGCTGAAATCGCTGCGAAAAAGCAACAAGAGGCTGAGCAAATTGCATTAGCAGAGGAAATGGCTAAAACTATTGAGGGGAGCATTTATCAGAAGGTTGGCTTTAATGAAGCGAATTAACACGCAGCGGTTAAACGTAGGTCAACAAGTAACAATCAGGACTCGAGATGGTCAAAAGCTCAGCGGCATTCTGGTTGATAAATGCGACTGGTCAGTTGGTTGTCCTGTAGTTGAAGCTAACGGGATTAAATACGGCATTGGCTATCAGGCGGAAATTCTAAGCGTTCCTGGACAAAAAGCGAATAATGAACTGCTGAAAAAATAATTTATACATGCTTTTTAAAAAGAGTGTTTTCTTGGCGCTCTGCATTAGCTTATATGCAGTGGTATATTTTATTATTTTTTTTGTAAAGAACCATCACGGTAGTGATGGTTCTGGTTTTGACATAATTGATGCGCTGTTGTCAATCTTTCTTCTCGTATTTGTTGATTTCAGTATTGATTATTTTGACAATATCATCAACGCTATCTGAAAATGATTTTTCTATAATCTCATCTTTTTTGACTCTTCTGTTTTTTTTGTTTATAAATTTTTTCAAATCATTATCTGGGTAGGGGTCTATCAATATAATTCTTGATTTTTTATTTGACAGAATCACATCCCATATGTGCTTGTCATGTGGTGTATATTTAGTTCCAATGATAATCATTAACTTGGTTTTGCTGACCTTATTAATGAATTCCTTTTTTGCCATATTGAAGTAGGAGGGACAAGTAATCATTCTTTTGTCTTTACTATACATGCACATTACTGGGCTTGAATCAAAATGGTATTTTTCAACCCACGGCTTTATTTCATGATGTTTTAATACCTTGATATCATCAGTTTCAATGAAAGAAGCATAGCCAAAGGCTGAGATTTCATTGATATTAATATTGCGGAAATCAGGCATAAAATTTGATGAGCCGTGTAGCTTTAATAGTTGTGGATAGGAGTTTATATTATTGCCAATATCTTTTTGGAGCAACTCCAAGGATTTTTCTATTAATAAATCATAGTTCAATGTAATTAACTGTGGTTTGCTGATATCTGAAATTTTACTGAATAGACTGACGTAGGCGCTGTTATCTGATGGGGTAAATCCTGACAAGTATAAAGCGAGTTCATTCTGTAAAGGGTTTAAAACTTTGCTGTCATTAGGTATTTCAAGCATTGCCGCTTCAAATCCTTGCACTAAAAAGTTATTTTTTAATTCTCCGCTTAATTTATTAAAACATCCACCTAGCCTATCCAGTTCGTGAAAAAGGTTATTTCCTAATGGTGGAACCTCTATACCGAACCTTTCGGAACCATAACTAGCTCCTGCACCAAATAGAATGGATATCATTTGTACCTCTCTACTTTGAAATGGGAAAAACGTTCATACGAAAAGATTTTATCAGAATATTTAAAGCATGCACTAGAGCTCAATCGTAACTTCACTAGAATGGTAGTTATTATCTCAATAACTACGTTGTAGGAGTCTAGTGAGACACCTGCCGGCCGCTTCTTCTTTCATGTTATGAGCGCCCTTGCGGAGATGGAGCGCGAATTGATAGTTGAGCGTACCCGGGCAGGATTAGCCGCGGCGAGAGAGCAGGGGCGCATCGGCGGCCGCCGGAGAGTAATGACTGAAGAGGTCGTGGAACGCTGCCGCCGGATGCTGGAGAACGGCGCAACCCGGCAACAGGTAGCCGATGTGATAGGCGTGGACGTGAAAACGATTTACAAATATTTTCCGGTAGGCGAGTGAGGTAGGGTGATAGCCCAGTTTGATAAAAAAATCCCCGGAGCAGGCACACTCAGGGGAAAAAACTTCATTACATTATTGCTGCGTGCGTCTCTGCGCGGAGTATATCTTCTGAGAAAATTCCTGATGTTTCCAGATATTTCTGGTCTGAACAGTTAAGTTAAAGTTCCGGTTGCATGGGTATGTTTTTACTTAAGGGGGCCTGGGGATGTTGAAGTGCTCGGAGTCGCAACGCACGTGATCAACGATATGCGGCACGATGATGCTCCTGTTTAACGAAAGGATTTAGTTTCTCGATAAAACATTAGAAGAGCCTTGCGATAATCCTGGTTCGTTCCTGTAACGTATCCCTTGCTGACGATTAAGGCGCTACAGTGTAATATGCAGGCCAGCATACGGACAGGTAGGTTTGCGATAGTGTCCACCGATGTGTCCATTAAATAGAAAACGTTACGAAATAAGGTTAAAAAATCCTTATATATGAAGAATATAAGAAACTTTTCAATCATCGCTCACATCGACCACGGTAAGTCGACATTGTCTGACCGTATTATCCAGATTTGCGGTGGCCTTTCCGATCGTGAAATGGCAGCCCAGGTTCTGGACTCCATGGATCTTGAACGTGAGCGCGGTATCACTATCAAGGCGCAGAGCGTCACCCTGGATTACAAAGCGACTGATGGCGAAACCTATCAGTTGAACTTTATCGATACCCCCGGCCACGTCGACTTCTCTTATGAAGTTTCTCGTTCGCTTGCCGCCTGTGAAGGCGCTTTGCTGGTGGTTGATGCCGGCCAGGGCGTCGAAGCCCAGACGCTGGCTAACTGCTATACGGCGATGGAAATGGACCTTGAAGTCGTACCGGTCCTGAACAAAATCGACCTGCCCGCAGCCGATCCGGAACGCGTAGCGGAAGAGATTGAAGACATCGTCGGTATTGATGCCACCGATGCGGTGCGCTGTTCAGCGAAGACCGGCGTTGGCGTACCGGACGTGCTGGAGCGCCTGGTGCGCGATATTCCGCCGCCGGAAGGCGATCCGGAAGCGCCGCTGCAGGCTCTGATTATCGACTCCTGGTTTGATAACTACCTCGGCGTCGTTTCTCTGGTGCGTATCAAAAACGGCACCATGCGCAAAGGCGATAAAATTAAGGTGATGAGTACCGGGCAGGTGTATAACGCCGATCGCCTGGGCATCTTCACGCCGAAGCAGGTGGACCGTACCGAGCTGAAATGCGGCGAGGTAGGCTGGCTGGTTTGCGCCATTAAAGACATCCTCGGCGCGCCGGTCGGCGATACGCTGACGCTTGCGCGCAACCCGGCAGATAAAGCGCTGCCCGGCTTTAAAAAGGTGAAACCGCAGGTCTATGCCGGCCTGTTCCCGGTCAGCTCCGATGATTATGAAAACTTCCGCGACGCGCTGGGCAAACTGAGCCTCAACGATGCTTCTCTGTTCTATGAGCCGGAAAGCTCTACGGCGCTGGGCTTCGGTTTCCGCTGCGGCTTCCTGGGTCTTCTGCATATGGAGATCATCCAGGAGCGCCTGGAGCGTGAATACGATCTGGATCTGATCACCACGGCGCCGACGGTAGTCTATGAAGTCGAAACCACCTCGAAAGAGGTTATTTACGTCGACAGCCCGTCCAAGCTGCCGCCGCTGAACAATATTCAGGAACTGCGTGAGCCGATCGCGGAGTGTCACATGCTGCTGCCGCAGGAGTTTTTGGGCAACGTCATCACCCTGTGTATCGAAAAACGCGGCGTACAGACCAACATGGTCTACCACGGCAATCAGGTTGCGCTGACCTATGAAATCCCGATGGCGGAAGTGGTGCTCGACTTCTTCGACCGACTGAAGTCTACCTCCCGCGGCTATGCGTCGCTGGACTACAACTTCAAGCGCTTCCAGGCTTCCAACATGGTGCGTGTGGATGTGTTGATTAACGGCGAGCGTGTGGATGCGCTTGCGCTGATCACGCATAACGACAATGCGCCGTACCGCGGCCGCGAACTGGTAGAGAAGATGAAAGAGCTGATCCCGCGTCAGCAGTTCGATATCGCTATCCAGGCTGCCATCGGCAACCACATCATTGCCCGCTCTACCGTAAAACAGCTGCGTAAAAACGTCCTGGCGAAATGCTACGGCGGCGACGTCAGCCGTAAGAAAAAGCTGCTGCAGAAGCAGAAAGACGGTAAGAAACGCATGAAGCAGGTCGGTAACGTCGAGCTTCCGCAGGAAGCGTTCCTCGCCATTCTGCACGTTGGTAAAGACGGCAAATAACCCTAAGGAGTTGGCATGGCGAACATGTTTGCCCTGATCCTGGTCATCGCTACTGTGGTGACGGGTCTGTTGTGGTGCCTGGATAAGTTTATCTTTGCGCCAAAACGTCGCGAAAGTCAGGCCGCTGCCCAGGTGGCGACCGGCGACCAGTTGGACAAGAAAACGCTGAAAAAGGTCGGCCCGAAACCGGGCTGGCTGGAAACCGGCGCGTCAATCTTCCCGGTACTGGCGATTGTGCTGGTGGTTCGCTCATTCATTTATGAGCCCTTCCAGATCCCCTCCGGCTCGATGATGCCAACGCTGCTGATCGGCGATTTTATTCTGGTTGAGAAGTTTGCCTACGGCATTAAAGATCCGATTTACCAGAAAACGCTGATCGAAACCGGACATCCGAAGCGCGGCGATATTGTCGTCTTTAAATATCCGCAAGATCCGCGCCTGGATTATATCAAGCGTGCGGTCGGTTTACCGGGTGATAAAGTGACTTACGATCCGATTGCCAAGCAGGTCACTATCCAGCCGGGCTGTAGTTCTGGCCAGGCCTGCGGCAACGCGCTGCCGGTCACTTACTCCAACGTTGAGCCGAGCGATTTCGTACAGACCTTCTCCCGCAGCAACGGCGGCGAAGCGACCAGCGGTTTCTGGCAACTGCCGAAAGGCGAGACGAAAGCCGATGGCATCCGTCTGACTGAACGTAAAGAGACGCTGGGCGAAGTGACGCACCGTATATTGACCGTACCGATTGCTCAGGACCAGGTGGGGATGTATTACCATCAGTCCGGTCTGCCGCTGGCGACCTGGATTGTCCCGCCGGGACAGTATTTTATGATGGGTGACAACCGCGATAACAGCGCCGATAGCCGTTATTGGGGCTTTGTGCCGGAAGCGAATCTGGTGGGTAAAGCAACCGCAATCTGGATGAGTTTCGAAAAACAGGAAGGCGAATGGCCTACCGGCGTACGTTTATCGCGTATCGGTGGTATCCAGTAAATTTTTCCTGCTTTATTCACGCTGCCGACGCAATAACGGCAGCGTGAATTATTTAAAATTTAAATCTATTCAAACTAACGACATCCCTTGTCGTTGCGTATAGAATATCCCCCCGAAGTTTTAGGTTGTCTCTCGTAAGATTGACACAGCACACGAAACCGCGTTGGTTTTTACTCAGGTCGGTTTCGTGTGCTGCATTTTTGACGCATTCATCTATTGGTAACGCATGAACCCCATCGTAATTAATCGGCTTCAACGGAAGCTGGGCTACACTTTTCATCATCAGGAGCTGTTGCAACAGGCATTAACTCACCGCAGTGCCAGCAGCAAACATAATGAGCGCCTGGAATTTTTAGGCGACTCAATATTGAGCTTTGTGATCGCGAACGCGCTCTATCATCGTTTCCCTCGGGTAGACGAAGGCGATATGAGCCGCATGCGCGCGACCCTGGTACGAGGCAACACGCTGGCAGAGATTGCCCGCGAGTTCGAATTAGGTGAATGTCTGCGTCTTGGGCCGGGTGAACTGAAAAGCGGGGGCTTTCGCCGTGAATCTATACTGGCGGACACCGTTGAAGCGTTAATCGGCGGGATTTTCCTCGACAGCGATATTCAGAACGTTGAGCGCCTTATTCTCTCCTGGTACCAGAGTCGTCTGGATGAAATCAGCCCGGGTGACAAGCAAAAAGATCCGAAGACGCGCTTGCAGGAGTATCTGCAGGGGCGCCATCTGCCGCTGCCGTCTTACCTGGTGGTACAGGTTCGCGGTGAAGCGCACGATCAGGAATTTACTATCCACTGCCAGGTTAGCGGCCTGAGTGAACCGGTGGTTGGCACGGGTTCTAGCCGCCGCAAGGCGGAGCAGGCTGCCGCCGAACAGGCGCTGAAAAAGCTGGAGCTGGAATGAGCGAAGAAAAGAACTACTGCGGATTTATTGCCATCGTTGGTCGTCCAAACGTGGGCAAATCCACATTGCTGAACAAGCTGCTCGGGCAGAAGATCTCGATCACTTCCCGAAAAGCGCAGACGACGCGTCACCGCATCGTTGGTATTCATACTGAAGGTCCATATCAGGCGATCTACGTCGATACACCGGGCCTGCATATGGAAGAAAAACGCGCGATTAACCGTCTGATGAACAAAGCGGCAAGCAGCTCAATTGGTGACGTTGAGCTGGTTATTTTCGTCGTTGAAGGTACCCGCTGGACGCCGGACGACGAGATGGTGCTCAACAAGCTGCGCGACGGTAAAGCGCCGGTGATTCTGGCGGTCAACAAAGTCGATAACGTACAGGAAAAAGCCGATCTTCTGCCGCACCTGCAGTTCCTTGGCAGCCAGATGAACTTCCTTGATATCGTGCCGATTTCCGCGGAAACGGGACTGAACGTTGATACCATCGCCGGTATCGTGCGTAAGCATCTGCCGGAAGCCATTCATCACTTCCCGGAAGATTACATCACCGACCGCTCTCAGCGCTTTATGGCTTCCGAGATCATTCGTGAAAAGCTGATGCGTTTCCTCGGCGCTGAACTGCCGTATTCCGTTACCGTGGAAATCGAACGTTTTGTAACCAATGAGCGCGGCGGCTACGATATCAACGGTCTGATTCTGGTTGAGCGTGAAGGGCAGAAGAAGATGGTGATTGGCAACAAAGGGGCCAAAATCAAAACCATCGGTATCGAAGCGCGTAAAGACATGCAGGATATGTTTGAAGCGCCGGTTCACCTCGAGCTGTGGGTGAAAGTGAAGTCCGGCTGGGCTGATGACGAACGCGCGCTGCGCAGTCTCGGTTACGGCGACGATCTCTAAGTTTGGATACTCTATGGCTTTCGAGGTGCAGGACAAAACACAAAGTGTTTTGAACAGCGCTTGCGCTGGCTCCGAAGGAGTGAGGCCAGAGGCTGAGTCACGCGGCAAGACCGCGAGTCCCCGGGAGCTTACTTCAGTAAGTGACTGGGGTGAGTGGGCGCAGCCAACGCACCTGCGGCCTGAAAGACGACGAGTATGATGGAAGGCTGGCAACGCGCTTTCGTACTGCATAGCCGTCCCTGGAGCGAAACCAGCCTGATGCTGGACGTCTTCACGGAAGAGTCCGGCCGCGTGCGCCTTGTGGCTAAAGGCGCACGTTCCAAACGTTCTAACCTCAAAGGCGCGCTTCAGCCTTTTACTCCCTTACTGCTTCGCTTTGGCGGGCGCGGCGAAGTCAAAACGCTGCGCAGCGCGGAAGCCGTCTCGCTGGCGCTCCCTCTCAGCGGCATCACGCTCTACAGCGGCCTTTACGTCAACGAGCTTCTCTCTCGCGTGCTTGAGCACGAAACGCGCTTCTCCGAACTCTTCTTCGATTATTTGCACTGTATCCAGTCTCTGGCTGGCGCAAGCGGTTCGCCGGAACCGGCGCTACGTCGTTTTGAACTGGCGCTGCTGGGGCATCTGGGATATGGCGTGGATTTCCTGCACTGCGCCGGCAGCGGAGAAGCGGTTGACGACGCAATGACCTATCGCTACCGTGAAGAAAAAGGCTTTATCGCCAGCGTGGTTATTGATAACAACACCTTTACCGGGCACCATCTTAAGGCGCTGGCGAGCCGTGAATTTCCGGACAGCGATGCGCTGCGCGCGGCAAAGCGTTTCACCCGTATCGCCCTGAAGCCCTATCTGGGCGGGAAGCCGCTAAAAAGTCGCGAGCTTTTTCGTCAGTTTTTGCCCGCGCGGGCAGCGCGAGCCGATAAAACAAATAACGATTAACGAGGATTGTCATGGCTGAATTACTGTTGGGGGTCAATATTGACCACATTGCGACATTACGCAACGCTCGCGGTACCGCTTATCCGGATCCGGTACAGGCGGCCTTTATCGCCGAGCAGGCCGGCGCTGACGGTATTACCGTCCATCTGCGCGAAGATCGTCGCCATATTACCGATCGCGATGTCCGTATTTTGCGCCAGACGCTGGATACCCGCATGAATCTTGAGATGGCGGTGACGGAAGAGATGCTGAAGATTGCCTGTGAGACCCAGCCCCATTTTTGCTGCCTGGTGCCGGAAAAACGTCAGGAAGTGACCACCGAAGGTGGACTGGACGTGGCGGGCCAGCTCGACAAAATGCGCGACGCCTGTAAACGCCTTGCCGATGCCGGTATCCTGGTTTCGCTGTTTATTGACGCGGACAACGCGCAAATTAAGGCGGCAGCGGACGTTGGCGCGCCTTATATCGAAATTCACACCGGATGCTACGCTGATGCGCAAACTGACGCTGAGCAGGCAAAAGAGCTGGAGCGTATTGCCAAAGCGGCGGCCTATGCCGCCAGCCTGGGGCTGAAGGTTAATGCCGGTCACGGTTTGACCTACCATAACGTGAAGGCCATTGCCGCGCTGCCGGAAATGCACGAGCTGAACATCGGCCACGCGATTATTGGCCGTGCGGTGATGAGCGGCCTGAAAGAAGCGGTGGCGGAAATGAAGCGTTTGATGCAGGAAGCGCGCGCCTGATGGCCATTCTCGGACTGGGTACTGATATTGTAGAAATTGCCCGTATTGAAGCGGTAATCGGCCGCAGCGGCGATCGTCTGGCGCGTCGCGTCCTGAGCGATAGCGAGTGGGCGATATGGGAACAGCATCAGCAGCCGGTCCGTTTTCTGGCCAAGCGTTTCGCCGTTAAAGAAGCGGCGGCCAAGGCGCTTGGCACCGGCATCCGCAATGGTCTGGCGTTTAATCAGTTTGAGGTTTACAACGACGAGCTGGGTAAGCCAAAGCTGCGATTGTGGGGCGAAGCGAAGAGTCTGGCCGAGCGTATGGGCGTAAGCAGCATTCACGTGACGCTGGCCGACGAGCGTCACTATGCCTGCGCCACGGTGATTATCGAAAGCTAGAGTGTTACAGGCCGGAGAGGTCGGTTAACGCCGCCATCCGGCAATATCACAGTTTGTCCGCGTGGTGCAGCAGGACAAACTTATCCCACAGCTGTTCTTCATTTTCGTTATGGGCCGGATCTTTCAGAATGGTATTTGGGATCGGGCACACCTTCTGGCAGGTCGGCGTATCATAGTGACCAACGCATTCGGTGCAGCGATCGCTGTTAATTTCATAAATGCTATCACCCATGGATATCGCCTCATTCGGGCACTCCGGCTCGCACATATCGCAGTTGATGCATTTTTTGGTGATTAACAGCGCCATCAGGAAATTCTCAGAAACAACACAAACAGGGCGGGCATTATACGCTCATTTTTCGCCCGGGCCAGCTCTTTTCAACCGCGGGGCGACCATCCGCAGCGGAGAAATTTTTGCCCGGCCTGAGCCAATAAGAGAGAGTGTGCTTTTGACAGCGGGCAGGGCACTCGGGGTTACACCAGCTTTTTCACCAGCGCTTCGCTATGGCGAATCCGCTCCGGAGCGTGCTCAAGATCCTGCTGCACCAGCCCCATAAACAGAAGATCGGTCAACATCATTTGCGCGCTGGTGGAGGAGATCGCAGCGCTACGCGTGGCCTGCTCTTCCGCAATGGTGTACAGGCACAGCGTTGCCTGCTGCTGAAGCGCGTTGGGGTTAAAGCCGGTGATCGCCAGGATCTGACTACCTACCCGCAGCGCTTCACCGGCCGCCATATTGATCTCGCGTCGTTCACCGGAATAGGAGATGGCCAGCAGCAGATCGTCCGGGGACATCGCCTGTACCGTTGCCAGCAGCGCGTGCATATCCTGTTCAGAGACGGCGTTAATACCGATTTTCATCAGCTTCCAGCTAAAGTTTCTCGCCACCAGGCCCGACGCGCCGATGCCGGTAATGATGATCCGACGGGCGTGGCGCAACAGCGTGACGGCTTCCAGCAGCTTCTCTTCGGTGTTGACGTCCAGCGAGGCGTGCATGGCCGCGACGTTATCCTTAATTAGCTTTTCGCCAACCAGGCGCAGGGGATCGTCGCCGCGAATCTGGTTATGCACCGGTACGGATTGCGGAGTCGGCGCGCTTGCCAGGGCTTCGCTCAATGCCAGCTTTAACGCCGGGAAGCCTTTGAACCCCATCTTCTGCGCAAATTTCACTACGCTTGACTGGCTGACGCCGGCTTCGCCCGCCAGCTGCTGCGAGCTGAGGTGGCGGGTTTGATCCGGTTGAGCCAGAATGAAATCGGCCAGTTTTTTATCGCTTGCGGCCAACGTCGGATAGCGCTGGCGAATACGGGTCAAACAGTTCATAGCGGCTCCGGAGGACAGCTTCACCCTCGGCTGAAAGAATTTTGTATTCGATTATAAGAGGATTATCGCGAATTAAAAATTCTGTGCCTAAGATTTCTCGGCAAAGACGTTTTCTTAATATGGATTCAACAGCAGCGTATGTTTTCGCTATTGGCGACGTAAGGCTGTTAAGCTATTGGTTATCATGCGATCGTTCAGGGGAGTGGGTTTTGAATAGCAGCACGCGGAGAGTGGTTTTCTTTGATCTGGATGGAACCTTGCATCAGCAGGATATGTTTGGCAGCTTTTTGCGCTATGCCCTGCGCCATCAGCCGCTGAACGCGCTGCTGCTGCTTCCTTTATTGCCGGTTATCGCGGCCGGATTGATGTTATACGGTCGCGCCGCGCGCTGGCCGATGAGCCTGCTGCTCTGGGCATCAACCTTCGGACGCAGCGAGCAGCAGCTTAAACGCCTGGAGGCCAATTTTGTTCGCTGGTTTCGCCAGCACGTCACGGCATTCCCGGTTGTTCAGGCGCGGCTTAAACATTATCTGACCAGCACGGACGCTGACGTCTGGCTGATCACCGGTTCGCCGCAGTCGCTGGTTGAACAGGTCTATTTTGATACAGCCTGGCTGCCGCGGGTGAATCTGATCGCCAGCCGAATGGAGCGACGCTACGGCGGCTGGGGGTTAACCCTGCGCTGTCTCGGTAATGAAAAAGTGACGCAGCTGGAACAAAAGATCGGCGCACCGCTGCGCTTGTATAGCGGCTACAGCGACAGCGAGCAGGACAACCCGCTGCTCTCTTTTTGCCAGCACCGCTGGCGGGTGACGCCGCAGGGCGATCTTCAGCAGTTAGAATAGTGTGTAATACATAGCGCCCATGTATAATGCGCCCCGCTTTTCTGCAGGAGTGCCCGCTTTGTCTGACCATGAATTAAATGATGAATACTGGATGCGTCACGCCCTGACGCTGGCCAAACGCGCCTGGGAAGAGGGCGAGGTGCCGGTCGGCGCCGTGCTGGTGCATAATCATCAGGTCATCGGCGAGGGCTGGAACCGGCCCATCGGCCGCCACGATCCCACCGCGCACGCCGAGATTATGGCGCTGCGTCAGGGCGGGCTGGTGTTGCAAAACTATCGCCTGATTGACGCAACGCTGTACGTTACTCTCGAACCCTGCGTGATGTGCGCCGGCGCAATGGTGCACAGCCGTATTTCCCGGCTGGTGTTTGGTGCCAGGGATGCGAAAACCGGCGCCGCCGGGTCGCTGATGGATGTGCTGCATCATCCAGGGATGAATCATCGGGTAGAAATAGCGGAAGGTGTTATGGCGGAGGCTTGTTCCGGTATGCTGAGCGATTTCTTTCGCTGGCGGCGGGAAGAGAAAAAAGCGCTAAAGCGAGCTGGCCAGCAAGCGCAGGATTAATGCCCCATTCCGGGGATTTGTAATTTTGCGTTATCGACCAGCGTTTCGGCGCGAAAGTTAAAAAAGGACCTGGTGTACTGCTCTTCTTTATCCAGCTCATCCGGCATGACCGCCGGATAGTGTTCGCCCAAGGCGGCCATCTGCGCGTCTTTTCTCTCTTTTTCAGAGAGATAGCCCACAAGGCTAATATGATATTTGCGGATGTTTTCGACGTAGGCGTAGGCTTCGTGCCCGCGTGCAAAGCCGTACTTCAGTCGGCTGTAGTAGTTTTTCTGGCTTAGCAGCGGCAGACGCTGCTTCACATCGGCCCAGCTATTCGGGTTGCCTTTCTGCTTTTTGGTCAGCGCCATCGCGTCAAGCATGTGCGCGTAGCCCATATTATAAGCCGCCAGCGCAAACCAGATGCGTTCGTCCTGTGGGACCGACTCCGGCACTTTATTCATCATGTCCTGTAAATAACGCATGCCGCCGTCGAGGCTTTGCTCGGCGTCGGTACGATCGGTCAGGCCCAGGCTTTGCGCCGTATTGCGGGTCAGCATCATTATCCCGCGAACGCCCGTCGGAGAGGTGGCCTGCGGATCCCAGTGCGATTCCTGCCATGAGATAGCCGCCAGCAGCCGCCAGTCTATCTGCCGGGCGTATTTTTCAAACATCGGCTGCAGGTCAGGGAGGATGCTCTCCACGGCGCGCAGGAAGGTGCGGGTGTCAACGTAGTCAAAATCGTTGCCGTGGCCGAGGTATTTCTCCTCCAGCCTCGCCAGGGTGCCATCTTCGTTAATGTTATTGAAGAAATCGAGCATTGCCGCCGGCAGGGAATTATCCTCACCTTTTTCGCTAAACCAGGTGACCGGCTGTTCGTCGCTGATATCAAGGGCGACGGCCAGCTCCGGGTGGACGCGCTGGAACAGACTGACGGCGACCGAATCAGCGACGGTATAGTCGAGTTTGCCATCGATAACCGCCTGCATCAGCGCCGTCGTGCCGCGCTTATCGTCCACGTGCCACTCAAGGTCGGGATATTTTTGCTTTTTCAATGCCTGGAGATCGTTAATCGCCACGTGCCCGGGAGCGATGGCCAGCTGCGCGGCGGTGATGTTTGCCAGGGTGCGCGGACGCAGGTTGCCTTTGCGATACACCAGCTGTTGCGAAACTGAATAGTAGGTCGGCCCGACCTGATAGTTTTTCACCCGCTCGGAGTTGTAGACCAGCCCGGCTGCCAGCATGTCGGCTTTGCCTTCATCAAGATCGTCGAAGAGCTGGCTGATATTCTGCCTGGTGGTGACTTTGAGCTCGACGCCGAGGTAGTCAGCAAACTGCTGCGCCAGCTCATAATCAAAACCGTAGGTTTGATCATTGAGGGTCGCGAAGGTCATCGGCGAATTAATGGTGCTGATGCGCAATTCTCCGCGCGCAATGATCCCCGCCACGCGGTTTTCTGGTTTACCCATCCACGGGAGAGACGGCCACAGGGCGGCCGCCAGCAGGAGGGTGACTATGCCGATGAGCAGATAATTAATCTTTAGTTTTTTCAGATAGTTAATCTTCTGCAGCTTCGGGTTCCTCAGCAGATTATGACCAGAAAAAGGAAAAGGTTGTCTTAGAATGAGCGGCATTTTGCTTAAGAATGCGTCAGTTGGCAACTTATTCGCGAGATGAGTCACATTAATTGATAAACCCCGGCAATCATTTTATTTCTACGCAAACGGTTTCGTCGGGGCGCAGGATTCACTATAATGGCGCCCGTTTCCCCCCTGGCTCACCATGAAAGCTTCGAAGACGAGAGACTTATGATGGAAATTTTGCGTGGTTCACCTGCACTGTCGGCATTCCGTATCAATAAACTGCTGGCACGTTTCCAGGCGGCCAACCTTCCGGTCAGCACGATATATGCCGAGTACGTTCATTTTGCCGACCTTAGTGCCCCGCTCAGCGGCGACGATCGTGAGAGTCTGGCAAGGTTGCTCAAATATGGCCCGAACTTAAGCAGCCATACTCCAACCGGCAAGCTACTGCTCGTTACCCCCCGTCCCGGCACCATCTCTCCCTGGTCTTCTAAAGCTACCGACATCGCCCATAACTGCGGCCTGTCTCAGGTGGTGCGCCTGGAACGCGGCGTGGCGTATTACGTCGAAGCGAGCAGCCTGAATGACCAACAGTGGTCGCAGGTGGCGGCCGAACTGCATGACCGCATGATGGAAAGCGTCTTCACGGCGCTGGAAGAGGGTGAAAAACTCTTCGCCCACCATCAGCCAACTCCGGTCACCAGCGTTGACCTGCTGGGCCTGGGCCGTCAGGCGCTGATTGACGCCAACCTCCGTCTGGGGCTGGCGCTGGCGGAGGATGAAATCGACTATCTGCAGGATGCTTTCCAGAAGCTGGGGCGCAACCCGAACGATATCGAACTCTATATGTTCGCGCAGGCTAACTCCGAGCACTGCCGACACAAGATTTTTAACGCCGACTGGGTCATTGATGGCGAAAAGCAGCCGAAGTCGCTGTTTAAAATGATCAAAAACACCTTCGAGAAAACCCCGGACTACGTGCTGTCTGCCTATAAAGACAACGCCGCGGTAATGGAAGGTTCAGCCGTGGGGCGCTACTTCGCCGACCACGAAACCGGCCGCTACGACTTCCACCAGGAAGACGCGCATATTCTGATGAAGGTCGAAACCCATAACCACCCGACGGCGATCTCTCCGTGGCCGGGCGCGGCGACCGGTTCCGGCGGCGAAATTCGCGATGAAGGCGCCACCGGGCGCGGCGCGAAGCCGAAAGCGGGTCTGGTGGGCTTCTCGGTTTCCAACCTGCGTATTCCGGGGTTTGAGCAGCCCTGGGAAGAGGATTTCGGTAAGCCGGAGCGTATCGTCACCGCGCTGGATATCATGACCGAAGGCCCGCTGGGCGGCGCGGCGTTTAACAACGAATTTGGTCGTCCGGCGCTCAACGGTTACTTCCGTACCTATGAAGAGAAGGTGAGCAGCCACAACGGCGAAGAGCTGCGCGGCTATCACAAGCCCATTATGCTGGCGGGCGGTATCGGCAACATTCGCGGCGAACACGTGCAGAAGGGCGAGATCGTCGTTGGTGCGAAGCTGATTGTTCTCGGCGGTCCGGCGATGAACATCGGCCTTGGCGGCGGCGCGGCCTCTTCAATGGCTTCCGGCCAGTCCGATGCCGATCTCGATTTTGCCTCCGTACAGCGCGACAACCCGGAAATGGAACGTCGTTGCCAGGAAGTTATCGACCGCTGCTGGCAGCTGGGCGACGCCAACCCTATTCTGTTTATCCACGATGTCGGCGCCGGCGGTCTGTCGAACGCGATGCCTGAACTGGTCAGCGACGGCGGACGCGGCGGTAAATTCCAGCTGCGCGATATCCTCAGCGATGAGCCGGGCATGAGCCCGCTGGAGATCTGGTGTAACGAATCGCAGGAACGTTATGTGCTGGCGGTCGCGCCGGAGCAGCTGCCGCTGTTTGATGAGCTGTGCCGCCGCGAACGCGCGCCGTACGCGGTGATTGGCGAAGCGACCGAAGCGCTGCATCTGAGCCTCGACGATACCCACTTTGACGATCGCCCGATCGACCTGCCGCTTGACGTGCTGCTGGGCAAAACGCCGAAAATGACCCGCGACGTGCAGACGCTCAAAGCTCAGGGCCAGAGTCTGGAACGCCAGGGAATTACTATTGCCGACGCGGTGAATCGCGTGCTGCACCTGCCGACCGTGGCGGAGAAAACCTTCCTCGTCACCATCGGCGACCGTACCGTCACCGGTATGGTGGCGCGCGATCAGATGGTGGGGCCGTGGCAGATCCCAGTGGCTAACTGCGCGGTGACCACCGCCAGTCTCGACAGCTACTATGGCGAAGCCATGTCCATTGGCGAGCGCGCGCCGGTGGCGCTGCTGGACTTTGCCGCTTCCGCCCGTCTGGCGGTCGGCGAGGCGCTGACCAACATCGCGGCGACGCAGATTGGCGCGCTCAATCGCGTGAAGCTGTCGGCAAACTGGATGGCCGCAGCCGGTCACCCGGGCGAAGACGCCGGTTTATATGAAGCGGTAAAAGCGATTGGCGAAGAACTTTGTCCGGCCCTGGGACTGACGATTCCAGTGGGTAAAGACTCCATGTCGATGAAAACCCGCTGGCAGGAAGGCACTGAACAGCGCGAGATGACCTCTCCGCTGTCGCTGGTGATTTCCGCCTTTGCCCGCGTGGAAGACGTACGCCGTACTGTCACCCCACAGCTCGCGACCGAAGACAACGCCCTGCTGCTGATTGATTTAGGCAAGGGGAACAATGCGCTGGGCGCGACCGCGCTGGCGCAGGTTTATCGTCAGCTTGGCGATGTGACCGCCGACGTGCGCGATGTCGCGCAGCTGAAAGGCTTCTGGGACGCAATGCAGGCGCTGGTGGCCGAAGGTAAGCTGCTGGCGTGGCACGACCGGTCTGACGGTGGCCTGCTGGTCACGCTGGCCGAAATGGCCTTTACCGGCCACTGCGGCGTCAAGGTTGATATCGCCGCGCTCGGCGAGGATCGTCTGGCCGCGTTGTTTAACGAGGAGCTTGGCGGGGTGATTCAGGTTCGTGCCGCCGACCGTCAGGCGGTGGAAGCGCTGCTGGCCGCTCATGGTCTGGCGGATTGCGTTCACTATCTTGGCCAGGCCACGACGGGCGATCGCTTTGTCATCGAAGCCGACGGTCACCCGGTATTCAGTGAAAGCCGCACAACGCTGCGCATGTGGTGGGCAGAAACTACCTGGCAAATGCAGCGTCTGCGCGATAACCCGGAGTGCGCCGACCAGGAGCACGAGGCGAAAGCCAACGATGCCGATCCGGGCCTCAACGTGAAGCTCTCCTTCGATATCAATGAGGATATCGCTGCGCCTTATATTGCCACCGGCGCGCGTCCGAAGGTTGCGGTGCTGCGCGAGCAGGGCGTGAACTCCCATGTAGAAATGGCCGCGGCATTCCATCGCGCGGGCTTTGATGCCATCGACGTGCACATGAGCGACCTGCTGGCGGGGCGTACCGGTCTTGCTGACTTCCAGGCGCTGGTGGCCTGCGGCGGCTTCTCCTACGGTGACGTTTTAGGCGCGGGTGAGGGCTGGGCGAAATCGATCCTGTTCAATGAGCGGGTTCGCGACGAATTTGCCACCTTCTTCCATCGTCCACAAACCCTGTCGCTGGGCGTGTGCAACGGTTGCCAGATGATGTCTAACCTGCGCGAGCTGATCCCGGGCAGCGAGCTGTGGCCGCGCTTTGTGCGTAACCAGTCCGACCGCTTTGAAGCGCGTTTCAGCCTGGTTGAAGTGACCCAGAGCCCGTCGCTGCTGCTGCAGGGGATGGTGGGGTCAATGATGCCGATTGCCGTATCTCACGGCGAAGGACAGGTGGAAGTCCGCGATGGCGCACATCTGGCTCAGCTGGAAAGTAAAGGCCTGGTGGCGCTGCGCTTCGTCGACAACGTCGGTAAAGTGACGGAAAACTATCCGGCTAACCCGAACGGTTCGCCGAACGGTATCACCGCGGTGACCAGCGAAAGCGGGCGCGCGACCATCATGATGCCGCACCCGGAACGTGTGTTCCGCACCGTGTCGAACTCCTGGCACCCGGAAAACTGGGGCGAAGACGGCCCGTGGATGCGTATTTTCCGCAACGCGCGTAAACAGCTGGGCTAAAACCGCTCACAAATCGCATTAAGCCTCCTGCCCGCGCAGGGGGCTTTTTTATTGGGGAGGCGTATCGACAGCAGGTGTCGGGGATCGCCGACAAACGCGCTATAGCGGTGTCGTCAAAAGGTGACACTTAACATATTGATTTATAATAGCATTGCTAAACCATTCATCCGGTGTTGCTAATCAGCGACACTTTGCGCGAAAACTGACCATCATCATTCATGTCCATGAATAGTAAAAAGGTATTATATTTCATTGTGTTAATAAAATGTTTTGAGATGTGGCATAGTTCGTGCATAATTATAACCAGTGGCTCATTCACCTTCTTATGTCAGCCCCTCCGGGACGCGCTACATAAACTTCGAATGACGCACAAACAGGTGCCTGCCGTCCAACTCCTGATAACAGCTCTGCTTTATCAGTCATCGGGCGAAACGTCGAGTAAGGCACCGCCTCATTTCTTAATAAAGCCAGGCTCCTGTAGCCTGGCTTTATTATTTTCGGCGTAGATGTTTATTGCGTCCTCGGTTAGCATCGTCATGAGCTAATGATTGAGACCCTATCCGTGAAGCGACTCTCCCTTTTCCCCCGTTCGCTGCGCCAGCTGGTCACGCTATCCTTCGTGCTGATCCTGCTGCCGCTGCTGGTGCTGGCATGGCAGGCGTGGCAAAGCCTCAACGCGCTGAGCGCGCAGGCGGCGCATATCAACCGTACTACCCTTATAGACGCCCGCCGCAGCGAAGCGATGATTAACGCATCGCTGGAGATGGAACGTAGCTACCGCCAGTACTGCGTGCTGGACGATCCGACGCTGGCGCGGGTCTACCAGAATCAGCGCCAACGCTACAGCGAAATGCTTGATGCTCACGCGGGCGTCCTGCCCGATGAGAAAATCTGGCAGGCGCTGCGTCAGGATCTCGACGATTTGGCCGAGCTACAGTGTAAAAATAGCGGTCCGGCGGCGAAGTCAGCCGCCAGCCTGGAAGCGTTTGCCTCGGCCAATAGCGACATGGTGCAGGCAACCCGAACGGTGGTCTATTCGCGCGGGCAGCAGCTGCAGCAGGAAATCGCCGAGCGCGGGCAGTTCTTCGGCTGGCAGGCGCTGGTGCTGTTCCTGCTCAGCCTGGCGCTGGTGCTGCTGTTCACCCGCATGATTATCGGCCCGGTGAAGGGCATTGAGAGAATGATCAACCGACTGGGGGAGGGGAAGTCGCTGGACGACGCCGCGCTGTTTACCGGTCCGCGAGAGCTGCGCTCCGTCGGTAAACGCATTATCTGGCTGAGCGAACGCCTTGCCTGGCTGGAATCCCAGCGGCACCAGTTCCTGCGCCATCTTTCCCATGAGCTGAAAACGCCGCTTGCCAGTATGCGCGAAGGAACAGAGCTGCTTGCCGACCGGGTGGCCGGGCCGCTGACGCCCGAGCAGCAGGAGATCGTTGAGATTCTGGATAACAGCAGCCGTAACCTGCAAAAGCTGATTGAGCAACTGCTGGACTATAACCGTAAACAGGCCGATGGCCCGATTGCGCGCGAGACGGTGAATCTGGCCGATCTGGTGGAAAACGTGGTTTCCGCCCACAGCCTGCCGGCAAGAGCTAAAATGATGCATACCGATCTGGCGCTCAGCGAGCGTTTTTGCGAAGCGGAGCCTGCTCTGCTGGTGAGCGTACTGGATAATCTCTACTCCAATGCGGTGCACTATGGTGCTGAATCCGGTAACATTCGAATCCATAGCTATCGGCACGGCGAGCAGGTGCGCATTGACGTCATTAACGACGGCGAGCCGATCCCGCCCGCAGAGAGAAACATGATTTTTGAGCCTTTTTATCAGGGAAGCCACCAGCGTAAAGGGGCGGTAAAAGGCAGCGGTCTGGGGCTGAGCATTGCCCGCGACTGCGTACGGCAAATGCAGGGTGAACTGAGCCTGGTTGATGATAAATCAGGGCTAATCTGTTTTCGTATCACGCTCCCCGTCGCCGAGGCTGGACAAAATAACGTATAACTATCGGGTGAATATGTCCCACTTCTTCGCACTTGTCCGTCCCCTCAGGGGATGGCTGCTGTCAGGCATGTCCTGCCTGGCGCTGGCGGGATGTTCCGCCTCTACATCACCACACGCCGCGGATGGCAAAACGCTCTCCGCGCTGCCGCAGCACCAGGTCGCTGATTTTCTTTCGGTGGAGTGTGCCGACATCTGGAGCCTGCAAAGCGAGGCCAGTGATAAAAACCCGCTTTACTGGCTGCGGGGAATTGACTGCGCGGACCGCCTTGCTCCGGTACAGGCGCGGGCTGAAGCCCGGCAGCACGATGCCAACAGCTGGCAGGATGCCTTTAAACGCGGCATTTTACTGGCCGATGCCAAAATTACGCCCAACGAACGTCGCGATCTGGTGACCAGTCTGGATGCCTTCAGCCCGCAAATCGCCGCCCAGGTTCGCCCGCTTTATCAGCTCTGGCGCGATGCCCAGGGCCGGCAGCTTCAGCTGATTGAGGAGCGCTCCCGCTACGCCAAATTGCAGCAGTCAAGCGATGCGGAGCTGGAGACGCTGCGTCAGCAGGAAATTGAACTTCGCAGTCAGCTCGAACTGACGACCCGCAAGCTGGAGAATCTCACCGACATCGAGCGCCAGCTCTCCAGCCGTAAACCCGGCGGGAACTTCAGCCCGGACGCCGGGCACGGCGGCGAAAAGGTCCCGGAGGTGATTCATGACGATCCGTAAACCCGCCCGTCTGCTGTTGGTGGACGACGATCCGGGGCTGCTGAAGCTGCTGGGCATGCGCCTTGTCAGCGAAGGATACAGCGTACTGACCGCCGAGAGCGGGCCGGAGGCGCTGCGCACGCTGAGCCGTGACAAAGTCGACCTGGTGGTCAGTGACCTGCGGATGGACGAGATGGACGGCCTCCAGCTGTTCAGCGAAATCCAGAAGGTTCAGCCGGGAATGCCGGTGATCATTCTCACCGCGCACGGTTCCATTCCGGATGCCGTTGCCGCGACCCAGCAGGGCGTATTTAGCTTTCTCACCAAGCCGGTGGATAAAGACGCTCTGTATAAAGCGATTGATGACGCGCTGGAGCAGAGCGCGCCTACTACCGATGAGCGCTGGCGTCAGGCGATTGTGACCCGCAGCCCGCTGATGGAGCGTCTGCTGGAGCAGGCCGGGATGGTAGCGCAGTCGGACGTCAGCGTACTGATTAACGGCCAGAGCGGTACCGGCAAGGAGATTGTCGCCCAGGCAATTCATAACGCCAGCCCGCGCCGCGATAAACCTTTTGTCGCCATTAACTGCGGCGCGCTTCCCGAGCAGCTGCTGGAGTCGGAGCTGTTTGGCCACGCCCGCGGCGCTTTTACCGGCGCGGTTAGCAGTCGCGAGGGGCTATTCCAGGCCGCAGAAGGCGGGACCCTGTTTCTTGATGAAATCGGCGATATGCCGGTTGCGCTGCAGGTTAAACTGCTGCGCGTCCTGCAGGAGCGTAAAGTGCGCCCGCTGGGCAGCAACCGCGATATCGACATTGATGTGCGGATTATTTCTGCGACCCATCGCGACCTGCCGAAGGCCATGGCGCGCGGCGAGTTTCGCGAAGATCTGTTTTATCGTCTCAACGTGGTGAATCTGAAAATCCCGCCGCTGGCCGAGCGTACGGAAGATATTCCGCTGCTGGCGAACCATCTGCTGCGCCAGTCCGCCGATCGCCACAAACCCTTTGTTCGCGCGTTTTCCACCGATGCGATGAAGCGGCTGATGGCCGCCAAATGGCCGGGCAACGTGCGCCAGCTGGTGAACGTGATTGAGCAGTGCGTGGCGCTAACCTCTTCGCCGGTCATTAGCGACGCCCTGGTAGAGCAGGCGCTGGAGGGAGAAAACACCGCGCTGCCGACCTTTGTCGAGGCGCGGAATCAGTTTGAGCTCAATTACCTGCGCAAGCTGCTGCAAATCACTAAAGGCAACGTCACGCATGCGGCGCGGATGGCGGGGCGCAATCGCACCGAATTTTATAAGCTGCTGTCGCGCCACGAGCTCGACGCTAACGACTTTAAAGAGTAGCTCCGTGTGATGACGCAAGTTATGATACGGTTAGCAACCGGTTACGCGAAAAATAGCCCTAATGGGCCAGGCTCTAAGACAGGAACACCATGAAAAAGATTGATGCGATTATTAAACCCTTCAAACTGGATGACGTGCGTGAAGCGCTGGCCGAAGTCGGCATCACCGGGATGACGGTAACGGAAGTGAAAGGCTTTGGCCGTCAGAAGGGGCATACCGAGCTGTATCGCGGCGCGGAGTATATGGTCGATTTTCTGCCGAAAGTGAAAATCGAAATCGTTGTCACCGATGATATCGTCGACACCTGCGTGGATACCATTATCCGTACGGCGCAGACCGGCAAAATCGGCGACGGTAAGATCTTTGTTTTCGATGTCGCGCGCGTGATTCGTATCCGCACTGGCGAAGAAGACGACGCGGCGATTTAAGCTGACAAACCGAATGGCGGCCCGGTAGTTTCCGGGCCGCCTGCATCCATCGCTCTGTTTACAGCACCTTGTGCGGGCCGAAGCACTCGTAATGAATGTTGTCGCGGCCCACGCCAAGCCTTACCATCTGCTTCGCGGCAAACTGCATAAACGCCACCGGGCCGCAGAGATAGAACTGCATCTGCGGATCGCCGATCTTGTCGGCCAGGGTCGATAAATCCATCAATCCTTCGCTGTCAAACGCGCCGGCCTCACGGTCCGCTTCGCTCGGGCTGCGGTACCAGACGTGAGAAGTAAACTTCGGCAGGTTTTCACCCAGCGCTTTTACTTCCTCCGCGAAGGCGTGCACGTCGCCATTCTCTGCCGCGTGGAACCAGTTAACCTGCGCCGGATGCTGTGCTTTCGCCAGCGTGTCCAGCATCGCCAGCATCGGCGTCTGACCGACGCCGCCGGAGAGCAGCGTGACCGGCGTTTCCGGCGCCACGTTGAGGAAGAAATCGCCGGCCGGCGCGGCCAGATAAATCACGTCGCCTTCTTTCGCAGAATCATGCAGCCAGTTTGAAACCTGGCCGCCGTTTTCACGCTTAACCGCAATGCGATAGCCTTTACCGTCGGGTTTGCGGGTCAAAGAGTACTGACGAATTTCCTGATGCGGAAAGCCTTCCGGCTTCAGCCAGACCGCCAGGTACTGGCCCGGCTGGTATTCAGCAACCGCGCCGCCGTCGACCGGCTCAAACTCAAAGCTGGTAATCAGCGCGCTGCGCGGCGTTTTTCTGACGATGCGGAACGCGCGGGTGCCTTCCCAGCCGCCGGTTTTGCTGGCGCTTTCACTGTAGATTTGCGCT
This sequence comes from Klebsiella sp. OBRC7, assembly GCF_000293135.1. Taxonomy (NCBI): domain Bacteria; kingdom Pseudomonadati; phylum Pseudomonadota; class Gammaproteobacteria; order Enterobacterales; family Enterobacteriaceae; genus Klebsiella; species Klebsiella sp. OBRC7. The sequence continues at coordinate 57,959 of NZ_ALNJ01000135.1, read as the reverse complement.
TCACGGTTAATAAAGACGTTGGCCAGTACGCCGTAGGCCTTACCCCAGGCATCCAGCACTTCCTGGCCGGGGCTGAACATCTCATCAAGAGTGGCCAGCAGGTGGGTACCGACAATGTTGTACTGCTCGGGCTGGATCTGGAAGCTGGTATGCTTCTGGGCGATTTTTTCCACCGCCGGCAGCAGGGCAGGCAGGTTCTCAAGATTGCTGGCATAGGCGGCAATGGCGTTGAACAGCGCCTCGCGCTGGTCGCCGTTGCGTTGGTTACTCATATTAAAGATTTCTTTGAGTTCGGGATTATGAGCAAACATCCGGTCGTAAAAATGGGCGGTCAGTTTCGGACCGGTTTCAACCAGCAGGGGGATGGTGGCTTTCACCGTAGCGATGGTTTGCGCGTCGAGCATAGCAGCTTCCTTGTATGTTATCTTAATGATGTATTTTAAATGCATCTTATAAAAATACCCCTGCTTTGTAAATGGTTCTTTAACGCTTTGCCCGACGGCAGTGACAACATGAATTATTTGCATCACAAACCTGAAAACAAATCCGTTGATAATTGCAGGAGCTTTATTGCTCAAAGCCTTGTGTAACGCGGAGCCAATCGTTTGCGTAAAATCCTTTGTCAAGACCTGTTATCACAGAATGATTCAGTTATACTGTGGGCCGTTGTCCAGGTGGACCGCCTTTTAAGGCCGAAATTCTATTGTTAGCTGAGTCAGGAGATGCGGATGTTAAAGCGTGAAATGAACATTGCCGATTATGATGCCGAACTGTGGCAGGCTATGGAGCAAGAAAAAGTACGTCAGGAAGAGCACATCGAACTGATCGCCTCCGAAAACTACACCAGCCCACGCGTTATGCAGGCGCAGGGCTCTCAGCTGACCAACAAATACGCTGAAGGATATCCGGGCAAGCGCTACTACGGCGGCTGTGAATACGTCGATATCGTAGAGCAGTTGGCTATCGATCGCGCCAAAGAGCTGTTCGGCGCTGACTACGCTAACGTGCAGCCGCACTCCGGCTCCCAGGCTAACTTCGCGGTCTATACCGCTCTGCTGCAGCCGGGCGATACCGTTCTGGGTATGAACCTGGCGCAGGGTGGTCACCTGACTCACGGCTCTCCGGTCAACTTCTCCGGCAAACTGTACAACATCATTCCTTACGGCATCGATGAGTCCGGTAAAATTGACTATGAAGACATGGCTAAGCAGGCTCAGGAACATAAACCGAAGATGATTATCGGTGGTTTCTCTGCTTATTCCGGCGTGGTTGACTGGGCAAAAATGCGCGAAATCGCTGACAGCATCGGCGCATACCTGTTCGTCGATATGGCGCACGTGGCCGGCCTGATCGCCGCTGGCGTGTACCCGAACCCGGTTCCGCACGCTCACGTTGTGACCACCACCACCCACAAAACCCTGGCGGGTCCGCGCGGCGGCCTGATCCTGGCGAAAGGCGGTAGCGAAGAGCTGTACAAGAAACTGAACTCTGCGGTATTCCCGAGCGCTCAGGGCGGCCCGCTGATGCACGTTATCGCGGCGAAAGCCGTCGCGCTGAAAGAAGCGATGGAGCCGGAGTTCAAAGTTTACCAGCAGCAGGTAGCGAAAAACGCGAAGGCAATGGTAGAAGTGTTCCTGAACCGCGGCTACAAAGTGGTTTCCGGCGGCACTGAAAACCACCTGTTCCTGCTGGATCTGGTCGATAAAAACCTGACCGGTAAAGAAGCGGACGCTGCGCTGGGCCGCGCTAACATCACCGTCAACAAAAACAGCGTGCCGAACGATCCGAAGAGCCCGTTTGTGACCTCCGGCATCCGTATCGGTTCTCCGGCGGTCACCCGTCGCGGCTTTAAAGAAGCGGAAGTGAAAGAGCTGGCCGGCTGGATGTGCGACGTGCTGGACAACATCAATGACGAAGCGGTCATTGAGCGCGTGAAGGGCAAAGTGCTGGATATCTGCGCACGCTTCCCGGTTTATGCGTAAGCGTTAGCGTTGACATCAAAAAGGCCGCATCAGCGGCCTTTTTTGCGTCTGTTGATTAGCGGCGGTCGAGCGAAATCGCCCCGGGACCGGTTATCGCCAGCAGCAGGAAGGCGCCGGCAATACTGATGTTTTTCCAGAAGTTAATCATGTTCGGCAGAACCGCATCGCCGGTCATATCCCAGTAGTGATGGCCAATCACCGCGGTACCGAGGGTATAAAAAATAAAGATCACCGCCAGCGGGCGGGTGAAAAAGCCCAGCACAATTAAAATGGCCGCCGGCACTTCCATAATAATGGCAATGATGGCCGCAAGCGTTGGCATCGGCGCGCCGGAGGAGGCCATGTACTGCACCGTGCCGCTAAAGCCGAGCAGCTTGGGATAGCCGAAAAGAATAAACAGCACCACCACCGCGATACGCGCAATCAGCAGCAGCAGAGAGCGGGAGGATCCAAAGTCAAAGTAGCGTAGAGTGTTCATAATCAGCTCGTTATGAGAGACGTGTGATTTAAACGTAATACACAAATTTGCGCTCCGCCACGTCCGCTGACGATTAACGCAGCGTTTGCAGCTGTTCCTCCACGTACAGATAACCGATCCCCATCAGCTGCTGGGCGCGGGTCAGTTTGCCAAAGCCGATTTGAGTAGCGTGCGCTCGCGGCGTATCGCCGTGGTCAAAGGGATTAAAGCCGGTTTGTTTAACGATACTTTCCAGCCATTGTTCGCCAAAGGCGCAGCTGCGTCCGTATAGCCAGATCTGATTAATATTCAAAATATTTAAGAAATTATAAAGGCTTAAGCCAATGGCGTTGGCCGCGCTATCAACCCATGCGCGAATATGCACGTCTCCCTGTTCCCAGGCTTCAATGAGCGATGCCGTGGTTAATTGCTCGGGAGAGCGCTGCGCTTCCGGCTGCGTTTTAAGCCACATCCGCGCCTGCTTTTTCAACGCGCTGAGGGACGCTACGGTTTCGAGGCAACCGTATCTCCCGCAGTCGCAGGCCTTGCCGTCAGGATTCACAATCGTGTGTCCTATCTGCCCGCTGCCATAGAGGCTTCCTCGATAAATCTGATCGTTAATCACAAATGACGAGCCGATACCGTAATCGACGTTAATCACGCAAAAATCCGGTTGTATACCCTGATGCTGCCACTTCTCCGCCAGCGCCAGCATCACGCAGTCATTATCCACCCGCACCTGCACGCCGAGCTGTTCCTCCAGCAGATACTTTATTTCAATCGGCGTTTTCCAGCGCGCCTGGGGCATGGTTTGTGACACTCCGGTTACCGGATCAACCTGCCCATGAACGCCAAGTGCGAGATTGATGCTGTGCTGCGGGTAGCGGCGGTGTATACGTCGCCAGCATTCCACGATGGCCTCAAGAAGGGCCTGCGGCGTGGGGGCATCGATGGGCAAATGCTGGTGGCCGTCAACCGCCAGCAGTCGGGCATCGGCAAGCTGATACTCAATGCTGGTCGGCGTGATATTCATGCATAGCGTCCAGGCACCGTGTTCGGGGATCTGGTAGCTTCCGCTGTTCACGCCGCGCTTGCTCATTTTTTCCGTGGAATGGCCGATCAATCCCTCGCTAAGCAGTTCGGCAAGAATGTTGCTCACAGCCGGAATAGAGAGCCCGGTGAGCTGGGAAAGCTGGGATTTACTGAGCTGTTTCTCCCGCCAGAGGTGGGAGAGAAAAATAGATTTGTTGGCCTGCCTGACCCGGGCGTTATTCAAACCGGTGCGCTGCATACACTTAACTCCCTTAACTATATTGCGTGAGCGTTGCGCATTTTAGCAGCTAAATGGCGATATAAACTCCTCTCATAGCAAGTTTTACTTTATTTTGTTTAGTGGAGGCGTCATGTACGGTTCAGTTAAGGTCTGGCAGGAAACAATTACATTACCTACGTGGACGACGGGGGCGGAGGATCCGAACCCCATGTTTCTGGAAAAGCGCGTTTATCAGGGTTCCTCCGGCAACGTCTATCCCTACGGCGTGATAGATACCCTGACCGGCGAGCGTGAAATGCGCGATTATCAGGCAGTATGGATGGAGAATGATTTCATTCGTATCATGCTGCTGCCGGAGCTTGGCGGACGTATTCACCGGGCGTATGACAAAGTCAAACAGCGCGATTTCGTCTATTACAATGAAGTCGTTAAGCCCGCCCTGGTAGGGCTACTGGGACCCTGGATCTCCGGCGGTATCGAGTTCAACTGGCCGCAGCATCACCGCCCGACGACCTTTATGCCGGTCGATTTTTCGATCCAGCGTGGGGAAAACGGCGTGCAGACCGTATGGATGGGGGAAGCGGAGCCCATGCGCGGTTTACAGGTCATGACCGGGTTTACTCTCTATCCTGACCGCGCGCTGATTGAAATTACCGGTAAGGTTTTTAATGGTAACGCAACGCCGCGTCATTTCCTGTGGTGGGCCAATCCGGCGGTCAAAGGCGGCGATGCTCACCAGAGCGTGTTTCCACCCGACGTCACCGCCGTATTCGATCACGGCAAGCGCGATGTTTCCGCTTTTCCCATCGCCACCGGCACCTACTACAAAGTGGACTATTCTGCGGGCGTCGATATCTCCCGTTATAAAAACGTTCCGGTACCCACCTCGTATATGGCGGAGAAATCGGACTACGACTTTGTCGGCGCTTATCACCACGACGAGCGCGGTGGGCTGCTGCATGTTGCCGACCATCACGTCTCGCCGGGCAAAAAACAGTGGAGCTGGGGCTATGGCGACTTTGGCCAGGCGTGGGACCGCAATCTGACCGACGAAAATGGCCCCTATATCGAGCTGATGACCGGCGTCTACACCGATAACCAGCCTGACTTTACCTGGCTTGCGCCTTATGAAGAGAAGGTGTTTGTGCAAAATTTCCTTCCCTATAGCGAGCTGGGGATGGTGCAAAATGCCAATACGCAGCTGGCGCTGAAGCTGGTTCGTGAGTCGGAGCAGCTGCAGCTCGGCGTTTACGCCATTGCGCCGCTGGAAAATATTGTTGTTGAACTCAGCGCGGAAAAGCAGCCGCTGTATGAAACTCAGCTTACGCTGAAGCCCGGCGAGAGCTGGCAGCATACGCTGCCGGAAAATGACGCCCGGCGCTTAACCATTAAGGTGAAAACCGCAGACAACCAGCCGCTGCTGGATTATTCGGAACATATTACTCAGCAGACGCCCCTGCCCGAACCTGCCTGCGCGCCGGCGATGCCGGAAGAGATTCACAACGGCGATGAGCTCTATTTTATCGGCCAGCATCTTGAACAATACAATCATGCAAGCCGCTATGCCGCGGATTACTATCGCCGGGCGATAGCCATCGATCCGCAGGATTACCGCAATAATGTTGCCCTCGGGACGCTGGCGTTTAATTGCGCCGACTGGGGGCTGGCGGAGCAATGTGCCCGGGCCGCGCTACTTCGCGCCCATCGTCTGAATAAAAATCCGCGCGATGGCGAAGCCAGCATGCTGCTTGGCAGCGCGCTGGAAAGGCAGGGCGATGAAGCTGGAGCATGGGATTGCTATTACAAAGCGTCCTGGAGCGGTAACTGCCGCGATGCCGCCTGGTGGGCGCTGTCAAGGCTGGCGATGAAGCGTGGCGATACCGCCGACGCGCTGGAAAAGGTCAACACCAGCCTGCAGTTTAACGCCAGCAACCATCTGGCTATGGGGCTGAAAGCGCTGGCGTTAGCGGACTGCGGGCGGGCGAAGGAAGCGCAGGCGTATATTGTCGTCTGCCTCGAACAATACCCGTTGAGCTATCCGCTGCACTGTGCGCGCTGGATGATTGCGCCGGGCGATGAAGCGCGCGCGAGCCTGCTGCGCGTAACGGGGCGCAGAGGGATTAACGGCAGCCTGCTGGCGGGCTGGCTGCTCTCCATCGGTCAGAAGCAGGCGGCGAAGGAGGTGCTTGAGGTTCTGGATTGCCAGGAGGCGCTGCCGATGCTGTGGCGCGCCTCGTTAAGCGATGATGCGAATAAACGGCAACGGTTAATTGCCGAAGCCGAGCGCTGCCATGTGCGAAAAGTGCGTTTCCCCAATACGCTCGATGAAGTCCAGATGCTGCAAACCCTGAGCGATAGCGCTTTTGCCCGCTATCTGCTCGGTTGCTTCTGGTACAGCAAACGTCGCTATGAAGACGCAGTAAGCTGCTGGCGCGAGACGCTGGAAAAATCTCCCGACTATGCGCCTGCTCATCGTCTGCTGGGGGTCTACGCCTGGAACAAACAACAGGATGCCGCGCAGGCGCTGGCTTATCTGCAGCGGGCCGTAGAGCTTGAGCCCGAAAACGCGCGCTTCCTCTTTGAGCTTGATTTCCTGAAAAAATCACTGGGTACGCCGGTAAACGAACGACTGGAAACGCTGGCGGCGCGCAAAGCGGTGGTGCTGAAACGGGATGACCTGACCGCTGAGCTGTTAAGCCTGTTGAACGCGGCCGGCCATTACGCCGATGCCGCCGCTATTCTCGGTACGCGCGTATTTCATCCCTGGGAAGGCGGGGAGGGGAAAGTTACCGGCCAGTATTTGCTCAATCAGCTCCATCGCGCTTTACAGTTGATCGAACGTAAGGCGTTCACGCAGGCCGCTCGCTGCCTGAATGAAGCCTTACGCTATCCCGATAACCTGGGAGAGGGGCGGCTGCCCGGGCAGACGGACAACGATATCTGGTATTTGCTGGGCTATTGCGCGGAACAGGTTGGGGATGCGCACCGGGCAGCGGAATATTACCAGCTTGCCCTGCAAGGGGGCTCAACGCTGGACGCCGGGCGTTACTACAACGATCAGCCCGCCGATTACCTTTTCTGGCAGGGCATCGCGCTGCGTAAGAGCGGTAATCCGGCGCAGGCCGAGCAGCACTTCCAGAATTTTATCGCCTGGGCCAGGCAGCATCGGGATGACGTTCCGCAAGCCGACTTTTTTGCCGTCTCTCTCCCGGATCTGGTGGTGCTCGATGTTTCAGCGCAGCAGCAGCATCAGCAGCACTGTTTGTTTATTGAAGCGCTGGGCCATCTGGGGCTGGGCAACGTATCCGCCAGCCAGCAGGCGATGCAGCGGCTGCTGCAGCTGAACCCGGCTCATGATAAGGCGCATCTGATTCGTCATGCCCTGCAAAGCGGCATTTTTTCCTGAACCTCAATGGGCGGGCCTGGCCCGCCTGAACCCTACTGTTCCCTGCGTTTCCCTTATAGAGGAATCATTATGAATAACGCGCAGACACATCTGAAAATGGGCTACGTCTGGACTATCTGTCTGGTCGCCGCCTGCGGTGGTTTACTCTTTGGCTATGACTGGGTGGTGATTGGCGGCGCAAAGCCGTTTTATGAAGCCTGGTTTTCCATTACCGACCCGGCGCAGTCCGGCTGGGCAATGAGCTCGGCGCTGGTGGGCTGCGTTTTCGGCGCATTAATCTCAGGTTGGTGCGCCGATAAACTGGGGCGCAAGCTGCCCTTAATACTGTCCGCCGTGCTGTTCAGCGCCTCGGCGTGGGGGACGGCGGTTGCCAGCAGTTTCGACATGTTTGTGGTTTACCGCATTGTAGGCGGCGTGGGGATTGGTCTGGCATCCGCGCTCAGCCCGCTTTACATCGCGGAAGTCAGCCCGGCAGAAAAAAGAGGGCGCTTTGTTGCGATAAACCAGCTCACTATCGTGATTGGCGTGCTGGCCGCTCAGCTTATCAACCTGATGATTGCGGAACCCGTGGCGACGGGGGCGACGCAGCAGATGATTGTCGAAACCTGGAACGGGCAGATGGGCTGGCGCTGGATGTTCGGCGCGGAACTGGTGCCGGCGCTGGCGTTTCTGGTGCTGATGTTTTTTGTTCCTGAGTCGCCGCGCTGGCTCATGAAGGCCGGTAAGCCGGATCGCGCCCGCGCCGCGCTGGAACGCATTGGCTCCGCCGACTATGCCGACAGGATATTACGCGACATTGCGCACACGCTGGAAAAAGATAACCATAAAATCTCCTACGGCGCGCTGCTGGCTCCGCAGGTTAAACCGATCGTTATCATCGGAATAGTCCTCGCCGTCTTCCAGCAGTGGTGCGGAATTAACGTCATCTTTAACTACGCGCAGGAGATTTTTGCCTCAGCGGGATTCGATATTAACAGCACGCTGAAATCGATCGTCGCAACGGGGATCGTCAACCTGGTGTTTACCCTCGCCGCGCTGCCGCTGGTGGATAAGATCGGCCGCCGTAAACTGATGTTGCTCGGCGCTTCGGGATTGACGCTGATCTATGTGCTGATTGCCGGCGCTTACGCCATGGGAATTATGGGCTGGCCGGTACTGTTGCTGGTGCTGGCGGCGATTGCTATTTACGCCTTGACCCTGGCGCCGGTTACCTGGGTGCTGCTGGCGGAAATCGTCCCCAACCGCGTTCGCGGACTTGCGATGTCCTTAGGCACCCTGGCGCTGTGGATTGCCTGTTTCTTGTTAACCTACACTTTCCCGCTGCTTAATGCCGGACTGGGTGCGGCGGGCAGTTTCCTGCTGTATGGCGTCATTTGCGCTGCCGGCTACCTCTATATTCTGCGCAATGTGCCGGAAACGAAGGGGGTTACTCTCGAAGCTCTGGAAGAGCAGCTGGCGCAACGTCATGCGGGCGCTCAGGCGATGAAGCAGGAGCAGACGCGCTAATGGCGGAAGAGTGGATTCTGGAAAACGCGCATCTGCGGATGCGCGTCGCTTCTCTGGGCGGCAAAGTGCAAAGTTTATACTCGCGGCACCATCAGGCGCCGGTGCTGTATGAAAACCCCGCCGGCGGCATGTTTCCGATGCTGCCGCTGGCCAATCGCGTCGCCGGGAACCGCTTTATTTTTCAGGGACGTGAGATAGTTCTGCCTCGCCACCACGCCGACCCGCATTTTTTTCTCCACGGCGACGGTTGGCTGCAGCGCTGGGATATGATTGCGCGCGACGGCGACTATTGCGTGTTACAGCTGCGTCGGCAGCATGCCTGCGGTTTCGATTACCTGGCGCAGATCCGCTACCAGCTGCTGCGTAACCAGCTGGTGGCTGCGCTGACGCTTACCCACTGCGGTAGCACGCCCATCCCCTATGGCTGCGGTTTTCATCCGTTTTTTCCTTTTGATAAGCGCGGTACGGTGCAGTTTGCAGCCGCCGGCTACTGGCCGGAAGGGGAGCAGCATCTTCCTCTCGGCTGGCAAGGCCAGTTGCCCGGCTACGCCGATTTCAGCCACGCGCAGTACGGTGAGGATCGCTGGCTGAACGTGGGCTATTCCGGCTGGAGCGGGCGGGCGAGGGTGAGTAGTGATGTGATGGATATCACAATTCTTTCGCAAACTCCGTGGTTGATGCTTTTCAGAATGCAGGGCGAGCCGTTCCTTTGCCTCGAGCCGCAAAGTCATCCGGTAAACGCCCATAACATGGACGGACAGCCGGGGCTGCGGGTTTTAGGCGCCGGAGATACGCTGAGTTTTTCGCTGAAAATAGACGTACAGGGTCGCGAATAGCGCCATATTCGGGGCGAGGGTATCCTTGCACCCGCCCCGCTTTATCGCCAGACTGTCGCCTCCATTCGGGAGGGAATCATGGTCTTACACTCCACGCGCTGGCTGGCGCTTAGTTATTTCACCTATTTTTTTAGCTACGGCATCTTCCTGCCTTTCTGGAGCGTCTGGCTTTCCGGACTTGGCCTGACGCCGGAAACCATCGGCATGCTACTCGGCGCCGGGCTTGTGTCGCGCTTTCTTGGCAGCCTGCTGATTGCACCGCGGGTCAGCGACCCGTCCCGTCTTATCTCTTCTCTGCGCATTCTGGCGCTGCTGACGCTGCTCTTTGCGCTCGCATTTTGGATCGGCCACCAGGTTGCCTGGCTGATGGTGATTATCGTCGGCTTTAACCTCTTTTTCTCGCCGCTGGTGCCGCTGACCGACGCGCTGGCGAATACCTGGCAAAAGCAGATCACCATGGACTACGGGCGTGTGCGCCTGTGGGGGTCGATAGCTTTCGTCATTGGCTCGGCGCTGACCGGGAAGCTGGTCAGCCTGTATGACTACCGGATGATACTGGTGATGCTCAGCGTCGGTATTGCCTCCATGCTGCTCGGCATGCTGCTGAAGCCGTCGGTGCAGCCGCAGGGCGAATCCCGCCAGCAGGAAGCGGCCGGCCTGGCGGCCTGGCTTACGCTGGTGCGGCAAAGCTGGCGCTTCCTCGCCTGCGTCTGTTTGCTGCAGGGCGCGCACGCCGCCTACTACGGATTTAGCGCTATCTACTGGCAGGAAGCGGGGTATTCCGCCTCCGCCGTGGGCTACCTGTGGTCGCTTGGCGTCGTGGCGGAAGTGGTGATTTTCGCGCTGAGCAAAAAAGTCTTCCGCCGCTTTAGCGCCCGCGATCTGCTGCTGCTGTCCGCGGTGTGCGGGCTAATTCGCTGGACGTTGATGGGCTGGACGACGGCGCTACCCTGGCTTATTGTCGCGCAGATCCTCCACTGCGGCACCTTTACGGTGTGCCATCTGGCGGCGATGCGCTACATTGCGGCGCGTCAGGGCAGCGAAGTGATCCGCCTGCAGGCGGTCTACTCCGCCGTCGCGATGGGCGGCAGCATTGCGGTGATGACGGTCTTTGCCGGTTTCCTCTACCAGCATCTGCACCAGGGCGTTTTCTGGGTGATGGCGCTGGTGGCCTTACCGGCGCTGGTGGTGCGGCCAAAAGCGGTGGCTTAGGCCTCCAGCATTTTGCAAATCTGCTGCTGCTGATGATCGCTGAACGTCTCTTCGGCGTGAAACAGCGGCGGCGAAAACAGCGGCAGCGCCGTGGTATAGGGAGTGACGATCAGCGTCACTTCCTTCGGCGCGCCCTCTTTCTGAAAGGCGCTCACGCTCAAATACTTAATATTGAGCGGCAGCAGAGTTAACTCGCGCAGCTGCTGCTCCAGCGACTGCTCAAGGTCCGGGTTATCATCGGTCAGCAGAACCACCTGTTTCTCCTGCAGATCGCTTTTTTGCATCAGCCAGGCGCCGAAGATCACCGCGATTAAACTGACTTCCTCCTGGCTAAAGCGTACCTGCCAGCTGGCTTCGAACTCCGCCAGCGCAGCCTGCGTGGTGCGCATCAAGCGGGGATAAAGACGGCCAATCTCCTCCGGCAGCGCGTTATCGATACCGATAGCGAAAACGCTGCGGTGTAGCGCCTGCGAAAGGTGAATATAGAGCTGATCGCTCAGCCCCTGTTCATCGCTAAACGGACGGCCCGCCAGGTTCTGAAAGCGGTGAATCAGCCCGGAAATGGCCAGATGCAGACGGCGATCGTGCTGATGACCATCGCGGATAGGATCGGGGGTTTTCAACAGCATAAACAGCAGGGCCAGAAACAGCTGTTCTCCGGCATGGGGCGTTGCCGCAACCCGCCGCTGCCAGTGGCGGACAATCTCCTCAGCGAGGGAGAACTCGGCGGCGGCTTGCGCCCAGCGCTGCTGCTCGTGGGTGAAAGTGGGGCTCTGTCCAAGGTGGTGCTGCAGCAAACAATACTGTAAATAAAGACGCAGAAAATGCACGTCGCGGCAGTCAAATTGCCGGTTAAGGGCGCGCGAGCAGCGGTTGACCAATGCCTGAAGATTGGTGTCGTCATACAGCGTGCGTGCGATACCCTGCTGTTTAAGCTGCGTTTTCAATGCCGGGGTAAAATGGTGGCTGACAAAATGCGGGCACAGGCGCAGCCCGCGGCGCAGGCCGTGCAGCAGGCATAAGCGTTGATCGAGCGCGGCGCCTTCCATCCGATAGCTGCCGTCCGCTTGTGAAGCAAGGGTCAAGCGGTGATAACGCTGAATCTCGCGTCCCGTCTCCGCAATGTCCTGCCGGGCGGTATCCTCATCAACCTGGGTGAGGTTACCCAGCCATTCGGGCGTCACGGACTGCCCGGGCAGATAAAACATCAGGAGCACCTGGCTACGGCGCTGTGGACTGGAAAGCACAGATGGTGGTTCAATCACTGTCATCATCCGGTTAGTTCCAGTTAGGGTTTTCGTTAAGAGTAGTTAATGTATTGAGGGTGAACAGGGCATTTCCGGGTCTTTACATCAGGATTGCTGGCGGGGTTCACAGAATTTTTCACGCGAGGAACAGATGAAGAGAGTGAAACAATGCGTCAGCGTAGCGTTTTTCATGTTTTTATCGCTATCTGCGGCGGCGCATCCGCACAGTTTCATCAGTTTGCAAACGGAGGCCGTGGCGGAAAATGGCCTGCTCACCGGCTTTAAAATGCGCTGGACGATGGATGAAATCACCTCCGCCGATCTGCTCTATGATGCGGGCAACGCTAAACCCGGTAGCGAAATCTGGAAAAAGCTGGCGGCGGAAGTGATGGCGAACGTGCTGGGCCAGCACTATTTCAGCGAGCTATGGCACAAGGGCCAGCGGGTGAAGTTTGATAATCGGCCCGCTGGTTATGGCCTTGAACGCAGCGGTCACCAGGCGGTGCTCACCTTTACTCTGCCGCTGGCGAAGCCGCAGCCTCTGGCCGGGCAAACCTTCACCTTTTCAACCTACGACCCGACCTATTACGTTGATATGTATTATGACAAAGACGCTGATTTTGCTCTGCCGGCGGCGATGAAAACGAGCTGCACGGCAAACGTGATGACGCCGAAACCGAATGAAAAAATGTTGTCCTACGCGCAGTCGCTGGATAAAGCGGATGCGCCGCCGGAGGATATGGAACTGGGGAATTACTTCGCGCAAAAGGTGACGCTGCAATGTCAGTGATTTTTGCTCAAACCGGCCGTTCGCCGGGCTGGCGTCAGCTGTGGCCGCTGGCGCTGTTTCTGCTGCTGGCAGCCGGAGCTGGCTTCTGGCTATGGCGGGCCTGGCCGCAGGTGCTGCTGCAAAGCGCGGTCTGGCAGCGTGCGCTGAATGTCGAACTGAGTCGGCTTCTGCAGGCGGTTGCGGAGAATCCTGCCGCCGCCGGGCTGTCGCTGCTGGGGTTTAGCTTCGCCTACGGCGTCCTGCATGCGCTGGGGCCGGGGCACGGCAAGGTGGTCATAACCACCTGGCTGGCAACCCATCCGTCGAAGCTGAAATCCAGCATTGGTCTGACCCTGGCCGCCTCGCTGCTGCAGGGGCTGGTGGCCATCGCTTTAGTGGTAGTGGTACTGACGCTGCTGCAGCTGCCGGCAAGACAGCTGCATCTGAGCAGCTTCTGGCTGGAAAAGGGAAGCTATCTGCTGGTCGGCGCGCTGGGCCTTTTGCTGTGCTGGCGGGCGCTAAAAAAGCTGCGCATACTGTTGCGCCGGCCTAAATTCACTGCCTTCACCGCGCATCACGTTCATCACGCCAGCTGCGGCTGCGGGCACCAGCATCTGCCGGCGCCGGAACGGCTGCAAAGCGGCGACGACTGGCGGGCCCGGCTGGCTATCGTGCTGTCAATGGGGATGCGGCCCTGTTCCGGGGCCATTATGGTGCTGCTGTTCAGTAAGGTTATCGGCGTATTTGGTTGGGGCATGGCGGCCGCGATGGCGATGGCGGCGGGAACCTCGCTGACGATTAGCGCGCTGGCGCTGCTGGTTCATGGTTTCCGCCAGCTGGCGGTCAGGCTGAGCGCGAACCGGGCGCCGGCGCTGTGGAAACAGGTAGGCTGGGCGACGCTGGCGCTGTCCGGCGGCGTGATTTTGCTGGCGGCGGCTATCGTGATGTGGAGTAGTGCGATACCTCCGGGCGGCGGCCTGCGTCCGTTTTAACGGGATAAAAAAAGGAAGCCGCAGCTTCCTTTTTGTTTTTCATTCAGTGAGATATTAACGCTTCAGCGCTTCGCTCAGATGCTCGCGCATATTGGCCAGCATGGCTTTTACAACGCGCGGGTTGCCTGCAACGATGTTGCCGGTCAGCAGGTAGTTATGGCCGCCGGTAAAGTCGCAGACGATAGCGCCTGCTTCACGGGCGATCAGCTCGCCTGCCGCGAAATCCCACGGTTTCAGCGCGATTTCAAAGTAGCCGTCAACGCGGCCAGCGGCAACGTAGGCCAGATCCAGGGCAGCGGAACCGGTGCGGCGGAAATCCGCGCATTCGGTGAACATGTTGCCGAGGATGTTCATGTAAGAGGTCGCGTGCTGTTTTGCTTTGAACGGGAAGCCGGTGGCGATGATCGTGCCATCCAGATCGCGAGCGCTGCTGCCGCGCAGGCGGTAGCCGTTCAGCTGCGCGCCCTGACCGCGGGTCGCGGTGAACAGTTCGTTACGCATCGGATCGTAAACCACGGCCACTTCAGTACGGCCTTTAATGCGTACCGCGATGGAGACGGAGAAGTGCGGCAGACGTTTGACGAAGTTGGTGGTGCCATCCAGTGGATCGATAACCCATTGAACATCCTGATCTTCACCAGCGTGCTCACCGCTTTCTTCGGTGATGATGGTGTGCTGCGGGTAAGATTTGCGAATGGTTTCGATAATCATCGCCTCGGCGGCTTTATCGACGTTGGTCACAAAATCATTGCTGCCTTTCTGGCTGGTTTCTACGGAGTCAGGGGTTTCGTAGTGCTTGGCAATTAAATTACCCGCCTTGCGCGCTGCGCGCACGGCGATGTTCAGCATCGGATGCATCGGTATCTCTCACTGGATGTTAAAGAACGGGAAAAAACGGCGCATATAGTAACAGTGAAATCTCCTTATGTCTTCGTTTTATGATAGCATGCACGAATAATCTTTAGCCGAAGAACCATAATGCTGCAAAATATTCGAATCGTACTGGTAGAAACCTCACACACCGGCAATATGGGCTCCGTCGCCCGCGCAATGAAAACCATGGGGTTAACCAACCTGTGGCTGGTCAATCCTCTGGTCAAACCCGATTCTCAGGCCATCGCTCTGGCGGCCGGGGCCAGCGACGTCATTGGCAATGCCCACATCGTCGACACCCTCGATGAAGCGCTGGCGGGCTGTAGCCTCGTCGTGGGGACCAGCGCGCGCTCCCGCACGCTGCCGTGGCCGATGCTCGATCCGCGCGAATGCGGTCTGAAAAGCGTCGCCGAAGCGCAGCATGCGCCGGTTGCGCTGGTATTTGGCCGTGAACGCGTCGGCCTGACTAACGAAGAGCTGCAGAAGTGTCACTACCACGTGGCAATCGCTGCTAATCCGGAATACAGCTCACTGAACCTGGCGATGGCTGTGCAGGTAATCGCCTATGAAGTGCGTATGGCCTGGCTGGCGGCGCAGGAGCAAAATGAACCTGTCGTCGAGCATGAAGAAACCCCGTATCCGCTGGTGGATGATTTAGAGCGTTTCTACGGTCATCTGGAGCAGACGCTGCTGGCAACCGGGTTTATCCGCGCCAGCCACCCGGGCCAGGTGATGAACAAGCTGCGCCGTTTGTTTACCCGCGCCCGCCCGGAAAGCCAGGAGCTGAACATCCTGCGCGGCATGCTGGCGTCAATTGAGCAGCAGCAGAAAAATAAAGAGTCATAGTGCACGCCGTTGCCCGGCGGCGCGGTACTGCGGGTTCTCTCTCTCCTTGTGGGAGAGGGCCGGGGCGAGGGCACCAGGCCGCGCTGAAGTGAAACGGCACGGAAAGCCAAATACCTGACTAAAACAGTCAAGTAAATAGTTGACCAATTTACTCGGGAATGTCAGACTTGCCCTTGCTATGCAATACCCATATTAATAAAAAGCCCGGGCAGGGGCGAGTTTGAGGTTAAGTAAGACATGAGACTGACATCTAAAGGGCGTTATGCCGTGACCGCGATGCTTGACGTTGCGCTCAACTCTGAATCGGGTCCGGTTCCGTTGGCTGATATTTCAGAGCGTCAGGGAATTTCGCTTTCCTATCTGGAACAGCTGTTCTCTCGCCTGCGCAAAAATGGCCTGGTTTCCAGCGTACGTGGTCCAGGCGGCGGTTATTTGTTAGGTAAAGAAGCGGGTAGCATCGCGGTTGGCGAAGTTATCAGCGCAGTGGACGAATCCGTTGACGCCACCCGTTGTCAGGGGAAAGGCGGCTGCCAGGGCGGCGATAAGTGTCTGACTCACGCGCTGTGGCGCGATCTGAGCGAGCGACTGACCGGTTTTCTGAATAACATCACGCTTGGCGAACTGGTGAATAACCAGGAAATCCTTGATGTCTCCGGCCGTCAGCACAACCATGAATCCCAGCGTAGTACCCGCGCTCAGGACGCCATCGACGTCAAACTGCGCGCGTAGTTCTCGTTCAGTTTCATCTTGCAGCTATCGGCTGCAAGCTGAAACGAGCTGAGTAAAAAAGATAAAAAAGATTTTCGAATCAGGCCAGGATGTTCCGACATCCTGTGTACTCGGTCGTACATCCAGCCGGTTGCCTGATTCCTTGCATTGAAGCGATGTACGGAGTTTATAGAGCAATGAAATTACCGATCTATCTCGATTACTCCGCAACCACGCCGGTGGACCCGCGTGTTGCCGAGAAAATGATGCAGTTCCTGACCCTGGACGGGACCTTTGGTAACCCGGCCTCGCGTTCACACCGTTTTGGCTGGCAGGCTGAAGAGGCGGTAGACATCGCCCGTAATCAGATTGCCGAGCTGGTCGGTGCCGACCCGCGCGAAATCGTCTTTACCTCCGGCGCGACGGAATCCGATAACCTGGCGATTAAAGGTGCAGCCAACTTTTATCAGAAAAAAGGCAAGCACATCATCACCAGCAAAACCGAACATAAAGCCGTGCTGGACACCTGCCGTCAGCTGGAGCGCGAAGGGTTTGAAGTCACCTACCTCGCCCCGCAGCGTAACGGCATTATCGATTTAAAAGAACTGGAAGCCGCGATGCGTGATGACACCATCCTTGTTTCCATTATGCACGTGAATAACGAAATCGGCGTGGTGCAGGATATCGCTACCATCGGCGAGTTGTGCCGCGCCCGCGGTATCATTTACCACGTTGACGCGACCCAGAGCGTGGGCAAACTGCCTATCGACCTGAGCCAGCTGAAAGTTGATCTGATGTCCTTCTCCGGCCACAAAATCTATGGCCCGAAAGGCATCGGCGCGCTGTACGTGCGTCGTAAACCGCGTATTCGTATCGAAGCGCAGATGCACGGCGGCGGTCACGAGCGCGGCATGCGCTCCGGGACGCTGCCTGTTCACCAGATCGTCGGTATGGGTGAAGCTTACCGTATCGCGAAAGAAGAGATGGAAAGCGAAATGGCCCGCCTGCGCGGCCTGCGTAACCGTCTGTGGGACGGCGTAAAAGATATGGAAGAGGTCTACCTGAACGGCGATCTCGAGCAGGGCGCGCCGAACATTCTCAACGTCAGCTTTAATTACGTTGAAGGCGAGTCGCTGATTATGGCGCTGAAAGACCTGGCGGTCTCTTCCGGCTCCGCCTGTACTTCCGCAAGCCTCGAGCCGTCCTACGTGCTGCGCGCGCTGGGGATGACCGACGAGCTGGCGCATAGCTCTATTCGTTTCTCTTTAGGTCGTTTTACTACCGAAGAAGAGATTGACTACACCATCAATCTGGTTCGCAACTCCATTGGTCGTCTGCGCGAACTTTCTCCACTATGGGAAATGTTCAAGCAGGGCGTGGATCTGAACAGTATTGAATGGTCACATCACTAATTCGGCACCAATAAGGAGAATTCATCATGGCTTACAGCGAAAAAGTTATCGATCATTACGAGAATCCGCGCAACGTCGGCTCTTTCGACAATAGCGACGAAAACGTCGGCAGCGGCATGGTTGGCGCGCCGGCGTGCGGCGACGTGATGAAGTTGCAGATTAAAGTCAACAATGAAGGTATCATTGAAGACGCGCGTTTCAAGACCTACGGCTGCGGTTCCGCTATTGCTTCCAGCTCCCTGGTGACCGAATGGGTAAAAGGGAAATCGCTGGACGAAGCTCAGGCGATTAAAAACACCGATATCGCAGACGAGCTCGAGCTGCCGCCGGTGAAAATTCACTGCTCTATTCTGGCGGAAGACGCGATTAAAGCCGCGATTGCGGATTACAAAAGCAAACGTGAAGCAAAATAATTAAGAGTTGAGGTTTGTTATGTCGATTACTTTAAGCGACAGTGCAGCAGCGCGAGTCAACGCCTTTCTGGCCAACCGCGGTAAAGGGTTTGGCCTGCGCCTGGGAGTCAGAACTTCCGGCTGTTCAGGTATGGCTTATGTACTGGAGTTTGTTGACGAACCAGCGGCAGAAGACACCGTGTTTGAAGACAAAGGCGTGAAAGTCGTGATCGACGGCAAAAGTTTGCAGTTCCTCGACGGTACGCAGCTGGATTTCGTCAAAGAAGGTCTTAACGAAGGGTTCAAATTCACCAACCCGAACGTGAAGGACGAGTGCGGCTGCGGCGAAAGCTTTAACGTGTAATTGCAATGTAATCTAAACCCCACTGCGGACGTCCGTAAGTGGGGTTTGCTTTATCTCGTTAACCCTGAGGTTGCTATGGACTATTTTACCCTCTTCGGGTTACCGGCCAGCTATACCCTTTCGTTAGAACCCCTGGCTGCCCGGTACCAGGAGCTACAGCGCCAGTATCATCCCGATAAGTTCGCCAGCGGCAGCGCGGCTGAACAGCTCGCCGCGGTGCAGCAGTCCGCCACCATTAATCAGGCGTGGCAAACCCTTCGCCATCCGCTGACCCGCGCCGAATATCTCCTTTCACTTCACGGTTTCGATCTCGCCAGCGAGCAGCATACCGTGCGCGATACCGCGTTCCTGATGGAACAGCTGGAACTGCGCGAAGAGCTCGATGAGATAGGCAAGGCGAAAGATGAAGCGCGGCTGGAAAGCTTTATCAAGCGGGTCAAAGCGCAATTTGATACCCGGCATCAGCTGATGGTTGAACAACTGAATAACGAGACGTGGGAGGCGGCGGCGGATACCGTGCGCAAGCTGCGTTTTCTCGATAAACTGCGAAGCAGTGCGGAACAACTCGAAGAAAAACTGCTCGATTTTTAATTTTCGGAAGCAATTATGGCCTTATTACAAATTAGTGAGCCCGGACTGAGCGCCGCGCCGCACCAGCGACGTCTGGCGGCGGGTATCGACCTGGGCACCACCAATTCACTGGTGGCTACCGTGCGTAGCGGCCAGGCCGAAACTCTGCCCGACCATCAGGGGCGCTATTTGCTGCCGTCGGTGGTGAACTATCAGGCTTCGGGTTTGACGGTGGGCTATGACGCGCGGCAAAACGCCGCTCAGGATCCGGTCAACACCATCAGCTCCGTCAAACGCATGATGGGCCGCTCTCTGGCCGATATCGAGGCCCGCTACCCACATCTGCCTTATCAGCTGCAGGCCAGCGAAAACGGCCTGCCGATGATTCAGACTACGGGGGGTTTGCTCAATCCGATCCGCGTATCTGCCGATATTCTAAAAGCGCTGGCCGAACGCGCCACCGAGGCGCTGGCGGGCGAGCTCGACGGCGTGGTGATTACCGTGCCGGCCTACTTCGATGATGCTCAGCGTCAGGGAACCAAAGACGCGGCGCGTCTGGCGGGCCTGCACGTGCTGCGTCTGCTGAACGAGCCGACCGCGGCGGCGATAGCCTACGGCCTGGACTCCGGTCAGGAAGGGGTCATCGCGGTTTACGATCTCGGCGGCGGTACTTTTGATATCTCCGTGCTGCGCTTGAGCCGCGGCGTGTTTGAAGTCCTGGCCACCGGCGGCGATTCCGCGCTCGGCGGCGACGATTTCGATCATCTGCTGGCCGATTATCTGCGCGAGCAGGCTGGCCTGAGCGATCGCAGCGATAACCGCCTGCAGCGCGAACTGCTCGACGCGGCGATCGCGGCGAAAATCGCCCTCAGCGATGCCGAGACGGCGCGGGTGAACGTCGGCGGCTGGCAGGGGGGGGTGACCCGCAGCCAGTTTAATGCGCTGATCGCGCCGCTGGTCAAACGCACCTTGCTGGCCTGCCGTCGCGCGTTGAAAGACGCCGGCGTTGAGGCGCAAGAGGTGCTGGAAGTGGTGATGGTGGGCGGCTCGACCCGCGTGCCGCTGGTGCGCGAGCGCGTCGGCGAATTCTTTGGCCGTACGCCGCTGACCTCTATCGACCCGGATAAAGTCGTCGCCATCGGCGCGGCGATTCAGGCGGATATCCTGGTGGGCAATAAGCCGGACAGCGAGCTGCTGCTGCTTGACGTCATTCCGCTCTCTCTGGGGCTGGAAACCATGGGTGGCCTGGTGGAGAAGGTTATCCCGCGCAACACCACCATTCCGGTGGCGCGCGCGCAGGAGTTCACTACCTTCAAAGATGGTCAGACGGCGATGTCTATCCACGTTATGCAGGGCGAGCGCGAGCTGGTGCAGGACTGCCGCTCCCTGGCGCGCTTTGCGCTGCGCGGCATTCCGGCATTACCGGCGGGCGGGGCGCATATTCGCGTAACCTTCCAGGTGGATGCCGATGGCCTGCTGAGCGTGACGGCGATGGAGAAATCGACCGGCGTTGAGGCCTCTATCCAGGTGAAACCGTCCTACGGTCTGACCGATGGCGAGATCGCCAGCATGATTAAAGATTCGATGAGCTACGCCGAACAGGATGTCCAGGCGCGTATGCTGGCCGAGCAAAAAGTTGAAGCCGCGCGCGTACTGGAAAGTCTGGTCAGCGCGCTGGCCGCCGACGCCGCGCTGTTAAGCGCCGCAGAGCGTCAGGCTATCGATGACGCCGCGGAGCAAGTGCGCGCCGCAGCGGCAGGTGACGATGCCGATGCAATCAAAGAAGCGATTAAAAATATCGACACACAAACCCAGGAATTTGCCGCACGTCGTATGGATCAATCGGTCCGTATCGCGCTGAAAGGCCAATCCGTGGACGAGGTTTAAAATGCCAAAAATTGTTTTTCTGCCCCACCAGGACCTGTGTCCGGATGGCGTAGTTGTGGAAGCTGAGACCGGTGAGACCATTCTTGATGCAGCGCTGCGTAGCGGTATTGAGATTGAACACGCCTGCGAAAAATCCTGTGCCTGCACCACCTGCCACTGCATCGTGCGTGAAGGCTTTGACTCGCTGGCGGAAAGTACCGAAGATGAAGACGACATGCTGGATAAGGCCTGGGGGCTTGAGCCCGACAGCCGTCTGAGCTGCCAGGCGCGGGTGACTGACGAAGATTTGGTCATCGAAATTCCGCGTTACACCATCAACCACGCACGCGAGCATTAATATGGGACTGAAATGGACTGATAGTCGTGAAATCGGCGAAGCGCTGTACGACGCTTTCCCGGATCTCGACCCGAAAACCGTTCGCTTCACCGATCTGCATCAGTGGATTTGCGATCTGGAAGAGTTTGATGACGATCCGAACGCATCCAATGAAAAAATTCTTGAGGCGATTCTGCTAGTCTGGTTAGACGAAGCAGAATAATTTTCGCGTCATGATTTATCCGGTGGTTTAAGCCGGATGAATCAACGAGCGAAAGAACTTTACGGGCTGCCATACGGCGGCCCGTTTGCTAAGAAGGATAATGATAATGACCGAAGCTATGAAAATTACGCTTACCGCTCAGCCAGCCGATGCGCGCTGGGGAGAAAAAGCATCTTACAGCATTAATAACGACGGCATCGCCCTGCATCTGAACGGCAAAGACGACCTCGGTTTGATTCAGCGCGCGGCGCGAAAAATTGACGGCATGGGCATCAAACATGTCGCGCTAGACGGCGAGGGTTGGGATACCGATCGCGCATGGGCGTTCTGGGCCGGCTATAAAGGCCCGAAAGGCAGCCGCAAAGTGGAGTGGCCGACCCTCGACGATGCGCAGAAAAGCGAACTGGATAACCGCCTGACCATTATTGACTGGGTCCGCGACACCATCAACGCCCCGGCGGAAGAGCTGGGGCCGGAACAGCTGGCGCAGCGTGCGGTAGACCTGCTGTGCAGCGTAGCCTGCGATAACGTCTCTTATCGCATCACCAAGGGCGAAGATCTGCGCGAGCAGAACTACCTGGGCCTCCACACCGTCGGCCGCGGCTCCGAGCGTCCGCCGGTCCTGCTGGCGCTGGACTATAACCCAACCGGCAACAAAGAAGCCCCGGTGTACGCCTGCCTGGTCGGTAAAGGCATCACCTTTGACTCCGGCGGATACAGCATCAAGCAGAGCGCGTTTATGGACTCGATGAAGTCCGATATGGGCGGCGCGGCGACGGTAACCGGCGCGCTGGCGTTCGCCATCACGCGCGGCCTGAACAAGCGCGTGAAGCTGTATCTGTGCTGCGCCGATAACCTGATTAGCGGTAACGCCTTCAAACTGGGCGATATTATCCACTATCGCAACGGCAAAACCGTGGAAATCATGAACACCGATGCGGAAGGTCGCCTGGTGCTGGCGGACGGCCTGATCGATGCTTCGGCGCAAAAGCCGGCGCTGATCATCGATGCCGCCACGCTGACCGGCGCGGCGAAAACCGCGCTGGGCAATGATTATCACGCGCTGTTCAGCTTTGACGATGCGCTGGCGAATCGCCTGCTGGCGAGCGCGCAGGCTGAAAACGAAGCTTTCTGGCGCCTGCCGCTGGCTGAGTTCCACCGCGGCCAGCTGCCGTCCAACTTTGCTGAACTGAACAATACCGGCAGCGCAGCCTATCCGGCCGGCGCCAGCACCGCGGCGGGCTTCCTGTCGCACTTCGTGGAGAATTATCATGAAGGCTGGCTGCATATCGACTGCTCGGCGACCTACCGCAAATCTGCGGTTGAGCAGTGGTCGGCGGGCGCGACCGGCCTCGGCGTGCGCACTATTGCTAATTTGCTGACCGCGGAATAACCCTTTCCCCTGACCCTCCCCCTGCTGTTTCAGGGGGAGGTCACGTTCGGCTTTCTCCCGCTTCCTCTGTGGAGGGAGGCGGGGTGAGGGGATTTTCGTTGTGGAACTACTATGTCAGAAACTAAAAATGAGCTAGAAACCCTGCTGGAGAAGGCGGCTACCGAGCCAGGCCATCGTCCGGCGTTTTTCCGTACGCTGCTGGAAGCTACCGTGTGGGTACCCGGAGCCGCCGCTCAGGGCGAGCAGGTCGTTGAAGACAGCGTGCTGGATCTGCAGCACTGGGAAAAAGATGATGGCACATCGGTCATTCCTTTTTTCACCTCGCTGGAAGCGCTGCAGCAGGCCGTTGAGGACGAACAGTCTTTTGTGGTGATGCCGGTGCGCACGCTGTTCGCCATGACCCTCGGCGAAACGCTCTATCTCAATGCCAAACTCGCCACCGGCAAAGAGTTTGCGCCGCGTGAGATTAGCCATCTGCTGGGGGAAGAGGGCAGCCCGCTCAGCACCCAGACCGTGATTGAAGGCGGAGAGTCGCTGTTGCTGTCTGAGGTTGCCGAGCCGCCCGCGCAGATGGTGGACTCGCTGACCACGCTGTTTAAGACCCTGAAAACGGTGAAGCGCGCGTTTTTATGCTCTATCAAAGACAGCGCCGATGCGCCAGCCAACCTGCTGATTGGCATTGAAGCGGAAGGCGATATTGAGGAGGTTATTCAGGCGACCGGCAGCGTGGCGACCGATACGCTTCCCGGCGACGAGCCGATTGATATCTGTCAGGTGGTGGAGGGGGAAAAGGGGATTAGCCACTTTATGATCGCCCACATCACGCCGTTCTATGAAAAGCGCTGGGGCAGCTTCCTGCGCGACTTTAAGCACAATCGGATTATTTAACTCAACGGGGGCTCAGGCCCCCATTGTTCTCTTTACGGCCTACTGCGCCGGTTCAATCGGCAAATCCGTCCGCGCGCCCCATTCGCTCCATGAGCCGTCGTACAGGCTAACGCCGTTAACGCCGAGGGTGGTGAGCGCCAGCACGACGACCGCCGCCGTTACGCCGGAGCCGCAGCTGGCAATAATCGGCCGTTCAAAATCGACGCCCTGACGCGCGAAGATCTCGTTGAGTTCATCGGTGGTTTTGAGTTCGCCGTTAATCACCAGTTCCGTCCACGGTACGTTTAGCGCGCCGGGAATATGCCCGCTGCGCAGTCCCGGTCGCGGCTCTGCCACCTGGCCATTAAAGCGTCCTGCCGGGCGCGCATCGACGATCTGCGCCGATCCTTCATGGCTGACCAGCAGAACGTCGGTTAACCGTTTGATCACTTGGGGATCGAAATTAGCGTCAAACTCGCCTTCCGGCAGCGCCGGTAGACCTTGCTCCAGCGGCAGCTCATCGCGACGCCAGCCTTCCAGTCCACCGGCGACAATCGAAACTCTTTCGACACCGAAGGTGCGCAGCATCCACCAGGCACGTGGCGCGGAGAAGAGATTGCCTTCATCGTATACCACCAGATGCTTATCGCTGCTGACGCCCAGTTCACGCATGGCGACGGCAAATGCCTCGGCGCGCGGCATCATATGCGGCAGCGGGCTGGTATGGTCGGAGAGGGCTTCGATATCGAAAAAAACGGCGCCGGGAATATGGCCTGCCTGATACTCAGCGTTAAGATCGCGCTGTTCCTGTCCCGGCGGAGCCATACGGGCGTCAATAATCTGGATTTCCGGGTCATCAATATGTTCCGCCAGCCAGTCGGCAGCGACAAAAAACGAGGTAGACATCGGCGTCTCCTTTTTTATTGTTCAAGAATGAATTGTCGACGTTTTCCGGGAGAGTGACAAGTTATGGATCCCAGAGTGGCGACCGTATCACGGATGATTGACTCTCGGGAGTTTGATTCTATTCTCGTCGCTGTTGGTAATGATATTGTTAACGCATAATAATGTGTTCACTTAATGTATCTGGCCTGCGGGCCGAGGGGTTAGAAGGATGAAACCATTTCGTTTGGCGGCACTATCTCTGGCGCTACTCACCGCGCTATCGTTGACCGGCTGCGACGACAGCGGCAAACAGCAGGCGGCTGCGCCCGCGGCGTCTGCGGCGACGGATAAAGCTAGCGCGAAGCCTGATGCCAGCCAGCTGGCGGCGCTGGCGGACAAAAGCAAAGGCAAAGCGCTAACGCTGCTGGATGCCTCGGAAGTACAGCTCGACGGTGCGTCGACTCTGGTGCTGACCTTCTCAATCCCTCTGCAGCCGGATCAGGACTTCTCCCGTAGCGTACATCTGGTCGATAAAAAAAGCGGCAAAGTTGATGGGGCCTGGGAGCTGGCGCCTAACCTGAAAGAGCTGCGGCTTCGCCATCTTGAGCCAAAACGCGAGCTGATTGTATCGATAGATCCAACCCTGGCGGCGCTGAATAAAGCGACCTTTGACAGCAGCTTTGAAAAAACTATTACCACCCGCGATATTGCCCCGAGCATCGGCTTTGCCAGCCGCGGTTCGCTGCTGCCGGGGAAAGTGGTGGCCGGATTGCCGGTGATGGCGCTGAATGTCGATAACATCGACGTCAATTTTTTCCGTATTAAACCAGAATCACTTTCGGCCTTCGTCAGCCAATGGGAATACCGTAATTCATTGAGTAACTGGGAGTCGGATGAGCTGCTGAAGATGGCCGATCTGGTCTATACCGGCCGTTTTGACCTCAACCCCGCGCGTAATACGCGCGAAAAACTGCTGCTGCCGCTGGCGGATATCAAGCCGTTGCAGGAGCCGGGCGTCTATATCGCGGTGATGAACCAGGCGGGCCGCTACAGCTATAGCAACGCCGCGACGCTGTTCACCCTCAGCGATATCGGCGTATCCGCGCACCGCTACCACAACCGGCTGGATGTCTTTACCCAGAGCCTGGAAAACGGCGCGGCGCAGTCCGGTATCGATGTGCAGCTGCTGAACGCCAAAGGGCAAACCCTGGCGCAGGCGAAGAGCGACGCTCAGGGGCACGTGACGCTGCAAACGGACAAAGAAGCGGCGCTGCTGCTGGCGCGTAAGGACGGGCAAACCACTCTGCTGGATCTCAAACTCCCGGCGCTGGACCTGGCTGAATTTTCCATCGCCGGCGCGCCGGGCTTCAGCAAGCAGCTATTTATGTTTGGCCCACGGGATCTCTATCGCCCGGGCGAAACGGTTATTCTCAACGCGCTACTGCGCGATAGTGACGGTAAACCGCTCCCCGAGCAGCCGGTGAAGCTGGAAGTGGTTCAGCCGGATGGCCAGGTTATTCGTTCGACGGTCAGCAAACCGGTTAACGGCCTGTACCAGTTTACTTATCCCCTTGATAGCGGCGCGGCGACCGGGATGTGGCACATTCGCGCCAGCACCGGCGACAACCAGCCGCGCGAGTGGGATTTTCACGTTGAAGATTTTATGCCTGAGCGCATGGCGCTGAATCTCACGCCGCAAAATGCCCCGGTTTCGCCGGCTGCGGATGTCAGCTTTGCCGTGAGCGGGGCGTATCTGTACGGCGCGCCGGCCAGCGGCAACCCGCTGCAGGGTAAACTGTTCCTGCGTCCGCTGCGCGATGCGGTGCCTGCGCTGCCGGGCTTCCAGTTTGGCGACATTGCCGAAGAGAACCTTTCCCGCAGCCTGGATGAAGTACAGACCACCCTTGACGATCGCGGACGTGCGGAAGTCACCGCCGCCAGCCAGTGGCAGGAGAGCCGCTCGCCGCTGCAGGTGATCCTGCAGGCCAGCCTGCTGGAGTCCGGCGGCAGACCGGTCACGCGCACCGTCAGGCAGCCGATATGGCCGGCCGAAACGCTGCCGGGTATCCGACCGGAATTTGCCCTGAAAGAGGTTTACGACTATCGCACCGACAGCACTATCAAGCAGCCGGTGGTGGATGAAAACGGCACCGCCGCGTTTGAGATTGTGTATGCCGACGCCAAAGGTGAGAAGAAAGCGGTCTCCGGGCTGCAGGTTCGGTTGATTCGCGAACGCCGCGACTACTACTGGAACTGGTCCGAGAGCGAAGGCTGGCAGTCGCAGTTCGATCAAAAAGATCTTCAGGAAGGTGAGGAGTCGCTGGATATTTCAGCCGGACAAACGGCGAAAGTGAGCTTCCCGGTCGAGTGGGGTTCTTATCGCCTGGAAGTTAAAGGGCCGGATGATGCGGTCAGCAGCGTGCGCTTCTGGGCCGGATACAGCTGGCAGGATAACAGCGACGGCCAGGGGGCGGCGCGTCCGGACCGCGTCACCATGAAGCTGGACAAACCGGCCTATAAACCGGGCGATACGATCAAGCTGCATATCGCCGCTCCGGCAGCCGGTAAAGGCTACGCGCTGGTGGAATCAAGCGAAGGGCCGCTGTGGTGGCAGGAGATTGACGTTCCGGCGGAAGGGATGGAGTTATCGATCCCGGTGGATAAAGCGTGGAATCGTCACGACCTGTACCTCAGCACCCTGGTGATTCGTCCGGGGGATAAATCCCAGTCCGCGACGCCAAAACGGGCGGTGGGTCTTCTGCATCTGCCGCTTGGCGATGAAAATCGCCGTCTGAATCTGACGCTCGAAGCGCCGGAAAAAATGCGCCCCAACCAGCCGCTGACGGTCAACGTTAAGGCCAGCGTCAAAGAAGGCGAGACGCCGAAACAGGTTAACGTACTGTTCTCCGCCGTGGATAGCGGGGTACTTAATATCACCGACTATGCAACGCCGGATCCGTGGAACGCTTTCTTTGGACAGAAACGCTACGGCGCTGATATTTACGATATCTATGGTCAGGTGATCGAAGGGCAGGGGAGACTCGCCAGCCTGCGCTTCGGCGGCGACGGTGATGAACTCAAACGCGGCGGCAAACCGCCGGTTAATCACGTGACGATTATCGCCCAGCAGGCGCAGCCGGTGATGCTGGATGAGAAAGGCGAAGGAACGGTGACTCTGCCGATTGGCGACTTTAACGGCGAACTGCGGGTGATGGCCCAGGCGTGGACCGCTGACGATTTTGGCAGCAGCGAAGGGAAAACGATTGTGGCAGCGCCGGTCATTGCCGAGCTGAACATGCCGAGATTCCTCGCCAGCGGAGATACCACTCGTCTGGCGCTGGATCTCAGTAACCTGACCGATAAGCCGCAAACCCTCAACGTTGCGCTGACCGCCAGCGGTCTGCTGCAGCTTGAAGGGGGAGAAATACCGCCGGTGCAGCTGGCGCCCGGCGCGCGTAGCACCCTGTTTATACCCGTCCGCGCGCATGAAGGTTTCGGCGATGGTCAGGTGAATGCCACTATCAGCGGCCTGAACCTGCCGGGTGAAACCTTCGCGCCGATGCAGAAGCAGTGGCAGCTGGGCGTGCGTCCGGCTTTCCCGGCGCAAACCGTGAATTCCGGCGCCGTTCTCCAGCCGGGTGAAAGCTGGCAGGCTCCGGCGGCGCAAAGCGAGGGCTTCTCGCCGGCGACGTTGCAGGGGCAACTGGTGTTCAGCGGCAAGCCGCCGCTGAACCTGGCGCGCTATATTCGCGACCTGAAAGCCTATCCCTATGGTTGCCTGGAGCAGACCACCAGCGGGCTGTTCCCGTCGCTCTATACCAACGCCGTCCAGCTTAAAGCGTTGGGCATCAGCGGCGATAGCGATGAAAAACGACGCGCGGCGGTGGATATCGGCATTTCTCGCCTGCTGCAGATGCAGCGCGATGATGGCGGTTTCGCCCTGTGGGATAAACAAGGGCCGGAGGAGTACTGGCTGAGCGCCTACGCGATGGACTTCCTCGTCCGGGCGGGCGAGCAGGGCTACAGCGTCCCGACTAACGCTGTCAACAGCGGTAACCAGCGTCTGCTGCGTTATTTACAGGAGCCGGGGCTGATGACCGTCCGCTATAGCGATGATGCCCAGGCCAGCCGCTTTGCCGCTCAGGCCTACGCCGCGCTGGTGCTGGCCCGGCAGCAGAAAGCACCGCTCGGCGCGCTGCGCGAGATCTGGAGCCGTCACGACCAGGCGCGTTCCGGTCTGCCGCTGCTGCAGCTGGGCGTGGCCCTGAAATTGATGGGCGATGCGCCGCGCGGCGACGAGGCCCTGAAGCTGGCGATGGCCACACCGCGTCAGGATGCGAACCGCTGGCTCGGCGATTACGGCAGCGAACTGCGCGACGATGCGCTGAAGCTGGCGCTGCTGGAGGAGAACAAACTGCTGCCGGAAGCGCAAAATACGCTACTCAGCAATCTGGCGGAAGAGGCATACGGCCAGCGCTGGCTTTCGACGCAGGAGAGTAACGCCCTGTTCCTGGCCGGGCGTACGCTGCAGGATCTCCCCGGCAGCTGGCAGGCGCAAACCTCCGTGCAGGCCGAACCGCTCTCCGGCGATAAAGCGCAAACCCGCAACCTGACCGGCGACCAGCTGGCGGCCTTGCAGGTGACCAATACCGGCCAGCAGCCGCTGTGGCTCCGTCTCGACAGCAGCGGCTATCCGCAGAACGCGCCGCAGCCGGGGGGCAACGTGCTTGGCATTGAACGGCAAATTTTCGATACCCAGGGCCAGCAGAAATCGCTCTCTTCGCTGCGCAGCGGCGAACTGGTGCTGGTAAAGCTGGAAGTGACGGCAAAGCGTAACGTCCCGGACGCGCTGGTGGTGGATTTACTCCCGGCGGGGCTGGAGCTGGAAAACCAGAATCTGGCCAACAGCAGCGCCAGCCTGCAGGAGAACGGCGAGGTGGTGCAGAATCTGCTTAACCAGATGCAGCAGGCCGATATTCAGCACATTGAGTTTCGCGACGATCGCTTCGTCGCCGCGGTGGCTATCAATGAAGGCCAGCCGGTGACGCTGGTTTATCTGGCGCGCGCGGTGACGCCGGGCACCTATCAGGTACCGCAGCCGCAGGTCGAATCAATGTACGTGCCGCAGTGGCGGGCAACCGGCGCGGCCAGCGGACCGCTCACAGTTGCACCCTAAATGCGGGCACTGAAGCGCATTAAACGCTGCTGGCGCTGGCTGGCGGCGTTTATTTTTTTGCTGTGGCTGCTGCTGCTGGCCGCCGATCGCCTGTGGCCGCTGCCGCTGCGCGAGGTGACGCCTGCCAGAGTGGTGGTGGCGGAAGACGGAACGCCGCTGTGGCGTTTCGCCGACGCGCAGGGCGTCTGGCGCTATCCGGTGACCCTGGCAGACGTTTCGCCGCGCTATTTACAGGCGCTGATCCAGTATGAAGATCGCTGGTTCTGGGATCACCCCGGCGTTAATCCGTTCTCGATCGTTCGCGCCGCCTGGCAGGATCTCACTTCCGGGCGGGTGATCTCCGGGGGCAGCACCCTGACCATGCAGGTGGCGCGTCTGCTCGATCCGCATCCCCGGACCTTCGGCGGCAAGCTGCGTCAGCTATGGCGCGCGCTGCAGCTGGAGTGGCATCTGTCAAAAAGCGAGATCCTCACGCTCTACCTCAACCGGGCGCCGTTCGGCGGTACGCTGCAGGGGATCGGCGCGGCCAGCTGGGCCTATCTCGGTAAACCGCCCGCGCAGCTCAGCTATGGCGAAGCGGCGCTGCTGGCGGTACTGCCGCAGGCGCCGAGCAGGCTGCGTCCGGATCGCTGGCCGGCGCGAGCGCAGGCGGCGCGCGATAAAGTGCTGCTGCGGATGGAAAATCAGGGCGTGTGGCCGGCGCAGCCGGTACGAGAAGCCATCGAAGAGCCCATCTGGCTCTTTCCGCGGCAGATGCCGCAGCTGGCGCCGCTTTTTGCCCGCCGCGCGCTGGCGAGCAGCCGCGCAGAGAAGGTGGTAACGACGCTGGATGCCGGACTACAGCGGCAGCTGGAAGACCTGGCGCTGAACTGGAAATCGCGCCTGCCGCCGCGCAGCTCTTTAGCGATGATCGTGGTCGACCATACCAATATGAAGGTGCGTGGTTGGGTAGGGTCGGTGGATATCAACGATGATAGCCGCTTTGGTCATATTGATATGGTCTCGGCGATCCGCTCCCCGGGCTCGGTTCTGAAGCCGTTTGTTTATGGTATGGCGCTGGATGAGGGGCTGATCCATCCGGCCTCGTTGTTACAGGATGTGCCGCGACGGTTTAGCGACTACCGACCGGGGAATTTTGACAGCGGTTTTCACGGGCCGGTGAGCGCCAGCGACGCGCTGGTTCGCTCGCTGAACCTTCCGGCAGTGCAGGTGCTGGAGGCCTACGGGCCGAAGCGTTTTGCCGCCAGGCTACGCAATGCCGGATTACCGCTGATGCTGCCCGCCGGCGCGGAGCCGAATCTGTCGCTGATCCTCGGCGGCGGCGGCGCGCGTCTGGCGGATATCGTGGCGGCGTACAGCGCGTTCGCCCGCCATGGTAAGGCGGGACAATTGCGCATCACGCCGGACTCACCGCTGGTTGAGAGGCCGCTGCTGTCGCCGGGCGCCGCTTGGATCGTGCGGCGCATGCTGGCCGGCGAAGCGCAGCCGGTGCCCGATGCGTCGCTGGTGCAGGTGGTGCCGCTGGCGTGGAAAACCGGCACCAGCTACGGCTATCGCGACGCCTGGGCGATCGGCGTGAACGCCCGCTATCTGATTGGTATCTGGACCGGACGACCCGACGGCACGCCGGTCGTCGGGCAATTTGGCTTCGCCAGCGCGGTGCCGTTGCTGAACCAGGTGAATAATATGCTGCTGGCGCGCCCGGTCATGAGCCGCGTCGGATTGCCGGCCGACCCTCGCCCGCCGTCGGTCAGCGCCGGGACGGTTTGCTGGCCCGGCGGGCAGAATTTACCCGCGGGCGACGCGAACTGCCGCCGACGGCTGGCCACCTGGCTGCTCGATGAGAGCCAGCCGCCGACCCTGCTGCTGCCCGGCCAGGAAGGTATTCGCGGGATTCGTTTTCCGGTATGGCTGAATGAGAAAGGGCAGCGGGTGGCGGCAGATTGCCCCGGTGCGGTGGCGAAAAGCCTCGACGTCTGGCCGCTGCCGCTTGAACCCTGGCTGCCCGCGGGCGAACGACGTCGCGTCAGGCTGCCGGCGGTTTCGGCGGACTGCCCGCCGGTGCAAACCGCCGATGCCGCCCCGCTGGTGCTATCCGGCATCCGTGAAGGCGCGGTGGTTAAACGTCTGCCCGGCGAGCTGAAGGTGATGCTGCCGTTGCAAACGACCGGCGGGGAAGGACGGCGCTGGTGGTTTCTGAACGGCGAACCGCTGACCGCAGAAGGCGCCAGCGCGACCCTTAACATCGATCGCCCTGACCGTTATCAGCTGGTGGTTATGGACGAGGCGGGGCAAATTGTTGCCGCGAACTTCACCGTGCAATAAACGTAACGTGCCTTAATTGGCGGGATTTGTTGTTTAAGGTCGCTTTTTTTTAAAAAAATGTTACCTAAACACATAGGCAATAGCCTTAGATGATGATTATAATTCGCGCCGTATTTATCGGTCTCATCTGCTCATCTGCAAAACAGAACAACATATATAAAGAGGTTATCATGGCTATTGAACGTACTTTTTCCATCATCAAACCAAACGCGGTGGCAAAAAACGTTATTGGCGGCATCTTTTCTCGCTTTGAAGCTGCAGGGTTCAAAATTGTTGGCACCAAAATGCTGCATCTGACCGTTGAGCAGGCTCGCGGCTTCTATGCTGAGCACGAAGGTCGCCCGTTCTTTGACGGTCTGGTTGAATTCATGACTTCCGGCCCGATCGTGGTTTCCGTGCTGGAAGGCGAAAATGCGGTTCAGCGTCATCGCGACCTGCTGGGCGCAACCAACCCGGCGAACGCGCTGGCGGGTACCCTGCGCGCAGACTACGCTGACAGCTTCACCGAGAACGGCACCCACGGTTCCGATTCCGTTGAATCCGCTGCGCGCGAGATCGCGTTTTTCTTTGCTGAAGGCGAGGTTTGCCCGCGCACCCGCTAATCTCCCGCGTCTTTCACGCCACCGCTTTGTTGGCTTCATTCGCGCACCCCGGTCACATAGTTATCTATGCTCCCGGGATTTGCGAATTCGCCGCCTCGCCGTGACGTAAAATACTTTGGAGATACCCATCCTCGTCGTCTTTTCGACTATCGTGGTGTTGGCTGCGCGCGTTCCCCCCGGTCGCTTATCTATGCTCCCGGGGCTTCACTTGCTTACCGCCTTGCGACAATCGAAAATCCTTAGAGGATCTGCCAGGCAGTTACAGATTTTTTCATCATTGCTGCGTGCAAACGTGGTATTGATGGACCAGAATTTGTAGAATACAGCGCCCCGGATGAGCAGTCGCTCCCGGGGCGTTTCTTTTTTCAACCCTCCAGGGGCCATAACGTGTAATAACGAGGCCGGAATCAATTATGTCTGAACAAATAGTCACGCCTGATAGCGCCGCTCTGACGGTGCCGAACAAAGATGCCAAAATCAACCTGCTGGATTTGAACCGTCAGCAGCTGCGCGAGTTTTTCAAAAACATGGGCGAAAAGCCTTTCCGCGCCGATCAGGTGATGAAATGGATGTATCACTACTGCTGCGATAACTTTGACGAGATGACCGATATCAACAAAGTTCTGCGCGGCAAATTAAAGGAAGTCGCGGAGATTCGCGCTCCGGAAGTTGTTGAAGAGCAGCGCTCCAGCGACGGCACCATTAAGTGGGCGATTGCCGTTGGCGATCAGCGCGTCGAAACCGTGTATATCCCGGAAGACGATCGCGCCACCCTGTGCGTTTCTTCCCAGGTGGGCTGCGCGCTGGAGTGTAAATTCTGCTCTACGGCCCAGCAGGGCTTTAACCGCAACCTGCGGGTTTCGGAAATTATCGGCCAAGTCTGGCGCGCGGCGAAAATCGTCGGCGCGGTGAAGACCACCGGCGTACGTCCGATTACCAACGTGGTGATGATGGGGATGGGCGAGCCGCTGCTGAACCTGACTAACGTGGTGCCGGCCATGGAGATCATGCTCGACGACTTCGGCTTTGGTCTTTCTAAACGTCGCGTCACGCTCTCCACTTCCGGCGTGGTGCCGGCGCTCGATAAGCTTGGTGATATGATTGACGTCGCGCTGGCCATCTCTCTGCACGCGCCGAACGATACCATTCGTGATGAAATCGTGCCGATCAACAAGAAATACAATATTGAGACCTTCCTGAACTCGGTGCGTGGCTATATTTCGAAGTCCAACGCCAACCAGGGACGCGTCACTATCGAATACGTCATGCTGGATCACGTCAACGACGGCACCGAGCATGCGCACGAGCTGGCCGCGCTGCTGAAAGATACGCCGTGCAAGATCAACCTGATCCCATGGAACCCCTTCCCGGGCGCGCCGTATGGCCGTAGCTCCAACAGCCGTATCGACCGTTTCTCCAAGGTGTTAATGGAGTATGGTTTCACCACGATAGTGCGTAAAACCCGCGGCGACGATATTGATGCCGCCTGCGGTCAGCTGGCCGGCGACGTTATCGACCGTACCAAGCGTACGCTGCGTAAACGTATGCAGGGCGAAGCCATCGACGTGAAGGCGGTCTGATAATAAATGATGCAGCGCACAGCCCTGGCGGTGCGCTGCATATTTATGTGGAATCGCCGGGCGAAATACGCTGTTGTGGTTAATAATTACGGTGCGTTTTTGTCGACTTTGAGGCAGTATGTAGCGGTACAACAACCGCTTAGCATTCAATATTGATAAGTCTCTGTGATACCAGGTCATACGGACTTATACTGTTTGTCTGACGTTGAGCAGATGTCTCGCGGCGCGGGGTAACCGGCGCTGAATTTTAAATTTCACGTACCAGTAGTTGTAGCGAATGAATACTGAAGCCACTCAAGACCATCAAGAAGCAAACACCACGGGCGCGCGTCTGCGTAATGCCCGCGAACAACTCGGGCTCAGCCAGCAGGCGGTGGCTGAACGCTTATGCCTGAAGGTTTCCACGGTTCGTGATATTGAAGACGATAAGGCACCCGCCGATCTTGCTTCAACCTTCCTGCGCGGCTATATCCGCTCTTATGCCCGCCTTGTGCACATTCCGGAAGAAGAGCTGCTGCCGATGATGGCCAAGCAGGCTCCGATCCGGGCGGCGAAAGTTGCCCCCATGCAGACCTTCTCGCTGGGTAAACGTCGCAAAAAGCGCGATGGATGGCTAATGAGTTTTACCTGGCTGGTGCTGTTCGTGGTGATCGGCCTCAGCGGCGCCTGGTGGTGGCAGGACCACAAAGCGCAGCAGGACGAGATCTCCACGATGGCCGATCAATCCTCCGCTGAGCTGAATTCTGGCGATAGCAACAGCCAAAGCATCCCTCTGGACAATGGTTCGGCGAATTCTTCCGCCGATACCGCGGCTAACAGCGCGCCGGTAGAGACCTCTTCTGCGCCAGCAACCTCGGCTCCGGCTGCGACTGCGGCCCCGGTCGATAACAACGCCGTTGTTGCGCCTTCTCAGGCTAACGTTGATACGGCGGCTACCCCAGCGCCCGCCAGCCCAACTTCGCCGCTACCGACCGATCAGGCAAACGTGACCGCTGCGCCAGCCTCGGCTCAGGATCTGGTGCTGAATTTTACCGCCGACTGCTGGCTGGAAGTAAGCGATGCGACCGGTAAAAAGCTGTTCAGCGGTTTACAGCGTAAAGGCGGTAACCTCAATCTGAGCGGTCAGGCGCCTTATAAGCTGAAAATCGGTGCCCCGGCGGCGGTACAGATACAGTATCTGGGTAAACCAGTCGATTTGAGTCGTTTTATCAGAACTAACCAGGTTGCACGTCTCACCCTTAATGCCGAACAATCACCGGCGCAGTAACAGACGGGTAACGCGGGAGATTTTTCATGCATAACCAGGCTCCGATTCAACGTAGAAAATCAAAGCGAATTTACGTTGGGAATGTGCCGATTGGCGATGGCGCTCCCATCGCCGTACAGTCGATGACAAACACGCGCACCACCGATGTGGCGGCGACGGTAAATCAAATTAAAGCCCTTGAGCGCGTTGGCGCGGATATCGTGCGCGTTTCGGTGCCGACGATGGACGCGGCGGAAGCGTTCAAGCTTATCAAACAGCAGGTTAGCGTACCGCTGGTTGCCGATATCCACTTCGATTACCGCATTGCGCTGAAGGTCGCGGAATACGGCGTTGATTGTCTGCGTATTAACCCGGGCAATATCGGTAACGAAGAGCGTATCCGCATGGTGGTGGACTGCGCTCGCGATAAAAATATTCCCATCCGTATCGGGGTAAACGCCGGTTCTCTGGAAAAAGATCTCCAGGAGAAATACGGTGAACCGACTCCGCAGGCGCTGCTGGAATCGGCAATGCGCCATGTCGATCATCTCGATCGTCTCAATTTCGATCAGTTTAAAGTCAGCGTAAAAGCTTCCGATGTGTTCCTCGCGGTCGAGTCCTATCGTCTGCTGGCGAAACAGATCGACCAGCCTCTGCATCTCGGGATTACCGAAGCGGGCGGCGCGCGCAGCGGCGCGGTGAAGTCCGCGATCGGCCTCGGACTGCTGCTGTCTGAAGGGATCGGCGATACCTTGCGCGTTTCTCTGGCGGCGGATCCGGTTGAAGAGATCAAAGTTGGCTTCGATATTCTCAAGTCGCTGCGCATTCGCTCTCGCGGGATCAACTTCATTGCCTGCCCGACATGTTCACGTCAGGAGTTTGACGTTATCGGTACCGTTAACGCCCTGGAGCAGCGCCTGGAAGACATCATTACGCCGATGGACATTTCGATCATTGGCTGCGTGGTGAATGGCCCAGGTGAGGCACTGGTGTCGACGCTCGGCGTGACCGGCGGCAACAAGAAAAGCGGCCTGTACGAAGACGGCGTCCGTAAAGACCGACTGGATAACGACGATATGATCGATCAGCTGGAAGCGCGTATTCGCGCTAAAGCATCGATGCTGGATGAGGCGCGTCGCATCGATATTCAGCAGGTTGAAGCGAAATAACGTGTTGGGAAGCGATACGCTTCCCGTGTATGATTGAACCTGCGGGCGCGAGGCGCCGGGGTTCATTTTTGTATATATAAAGAGAATAAACGTGGCAAAGAACATTCAAGCCATCCGTGGCATGAACGATTATCTGCCGGGCGAAACCGCTCTCTGGCAGCGCATTGAAGGCTCACTGAAGCAGGTGCTTGGTAGCTACGGTTACAGCGAAATCCGTATGCCGATTGTAGAGCAGACCCCGTTATTCAAACGCGCTATCGGCG
Source organism: Klebsiella sp. OBRC7 (assembly GCF_000293135.1). NCBI lineage: Bacteria > Pseudomonadati > Pseudomonadota > Gammaproteobacteria > Enterobacterales > Enterobacteriaceae > Klebsiella > Klebsiella sp. OBRC7. Next base: position 21,182 of record NZ_ALNJ01000135.1, on the reverse strand, counting down.
AAGTGACCGACGTGGTTGAAAAAGAGATGTATACCTTTGAGGACCGTAACGGCGATAGCCTGACCCTGCGTCCGGAAGGTACGGCGGGTTGCGTACGCGCCGGCATCGAACATGGTCTCCTGTACAATCAAGAACAGCGCCTGTGGTATATCGGGCCAATGTTCCGCCACGAGCGTCCGCAAAAAGGCCGCTATCGTCAGTTCCACCAGATTGGCGCCGAAGCGTTCGGTCTGCAGGGGCCGGATATCGATGCCGAGCTGATCATGCTGACCGCCCGCTGGTGGCGCGAACTGGGGATCTCCAGCCACGTTGCCCTTGAGCTGAACTCTATCGGTTCGCTGGAAGCTCGCGCCAGCTATCGCGACGCGCTGGTGGCTTATCTTGAGCAGTATAAGGATAAGCTCGATGAAGACTGCAAACGCCGCATGTACACTAACCCGCTGCGCGTGCTGGATTCTAAAAACCCGGAAGTTCAGGCGCTGCTGAACGATGCGCCGACGCTGGGTGATTATCTTGACGAAGAGTCCAAAGCGCACTTCGCCGGGCTTTGCGCGCTGCTGGACGATGCCGGTATTCGCTATACCGTGAATCAGCGTCTGGTGCGCGGTCTCGACTATTACAACCGCACCGTGTTTGAGTGGGTTACCACCAGCCTCGGCTCACAGGGAACCGTCTGTGCCGGTGGGCGTTATGACGGTCTGGTTGAGCAGCTTGGCGGTCGCGCAACGCCTGGCGTCGGCTTTGCGATGGGGCTGGAACGTCTTGTTTTACTGGTTCAGGCAGTGAATCCGGAATTTAAAGCCGATCCTGTTGTCGATATATACCTGGTAGCCTCCGGAACTGACACCCAGTCCGCAGCAATGCGTCTGGCTGAACAGGTACGCGATGCGTTACCCGGCGTTAAGCTGATGACCAACCACGGCGGCGGCAACTTTAAGAAGCAGTTTGCTCGCGCTGATAAATGGGGCGCTCGTGTTGCGCTGGTGCTGGGCGAAGCAGAAATCGCTGACGGAAACGTGGTAGTGAAAGATTTACGCTCAGGTGAGCAAACTACCGTAACGCAGGATAGCGTTGCCGCGCATTTGCGCACACTTCTGGGTTAATTTCCCGGGAAACATTAGTCAGGAGAAGGACTGCGTGGAACTTTACAATAACGAAAACGATCAGGTCGACGCGCTGAAGCGCTTCTTTGCTGAAAATGGCAAAGCGCTGGCCGTCGGGGTGATTTTGGGCGTTGGCGCGCTGGTTGGCTGGCGCTACTGGACCTCCCATCAGTTGGACACCGCCAGAGGCTCGTCTCTGGCTTATGAAAATGCGATTTCCGCGCTCAAATCGGATAAACCAGAAGCGCTGAACGCTGCGCAGAAATTTGCCGCCGACAGCAAAAACACCTATGGTGCGTTTGCGTCTCTTGAGCTGGCGCAGCAGTTTGTCGATAAAAACGACCTGCAGAACGCTGAAAAGCAGCTTCAGCAGGGGCTTACGGCGGCTTCTGATGATAACCTGAAATCGGTTATCAATATGCGTCTTGCTCGCGTCCAGCTGCAGCTTAAGCAGCCTGATGCCGCGCTGAAAACCCTGGATGCCGTGAAAGGCGAAGGCTGGACCGCGATTGTCGCCGACCTGCGCGGTGAGATCCTGCTGAGCAAAGGCGATAAGCAAGGGGCGAAAGCGGCATGGGAAGCGGGCGCAAAAAGCGATGCTTCACCGGCGCTCAGCGAAATGATGCGTATGAAAATAAATAATTTGTCCATCTGAGAGGGACTCGATGCAATTGCGTAAATTACTTTTGCCAGGGCTGCTTTCCGTTACCTTATTGAGCGGTTGTTCGCTGTTTAACAGCGAAGAAGATGTGGTGAAAATGTCGCCACTGCCGACGGTGGAAAACCAGTTTACGCCGTCCACGTCCTGGAGCACCTCCGTTGGCGGCGGTATTGGCGAATTCTACTCTAACCTGCACCCGGCTTTTGCTGATGGCGTCGTGTATGCCGCCGATCGTAAAGGCACAGTTAAAGCCCTGAATTCAGGCGACGGCAAAGAGGTGTGGTCGGTTAACCTGGCCGAGAAAGACGGCTGGTTCTCCCGCGCTCCTGCGCTGCTCTCCGGCGGCGTGACCGTTTCCGGCGGCCATGTTTATATCGGTAGCGAAAAAGCGAAAGTTTACGCGCTGAACACCAGCGACGGTACCGTCGCATGGGAAGCGAGCGTGGCGGGTGAAGCGATTTCCCGTCCGGTCGTCAGCGACGGTATGGTGCTTATTCATACTACTAACGGTCAGCTGCAGGCGCTGAACGAAGCTGACGGCGCGGTGAAATGGACCGTTAACCTGGATATGCCAGCGCTCTCTCTGCGCGGCGAATCCGCACCGGCTACCGCGTACGGCGCAGCGATTGTGGGCGGCGATAACGGTCGCGTCAGCGCGGTGCTGATGCAGCAGGGCCAGATGATTTGGCAGCAGCGTATCTCTACCGCCACCGGTCCGACTGAAATCGACCGTCTCAACGACGTCGATACGACGCCGGTTATCGTGAACGGGGTGATTTATGCGCTGGCCTACAACGGCAACCTGACGGCGCTGGATCTACGCAGCGGCCAGATTATGTGGAAACGTGAGCTGGGTTCAGTGAACGATTTCATCGTCGACGGCAACCGTATTTACCTGGTTGATCAAAACGACCGTCTGCTGGCGCTCACCACCGACGGCGGCGTGACGCTGTGGACGCAAAGCGATCTGCTGCACCGCCTGTTGACGGCGCCTGTGCTGTATAATGGCAACCTGGTTGTTGGCGATAGCGAAGGCTATATGCACTGGGTCAACCCTGAAGATGGTCACTTTGTGGCTCAGCAGAAGGTGGACAGCTCAGGCTTCCTGACCGATCCGGTTGTTGCTGACGGCAAACTGCTGATTCAGGCGAAAGACGGCACGCTGTACGCGATTACGCGTTAACAACAGCGGTAGTCTATTTTTGAGAAACGGCCCCTGGCAGACAGGGGCCGTTTTGGCTTTTTTAAAAACGCCGTGAAAATGGCGTTGTATCGATTTTAGTATGAGGCATTTAACATGATACCTGTGGTCGCGCTTGTCGGGCGCCCTAACGTTGGAAAATCCACGCTTTTTAACCGCTTAACGCGCACTCGCGATGCGTTGGTCGCGGATTTCCCGGGGCTGACTCGTGACCGTAAGTACGGTCGTGCTGAAGTGGAAGGCCGCGAATTTATCTGTATCGATACCGGCGGGATCGACGGTACCGAAGATGGCGTAGAAACGCGGATGGCGGAACAATCGCTGCTGGCAATCGAAGAAGCGGACGTGGTGCTGTTTATGGTCGATGCGCGTGCGGGCCTGATGCCGGCGGATTCGGCAATCGCTAAACATCTGCGCTCTCGTGAAAAACCGACCTTCCTGGTGGCAAACAAAACTGACGGTATCGATGCCGATCAGGCGATTGCCGATTTTTGGTCGCTGGGGTTAGGCGAGATTTATCCTATCGCCGCTTCACACGGTCGCGGCGTTACCAGCCTGCTTGAGCACGTGCTGCTGCCGTGGGTTGACGAGGTGAACCCGCCGGAAGAAGTGGACGAAGACGCGGCATACTGGGCGCAGTTTGAAGCGGAGCAGAACGGCGAAGCAGTTGAAGAGCCGGAAGATGATTTTAACCCGCAGGATCTGCCGTTTAAGCTGGCGATTGTGGGCCGCCCGAACGTGGGTAAGTCAACGCTCACCAACCGTATTCTGGGCGAAGATCGTGTGGTGGTTTACGATATGCCGGGAACCACTCGTGACAGCATCTACATCCCGATGCAGCGCGATGAGCGTGAATACGTCCTTATCGATACCGCAGGCGTGCGCAAGCGCGGCAAAATTACCGATGTCGTCGAAAAATTCTCGGTGATCAAAACGCTGCAGGCGATTGAAGACGCCAACGTGGTGCTGCTGGTGATTGATGCGCGTGAAGGGATTTCCGATCAGGATCTCTCCCTGCTGGGCTTTATCCTCAACAGCGGTCGTTCGCTGGTGATTGTCGTCAATAAATGGGACGGCCTGAGCCAGGAAGTAAAAGAGCAGGTGAAAGAGACCCTGGACTTCCGTCTGGGCTTTATCGACTTTGCCCGCGTGCACTTTATCTCCGCGCTGCACGGCAGCGGCGTAGGCAATCTGTTTGAATCCGTGCGTGAGGCGTACGACAGCGCAACCCGTCGCGTGGGTACCGCTATGCTGACCCGCATCATGACCATGGCTGCTGAAGACCATCAGCCGCCGCTGGTGCGCGGCCGTCGCGTGAAGCTGAAATATGCCCACGCCGGTGGTTATAACCCGCCGATCGTGGTTATTCACGGTAACCAGGTTAAAGATCTGCCGGATTCTTATAAACGCTACCTGATGAACTACTTCCGTAAATCGCTGGAAGTGATGGGCACGCCGATTCGTATTCAGTTCAAGGAAGGGGAAAACCCGTTTGCCAACAAACGCAATACCCTGACGCCGAACCAGATGCGTAAGCGTAAGCGCTTGATTAAGCACATCAAGAAAAGCAAATAAGCTATTTGCCAGCATCAAAACCTAAAGCCCGCATCCGCCGGGCTTTTTTTATTATCGCCATTGTACATGAGCATAATAATAAACTCGCTTGAGGCCAGGTTATAAATGTGAGAAAAACCAGGGAGGATAAATATTTTTTGTGACAATGAGGTCTGAATGAAACGCTTTTTAACCCTCCTGATGCTGTTTCTTATTCCCATAGCCTGTGCCGCTGAATCACAACCGATTGAACCACGCGTTAAGCCTGCTTATCCCGCGAAAGCCGAAAAAAAAGGGATACCGGGTCAGGTTAAAGCGCAATTTGACGTTGATGAGAATGGGCGGGTGACTCACGTTCGGTTATTAAGCTCCGATCCTTCCGGAATGTTTGATAATGAAGTCAGGGCCGCAATGGAAAAATGGCGATACGTCAAAGGGAAGCCTTCCAGCAATAACATCATTACCATTCATTTCATGCCGGGGCCGCCTTGTGTAGAGGTGCCAGCGCCAAACCAGCCCGGCAGTATTCAAAGCAGCGGCGTCCCTTTTCGCTAAAGTATAACGCAGTAAATGAGCGTAGGGAGAATCGTGTCAAACGATGGGGCAGGATATGAAAAAAACAATAGTGATGGTCGGTTTGGTTATTTTAGCCAGCAGCTGTACGCCGTTTCATCCTTCTGACTGTCATAAAACATCAGCGCTTGGGAGCTGTAGCTCCGGACGCTTCAGCGATGACGATAAATATGGCAAACAGGCGAGAGCGATAAAAGAGTCTATTGATTCCCGGTTATCCAATCGCTACGGCTGGACGGGAAAAAAATGCATAATACATCTGAGATTTAGCGATGAGGGGAAACTGAATAGCGTGACAACGAGTGAAGGTCATAAAGCCTATTGTGCCGCGCTGGTTGATGCCGCTAAACGGGCCACTTTTCCGCCGTTTACCGATAAGCAGGTCTATGATGCTTTTGCTCAGTCCCGATTCAGTATGCAGGGTGAATAAAATCAAAGGTGGCGGACCGCCTGGGGCGAATAACCTGCCGCAGGCTAATGAGTGGCAGCAGCCACAGATTGTGCAACCGTGATAAAATAAAGCGATAAACCCGTCGTCAGGAGTCACCATGGAATTTGATTGCCCCGTGTGCCATGCGCAGCTTGCTGTGCAGGGCAATAGCGCCCGCTGTGAGCGTTGTGCGAAAGAGTATGTTGTCGAAGCCCGCTGCCCGGACTGCCACAAGCCGCTGGATGTGTTAAAAGCCTGCGGCGCGGTGGATTATTTTTGCCAGAATGGCCACGGGCTGATTTCGAAGAAACGCGTCGAGTTTGTGCCGATTTAATCTTTATCGCTGACGCAGCCTTCACCGTCGCGCCAGAGTTCAACCAGTGAATCTGGCGCACGATCCTCCGGGATGAGAATAATCAGGCTGTGGTAGTGCTGTTCGCTGACGATCTGAATGCGAAAAAAACGCTGGTCGCCCCGGCCAGGTGAGTCGGGCTGGCCCGGCGGCTTGCCCAGTGGGAGCGACTGTTGGAGGATCGTCGCGATCCGCTGCTTCTGTTGCTCGTTGAGCTTCGCCACGACGATCTTACGCATCCCGCTGAGCGCAGGGATCCAGGCAACGCCACCCTCGCGCGCCAGCTCAATCACCGCATCATCGCTAAGATCGGCAAGATTCATAGCACCACTCCGACCCGCTCCCAGGCCTGAGTAATCGCCTCTGCGGTCTCTTTGCCAGAGCGTTTCTCGCCGTGGCGAATTGTCAGCCTCGCAAAGGCTAAGAAATCGGCGTCTTTTGCCAGAGATTGATCGCACACCGCGTCGTACCAGGCGTATCCCGCTTTCTCCCATGCAAAACCGCCGAGGGCGCTGGCGGCGAGATAAAAGGCGTGATTAGGAATGCCGGAATTGATATGCACGCCGCCGTTATCCTGCTGGGTATGAACAAAATCTTTCATATGCGCGGGCTGCGGGTCTTTGCCAAGGATAGGGTCATCATAAGCGGTGCCAGGCTGCGACATAGAGCGCAGACCTTTACCGTGGATGCCTTTCGCGAGTAGCCCCTCGCCAATGATCCAGTCCGCTTTGTCTGCCGTCTGCTGGCGCTGATACTGTTTGACCAGCGAACCGAAAACATCGGAAAGTGATTCGTTCAGCGCGCCGGATTGTTCGAAATAGATGAGACCGGCTTCGCTCTCCGTCACGCCGTGGCTTAGTTCGTGCGCCACCACGTCAATGGCGATAGTAAAACGATTAAAAATCTCGCCATCCCCGTCGCCAAACACCATTTGTTGACCGTTCCAGAACGCGTTTTGATATTCGTGACCATAGTGGACGCTGCCGGTGAGCTTTAATCCGCGGTTATCCAGCGAATCACGCTGGTAGCTCTTCCAGAAAAAATCATGGGTGATGCCGAGATAGTCATAGGCTTCATCAACGGCAACGTCGCCGTTGGAGGGCTGTCCCTCAAAACGGACCTGGGTACCCGGCAGATCCTGGGTCTGCCCGGCATCATAAATATCGCGTTCAAGCAGGCCCGGCGTGGTGACGTGGGGCGCGGCAGGGCGCCCCGGAACGTGCGCCATCAGGGTCTGAACGTGGCTGAGGGTATTCTGCGCGCAGCGCTGCTGCTGAAGGGAACCACGATCGACAATGCGGCGTAAAATGTAGGGCGGAATCACATAACGAGGATAAGCATCTGGCATATCACGCTCCTTAGCCGGATAGAACCGTTTAAAAAGGGCATGACAGCAGTATAGTTATCCTCGCTCGAAATGGCAGGCTTATCCGGCTTTTTTGCGGGAACGGGTTTTCTTCACCGGCGTGATGTTCTTCACTTCGCTCTCTACCCAGCCATCGTTCAGACGGGTAGTGAGAACGTCTCCCTCGCGCACCTGTTTCGTTTGTTTCAGCACCTTACCGTCGCTGGCGGAAGTGACGCTATAGCCGCGGGCGAGCGTCGCCAGCGGGCTGACGGCTTCCAGATGCGTGACCATATTACCGAAGCGTTCACGTTGTTCGCCAAGACGCGCGCGGATGTTTTCCGCCAGCCGGTATTCCAGCTGTTGAATACGGCTCTGGACGCGGTGAATGCGCGGCTGCGGATTTTGTTGATTCAGGCGCTGCGCGGCGCGCTGCTGGCGCTGGTCGGCGCGCTTTATCTGCGTCTCAAGAGCGAAACGCATGCGCTGACGCAATCTTTCAAGCTCCGTTTGCTGACGGGCCAGCCGCAGCTGAGGATGCTGCTGCTGCAGACGGTGAAAAACCTGGGTAAAGCGACGATGGCGGTTGGCAAGGAAGTAGTCCATCGCCATTTCAAGGCGCTGCTGCCCGGACTGGAGCTGGCGCAGCAGCTCCTGCTGGTTGCGGCTGACCATTTCTGCCGCCGCGGAGGGCGTCGGGGCGCGCAGGTCGGCGACAAAATCGGCGATAGTGACGTCAGTCTCATGGCCTACGGCGCTGACGATGGCAATAGGGCTGGCAAAAATCGCCCGCGCCACTCGCTCATCGTTAAAGCTCCATAAATCTTCCAGCGAACCGCCGCCGCGCCCGACAATCAGCACGTCGCACTCCTGGCGCGCGTTGGCCAGCTCAATCGCGCGAACGATCTGCCCCGGCGCATCTTCTCCCTGGACGGCGGTCGGGTAAATAATCACCGGCAGGGAAGGATCGCGGCGCTTGAGCACGTGTAAAATATCGTGCAGCGCAGCGCCGGTTTTAGAGGTGATGACGCCGACGCAGTGCGCGGGAGAGGGGAGCGTTTTTTTATGCTGCTGATCGAACAAGCCTTCCGCCGCCAGCGCGGTCTTGAGCTGTTCATACTTCTGCTGCAGGAGACCTTCGCCCGCAGGCTGCATGCTTTCCACGATGATCTGATAATCGCCGCGCGGCTCGTACAGCGTGATATTGGCGCGGACCAGCACCTGCTGCCCGTGCTGCGGACGGAACGTCACGCGGCGGTTGCTGTTGCGGAACATCGCGCAGCGCACCTGGGCGTTATCGTCTTTTAGGGTGAAGTACCAGTGGCCGGAAGAGGGCTGGCTGAAATTGGAAATCTCGCCGCTGATCCATACCTGACCCATTTCACGCTCAAGCAGCAGTCGAACCGACTGATTAAGGCGGCTAACCGTGTAAATTGAGGGGGATTGAGATGGCAACATGTGAGCAAGATCAAATTCTAAATCAGCAGGTTATTCAGTCGATAGTAACCTGCTGGGAGGGGATCGCAAGTATTATTTGCAAAAAAGGGTAGATGCAATCGGTTACGCTCTGTATAATGCCACGGCAATATTTATCCACCCTGGTCGAGATATTGCCCATGCTACGTATCGCTAAAGAAGCCCTGACGTTTGACGACGTCCTCCTCGTTCCCGCTCATTCAACCGTTCTGCCAAATACCGCCGATCTCAGCACTCAGCTGACGAAAACCATTCGTCTGAATATTCCAATGCTCTCTGCTGCAATGGATACCGTGACGGAAGCGCGTCTGGCAATTGCCCTGGCACAGGAAGGCGGCATCGGCTTTATTCATAAAAACATGTCCATCGAGCGCCAGGCGGAAGAAGTTAAGCGCGTGAAGAAGCATGAGTCCGGCGTGGTTACCGACCCGCAGACCGTCCTGCCGACCACCACCCTGCGCGAAGTGAAAGAGCTGACTGAACGCAACGGTTTTGCTGGCTATCCGGTGGTGACCGAAGACAATGAGCTGGTCGGCATCATCACCGGTCGCGACGTGCGTTTCGTCACCGACCTGAATCAGCCGGTGAGCGTTTATATGACGCCGAAAGAGCGTCTGGTGACCGTTCGCGAAGGCGAAAGCCGCGAAGTGGTTTTTGCCAAAATGCATGAAAAACGCGTTGAGAAAGCGCTGGTTGTGGATGACAGCTTCCATCTTCTCGGCATGATCACCGTTAAAGATTTCCAGAAAGCGGAGCGTAAACCGAACGCCTGTAAAGATGAGCAGGGTCGCCTGCGCGTCGGTGCGGCGGTGGGTGCGGGCGCCGGTAACGAAGAGCGCGTGGATGCGCTGGTTGCCGCGGGCGTAGATATTCTGCTGATCGACTCCTCTCACGGCCACTCTGAAGGCGTATTGCAGCGTATCCGCGATACCCGTGCGAAGTATCCTGACCTGCAAATCATCGGCGGCAACGTGGCGACCGGCGCGGGTGCACGTGCGCTGGCGGAAGCCGGCTGCAGCGCGGTGAAAGTGGGTATCGGCCCTGGCTCCATCTGTACGACTCGTATCGTGACCGGCGTGGGCGTTCCGCAGATCACCGCCGTTTCTGACGCGGTTGCAGCGCTGGAAGGCACCGGTATCCCGGTTATCGCCGACGGCGGTATTCGTTTCTCCGGCGATATTGCGAAAGCGATTGCCGCGGGCGCAGCCGCCGTCATGGTTGGCTCAATGCTGGCCGGTACTGAAGAATCCCCGGGTGAAATCGAACTCTACCAGGGCCGTTCGTACAAATCTTACCGCGGTATGGGTTCCCTTGGCGCGATGTCTAAAGGTTCCTCCGATCGCTACTTCCAGACCGATAACGCCGCCGACAAACTGGTACCGGAAGGTATCGAAGGCCGCGTCGCCTATAAAGGCCGCCTGAAAGAGATCATTCACCAGCAGATGGGCGGCCTGCGCTCCTGTATGGGCTTGACCGGTTGTGGTACCATCGACACCTTGCGGACCAAAGCGGAATTCGTGCGCATCAGCGGCGCGGGTATCCAGGAGAGCCACGTTCACGACGTGACTATCACCAAGGAATCCCCGAACTACCGCATGGGCTCCTGATTTTCATCGCCCGGCCACGCGCCGGGCGATTTATTTAACCTGTATCACTTGCCTCGGAATTATCGTCAATGACGGATAACATTCATAAACATCGTATTCTTATCCTGGACTTCGGTTCTCAGTACACCCAGCTGGTTGCGCGTCGCGTTCGTGAATTAGGTGTCTACTGTGAACTGTGGGCATGGGACGTGACTGAAGCTCAAATTCGTGAGTTTAATCCTAACGGCATTATTCTTTCCGGCGGCCCGGAAAGCACCACCGAAGATAACAGCCCGCGCGCGCCGCAGTATGTCTTTGAAGCCGGCGTGCCGGTATTCGGCGTATGCTACGGCATGCAGACCATGGCGATGCAGCTGGGCGGCCACGTTGAAGCCTCTAATGAACGTGAGTTCGGCTATGCGCAGGTTGAAGTGCAGACCGATAGCGCCCTGATTCACGGTATCGAAGATGCGCTGAGCGCGGACGGTAAGCCGATGCTGGACGTCTGGATGAGCCACGGCGACAAAGTCACCGCCATCCCGTCTGACTTCGTCACCGTTGCCAGCACCGAAACCTGCCCGTTCGCCATTATGGCTAACGAAGAGAAGCGTTTCTACGGCGTACAGTTCCACCCGGAAGTCACCCACACCCGTCAGGGTCTGCGCATGCTGGAGCGTTTCGTACGCGATATCTGCCAGTGTGAAGCGCTGTGGACCCCGGCCAAAATTATCGACGATGCTATTGAGCGCATTCGTCAGCAGGTTGGCGATGATAAAGTGATCCTCGGCCTGTCCGGCGGCGTGGATTCCTCCGTCACCGCCATGCTGCTGCACCGCGCCATCGGCAAAAACCTGACCTGCGTCTTTGTGGATAACGGTCTGCTGCGTCTGAATGAAGCCCAGCAGGTTATGGATATGTTTGGCGATCGCTTCGGCCTGAACATCGTTCACGTCGAAGGCGAGGCGCGTTTCCTGGCTGCGCTGGCGGGCGAAAACGATCCGGAAGCGAAGCGTAAAATCATCGGTCGCGTGTTCGTTGAAGTGTTTGACGAAGAAGCGCTGAAGCTGGAAGACGTGAAATGGCTGGCGCAAGGGACCATCTACCCTGACGTCATCGAGTCCGCTGCTTCCGCAACCGGTAAAGCGCACGTCATCAAATCTCACCACAACGTGGGCGGCCTGCCGAAAGAGATGAAGATGGGCCTCGTTGAACCGCTGCGCGAGCTGTTCAAAGATGAAGTGCGTAAGATTGGCCTCGAACTGGGTCTGCCGTACGATATGCTGTACCGCCACCCGTTCCCGGGGCCGGGTCTGGGCGTGCGCGTGCTGGGTGAAGTGAAGAAAGAGTACTGCGACCTGCTGCGCCGCGCGGATGCAATCTTCATTGAAGAGCTGCACAAAGCCGACCTGTACAACAAAGTGAGCCAGGCGTTCACCGTATTCCTGCCCGTCCGTTCCGTCGGCGTCATGGGCGATGGCCGTAAGTACGACTGGGTCGTTTCCCTGCGTGCGGTTGAAACCATCGACTTTATGACCGCTCACTGGGCGCATCTGCCGTACGATTTCCTCGGCCGTGTATCCAACCGCATCATCAATGAAGTCAACGGTATTTCCCGAGTGGTGTACGACATCAGCGGTAAGCCGCCAGCGACCATTGAGTGGGAATAAACTTTATTCTTTGCGTTAATTGAATAAAAATAATGCCATTAATGATTGACGTCATTAATGGCATTTTTCTTAACAATATCGCCGGATTACGGCGTTCTCTGAGACAATAAATACCCATACACCGGGTATCTGCTGTCAGCCCGGTTCGTCAATCGCCGCTGGCGTATTCTCCCGCTGACACCATGCAATGGCCATCGCCAGAGCTGCCACCACCAGGGCCAGCGCTGCGGAAATCGCTAAACTGCCCCTTATCCCGAGATGATCATTCAGCCACGCGTAGGCAAACGGCGAGGCGGCGGCCAGCAGCTGCGCGGGAATCAACAGAATACCGGTTCGCCGTGCATAATCCTCGGCGGCAAAAAGCTGCAGCGGCAGAGTGGCTTTAAATACGGTCGTCAGGCCGTTGATCGCGCCGTAACCCAGCACAAATCCGCCGGCCGCCCACGACAGATATGGCCCGCTCAGGCCGAGCGCAAAGCAGAGCGGCATCACCAGGGTAGTCAGTATCGTTAGCCGCAACGGCGTAAGGACAGAACCGGAAGCCACTTCGAGAAAGCGCGCGCCGGTTTGCCCAATCCCCCACAGCATTCCCACCGCGACAGGAAGCCCGACGCTGGCGATATACTCGGGGAGATGCGTCGAGGTACCGTTGGAAACAAAGGTAACCAGCGCAATCAGCGACGCGTACAGGAGGGCAGGGCGTTTATCGCGGTGGGTGAGCCGCTGGCGTTGCATTATCCGTTTCGTTGACGGCAGTCGATGATTTGGCATTTTCCACAGCAGCATCGCGCTGAGCAGGCCAAACAAGGCATAGATCAGCAGCGCATGCCGCCAGTCCATCTGCGTCAACAACCCGGCGCCGAGCGGCCAGAACAGAGCCGAAGCCAGGCCGCCGGCCAGCGTCACGCGTGAGATAGTTAATCTGGCGCTTTGCCCATAGATATTCACCAGCGCGGCGAACAGCGCGTCGTAGAGCGCCAGACGCATCCCGGCGCCGGTCAGGACCCAGGTGGCTAACCAGCCCGGCAGACTCTGGACGTAAGCCATTATCAGGCAGCCCGCTGAAATCATCAGAGTCCCCGTGACCACCACCCGTTGGCCCCCAAAGCGGGCCAGTAGCCGGGCGACAAACGGGGAGAGCATCGCCATCATCAGCATGGCGATAGTCAGGCCAAAGTAGATTTCCGTTGCGGCCCAGCCGGTCTCCTGAGCAATAGCTCTGGCGAAAGTGCCGGGCATATAAAATGAGATTCCCCAGTTAATTAGCTGGTTGCACCCGGCGGCAAGCGTGACAGCGCCCGGCGCGGAGAGTGGTTTTGCAGATGTTTTCATGATCGTCCATTTTGTTACGCTGTTGTCGGCAGCATACTCTGCACGCTATTGTGGAGGCAGGCCGATCCATTTATGACCCTTATAAGAGAAACTTTGTGATGATGACGCTCAATCTGGGAAATCTGGCGACGTTCCGCCTGGTGGTACAGCGCGGAAGCTTTTCCGCCGCAGCTGACCTGCTGGGGCTGTCGCAGCCTGCGGTAAGTCTGCAGGTACGTCAGCTGGAACAATTTCTGCAGACCAGACTGCTTGAGCGAACAGGACGAGGCATCAAAGCGACGGCGGCCGGTATCGCCCTTCTGGCGCACAGCGAGCGGATTGAACTGGCGGTGGGCGCGGCAGTGCAATCGGTTAGCGAATTCAATCGAGACATCAGCGGCTCGATAACGTTGGGTACCGGGGCGACCGCCTGTATCCACCTCTTACCGCCGCTGCTGCAGACGCTGCATCAGGATCATCCTCTGCTGACGGTGAGGGTCACGGTTGGCAATACCCTGGAAGTGGTTCGGGCTATCGAGGAGAACCGGCTTGATCTGGGCCTTTGTACGCTTCCGGCGAACGGACGCAGCCTGGCGGTGACGCCGGTTTTAGATGAGGAGTTTGTCGGTATTTTTAGCGATGCTCAGGACGACCCGCCCTCGCTGCTGACGCCAGAGGTTCTGCAATCATTGCCGCTAATTGCTTTTGAAGCGGGTAGCGGAACCCGGGAGCTGATTGACGGCTGGTTTCGCCATAATGGAATGATGGTCGTGCCAGTCATGCAGTTAGGCAGCATTGAGGCGATTAAGCGCATGGTGCGCGCGGGACTGGGATACAGCATCGTGCCGCGTATGGCGGTAGAGGATCCGCAGGATCGCGTCGGCCTGAACGTACAATCGTTGACTCCGCGTCTGTATCGGCAGTTAGGCATCGTCATGCGGCAGGATAAAATCATCAGCAAAGGCATCGCTGAAGTGCTGCGTTTGCTCTCTCAGGCCGGCTGCTGAACAACGTACCGCGCTTATTTTTGTACTGGCGTTTTTAGCGGATCTGAAGGTTCAACGGTGATAGTGGATTGCTGAGATTGCTTTTTGTCCTGATGGTGGTACCAGGCACCGATGGATGAGTAGACAAAGCGTCCAAAGAAGAAGATAAAGCTGATAAGCAGTACGATACGGGTCATGCGACGGTTAAATCGATGTCGTTTACGCATACTGGGTGCCTGACTCACAAAAGGTTCCTTAAAGTATACCCAAAGGATGGGCGATGTGCGTATTAAGGCACAGTAACGCGGAAGGGTCAATTGATGAGGATGTAAAAATCCCAGGGGTAAAACATTAATATATGTTATATAAGATAATCCTCGTATTTACATGCTTTCTGCTTATAGCAAATTGATGTTAAAAAAAAGACATTATTAATATTAGCGACGTGATTTTTTGATTTATATCAATCGTCTATTTTCACCGACAACTAAAATCACCAGCCAGTTCCGCGTTGTTATTCCTTGCGCGATTATGACGGTTGGTTGGATGCCTGCCTGAATATACCCTGCAGGATTTAGGGTTATCCGTAGAGCATCTATGAACATTATTAAACTTTACAGACGATATCGGGATAAATGGTGGTCGCTGCCGCTCATCTTACCCATCCTTTTACTCCCCCTGGCAAGATGGGCGAACACCGTTGCCGTACTGAATGGTAATGAAGTTTATCTTTACTATTTACCTCTGGCGTTAGTGCTGAGCCTGATGCTGTTTTTCGGCTGGGCTGCTTTACCGGGGATCGTTGTCGGTTTGCTGCTTTCCATCACGCGCGGCATGACGCTGGAAGATTCCATCGGCGTGATTTTCCATTTTCTTATTCCGACCGTTCTTTGCTGGGGTGGGTATCGCGTTTTTGTCCCGCGAAGGCAGCAAATCTCGCATGGTAATGTGCGACTGATGCCTCAGCGATTGTTCTGGCAAATGTTGCTGCCATCGCTGATCTTTCTTATCCTTTCCCAAATCGCTGAATATTTGGGAATTCATCCTCGCGCGACCGGGTTGATTGAGGTCAACCCTTTAAGTTTGCGTTCGCTTATCACCTTCCAGGCCCTGATGGCCGGATGCCTTACCGGCGTGCCGCTATGCTACTTTATTATTCGAATGATCCGCAACCCGCTCTATATTCGGGGTTTTGTTTCTCAGGTTCGCCTGCAGATTGACCCGAAAATAAAGCCCTTAGAGTTTATTTTATGGGCGGCAGTGCTGTTAGTTTTATTAGTACTGCTATTAATGCCGCTGAGTAGTACAAGCACTATTTTTAGTACAAATTATACCTTGTCCTTGCTTATGCCGGTGATGCTGTGGGGGGCGATGCGCTTTGGCTATCGCTTCATTTCATTAGTCTGGTCCCCTGTTTTAATTGTTATTATCCACTTTCATTATCAATATCTCCCGCAGTCACCGATTTACAGTAATCAGCTGGCTATTACCTCTTCCAGCTATCTGGTGTTTTCATTTATTATCGCCTATATGGCGATGCTGGCGACGCAGCAGCGAATTTTTTATGCGCGGATGCGGCGGATGGCCTTTATTGATCCGGTTGTACGCTTGCCCAATATCCGCGCGCTGAGCCGGGCGTTAAATAAATCCTCCTGGTCAGTGCTGTGCTTCTTACGCATTCCCGAGCTGGAAATATTGGGCCGCCATTACGGCGTTCTGTTGCGCATTCAGTACAAGCAACTGCTGGCCGAGTCGCTTGGCGATCTATTGCAGCCCGGGGAGGATATCTATCAGATGGCCGGGCATGAGCTGGTGGTCCATCTGAACAGTGAAGACTATCAGCAGCGAGTCCCTCTGCTGTTTGAACAGTTCAAAAAGTTTCGCTTTGTCTGGAACGGTATGCCGCTGCAGCCGCCCGTGGGATTTAGCTATTGCAACGTGCGCTCCCCGGTGATTCATCTGCATTTACTGCTGGGTGAGCTCAGCAGCGCGGCCGACCTTTCCCTCGCGACCGGCAGTCCAGAAAATTTACAGCGCCGCGGAGCCATCAATATGCAGCAGGAGCTGAAAGACAAAGTCACCATAATGAATCAGCTGGTGAAGGCGCTGGAGCAGGATCGTTTCATACTGATGGCGCAGCCGATTGTCGGCATTCGGGGAGATAGCTACCATGAAGTGCTGCTCAGGATGCTGAACGACGACGATGAAATCATCATGCCGGATACCTTTTTACCGGTGGCGCACGAGTTTGGGCTGTCGGCGCGCATCGATAGCTGGGTTCTTGAACATACGCTCATCTTTATGGACAAGCGGCGTAAAAATCTTCCTGGAATGCGTCTGGCGATAAATATCTCACCTTTTTCAGTGAGTAACAGCCACTTCCATCAGCAGGTAAAAACGCTGCTTGAGCATTATGACATCGAACCCTGGCAGATTATTTTTGAGCTGACTGAGAACCATTCACTGACTAATCCTGAACAAGCACGAAAAACCCTGGCACAGCTCCAGGAGCTGGGCTGTCGGGTAGCGATTGATGACTTTGGCACCGGCTATGCCAGCTACGCGCGGCTGAAAACGATGAATGCGGATCTGCTGAAAATCGACGGTAGTTTTATCCGTAATCTGGTGACCAGCAGTCTGGACTATCAGGCCGTTGCCTCTATTTGCCTTCTGGCGAGGATGAAAAATATGCAGGTGGTGGCCGAATATGTCGAAACGCCCGAGATTCGGCAGGCTGTGGTTTCGCTGGGGATTGATTATATGCAGGGCTATGATATCGGCAAACCGGCCCCGCTTGAGGCGCTGGTTGAGGATTGATAAGCGAATGGGCCGGATGCCCGGCCCATATGCGCGAAACTAGCTTGCCGCGTCAGGCTTCTCTTCCTCGCTGATTTTCAGCCACCAGTCAGGCACCCCTTCCCAGTATTCCTGCTCTTTTTCCAGGTCGAGCAGCACCAGCGCATTCTGGCTAAACCAGTCGTGCGGGAAGGTCAGCGTCCAGTGGTTTGCCTCGGTTTTCAGCGTAAGGCTCGGCGGCGTTGTCGTTGCCTGACGCTGGTTATTCAGCAGCACGCCAAGGCGCAGCAGCTGAATTAACGGCAGAAACTGCTTCTTCTTAAACAGTGTGAATCGCGGTAAATCATCCAGCTTAATCGCTTTACGGTGATAGCGAACTAAGGTGGCCATCAGCATTTGCTGTTCCTGATTAAAGCCCGGCAGATCGCTGTTTTGCAGGATATAAGCCGAATGACGGTGCATGCCGCTGTGGTTAATATTTAAGCCGACTTCATGCAGCATGGTTGCCCATTTCAGCAGCGCCGCCAGATGGGGGTTCGCGAGCTTGGGGTTCTGCTCCTGCCATTGCTCATAAATATGCGTGGTGGTCTCCAGCACCCGACGCGCCTGCTCGCGATCGATATTGTACTGGTTCGCCAGGCTCTGCGCGGTGCGGCTACGGATATCCTGGTGACGGAAACGTCCTTCCATCTCGTACAGTACGCCTTCGCGCAGCGCGCCGTCGGATAAGCGCAGCTCTTTAATCGCCAGCGCGTCAAATACCCCGCACAGGATAGCAAGACCGGGCGCAAAAACGGCTTTCCGATCTTCAGACAGTCCGGGCAGGCTCAGCGAGTCGAAGTTTTTATACTTCAGCAGCTCTTCGACCAGCATCTCGAGGCGCTCGGGAGTGATGAACCCGTCTTTCTCGCCCATGGCCACCAGCACTTCGTGAGCGGCTTTTATGGTGCCCGATGCGCCCAGGGCGACGTTCCACCCCTGGATGCGGAACTGCCAGGCCAGAGTTTCCAGCTTCTGCACAGCGGAAAGACGCGCGCGCTGGAAATTCTCTTTGTTGATGACGCCGCCAGCAAAGTAGGCCTGAGAGAAGCTCACGCAGCCCATACGACGGCTTTCCACCAGGCGAGGCTCGAAATCCTCGCCGATAACCAGCTCGGTAGAGCCGCCGCCGATATCAATGACCAGCTTACGGCCTCGCTCCGGCTGCGTGTGCTCCACGCCCATAAAAATCAGACGCGCTTCTTCGTTGCCGGGAATGATTTCGATCGGGTAGGGGATGACCTGCTCCGCGCGCTTCAGGAACTCTGCGGCGTTTGTCGCCTGGCGCAGCGTGTGCGTGCCGACGATACAGACGCTTGATGGGTCAAAACCCTGCAGGCGCTCGGCGAACAGCGACAGGCAGTTCAGCCCGCGCGCAATAGCCTCTTCGCTCAGTACAGAGTTTTCATCCAGACCGTCGGCCAGATGTACGCGCTGTTTCAGACGACCGATGATCTGCATTGCCCCGTCAACGACACGGGCGATCACCATATGAAAACTGTTCGAACCGAGGTCGACCGCAGCGAACTCCTGCGGCCGAGGGGCATTTTCGTTTATTGGCATAGGTTAGTCGGGCTGTTCAAGTGATTTGAGGTAGTCGTATATCGCCATCTGTGCGCGCACTTTGCGGCGATTGCCGCGCGGCACGTAGCGATTACTCAGTTCTTTATCAAGATAGCGTGCTTTCACCGTATCGTTGAAGAGGAGATCGAAAATATCCAGCACCCGTTGTTTCAGGCGCGGATCCAGCAGCGGCGCGGCCACTTCGATACGATAGTCAATATTGCGCGTCATCCAGTCCGCGGACGATAGCCAAACCTGCTTATCGCCGCCGTTTTCAAAGCAATAAACGCGGTCATGCTCAAGGAAACGGTCAACAATGCTGGTCACGCGAATATTTTCGCTGATTCCTTCCAGACCGGGGATTAGCGAGCACATACCGCGAATAAGCAAATTAACCGGCACGCCGGAGCTGGAAGCGGCGTAGAGACGATCGACCAGCCCCTTATCGACCAGGTTGTTCAGCTTCAGCATGATGCCCGACGGCTGACCATTTTGCGCGTTGGCGATTTCACGATCGATCATCTCATAAAGCAGGCGACGCGAGTTTTGCGGCGACACCAGCAGATAATCGAAGCTGACCGGGCGGTAGGGGTTTTCAATAAAGTTAAATACCCGGCGGACTTCATTGGTGATGCGCGCATCGGCGGTCAGCAGCGAGTAGTCGGTGTAAAGACGCGCGGTTTTTTCGTTGAAATTGCCGGTGCCGATATGCGCATAGCGCACGACTTCATCGCCCTCTTTGCGCGAAACCAGGAACAGCTTGGCGTGGATCTTGAGGCCCGGCGCGGAGAAGATAACGTGCACGCCGGCTTCGGTCAGGCGTTTAGCCCAATGAATATTGGCTTCTTCATCGAAACGCGCCTGTAGCTCCACGACGACCGTCACTTTCTTACCGTTGTGGGCGGCGTGAATCATCGAGTCGATAATCCGTGAATCTTTCGCGACGCGGTAGATGTTGATTTTGATAGCCAGCACGCTTGGGTCGAAAGAGGCCTGGCGCAGCAGTTCAAGGACGTGTTCAAACGTATGGTACGGGTAGTAAAGCAGCACGTCGCGTTCGCGGATTGCGTCAAAGCCGTTGCGGAATTTATCAAACCATAGATGACGCAGACGCGGCATCGGTTTGTTGACCAGATTGGCTTTGCCGACGTTCGGGAAGCCGATAAAGTCTTTAAAGTTGTGGTAACGACCGCCCGGCAGCATCGAATCGTAGTTGGAGATGGAGAGCTTATCGCGCAGCATTTCGACCATCGCGTCGGGCATATCTCGCTGATAAACGAAGCGCACCGGCTCGGCGGTCAGACGCTGTTTCAGGCTGGAGGACATCAGCTCCATCAGGCTCGATTCCATCTCGTGCACCAGATCGTATTCGGCGTCGCGGGTCATTTTCATCGAGTAGGCGTTCAGCGCGTCGTAATCAAAAAAGCCCTTGAAGATATCATCCAGGCAGTAGCGCAGGATGTTATCTAACAAAATCATCGGCTTGCGGCGGCGAGGCGCTTCCGGCGGCAGGTTCACAAAACGCGGCACCTTGTCTGACGGAATTTCAAGCAGCGCGTAATTGATGGTATCCCCGCGAATAATCTCGACGGCCAGGTAGGTGTAATCATCCTTCAGGAACTGCACCAGATCCGTTTCGCGGTTAATCAGGATTGGCGTGATGTGCTGACGAAGATACAGCTTGAAGTAGTTACGCAGCCAGGACTGCTGGTTGACGGAGAGCTGGCGTTCGTTGATCAGGAAAATCTGGTTACGCGCCATTTCCAGCAGCAGCTCGTTGTATAAGCCGTCAAACTCCTGATCGGCCTTGAGCACGCGGGCCTGAATTTTGCCCAGCAGATGGCGAGAGTGCGCGGTACTGCCTTGTTCTTCGCTGATGATGATGCGACGCTTCAGCTCGGCAAAGCGCACTTTATAAAATTCATCGAGGTTATTGGAGTAAATCCCTAAAAAGCGCATGCGCTCGATCAGCGGGTTGCTTTTGTCCGCCGCTTCCTGAAGTACGCGCTCGTTAAAGGATAACCAGCTGAGTTCTTTTTCGATGTATAGCTTTTCCTGGCCCATTACAGCTCACACTCCGGTAGATGTATGTTGCTTTTTCATTATGGCGAGCTTTGCCACTGAATGTCCAATTATGTCAAAGAAGTATGACTGTTTTCTTTCAGTATATAGCGAAGAAAAACAGACGATTTTCACGACTTACGTTATGTTCAAGGCAAGGTGAGATCCAGGAGCAAAACCATGTGGGAGACGCGGGCGTTAGAACTGAATAATCAGGATATATGGAACTGGTCATCGGTATGCAATCTGGTCAGGTATGCCTCTCAGCATGGCTTTAATACTATCGTGGTGGGGCAGGCAGATCTCTTTGGTAAGCTGGTGTCCCCGAAGGGATATACGCCTTTTCACTATAACGATAGCGTTTCCAGCCAGCAGAGAGCGCGCTGTATCTACCTTAATCGTCTCGCCATGTATTGCCGCGAGCAGGGGCTGCGATTTTATTTACAGGCAAAAGAGCTGGGTTTCCCAACGGAATTGC
>NZ_ALNJ01000134.1:0-10113 GCF_000293135.1 Klebsiella sp. OBRC7 | reverse complement strand
CGTCCGCCTCGCTGCGGGCCGGATGCTCTTCCTCAACGTTTTCCAGCACTTCGGTCAGCCTGACCTGGGTTTGCGGGTAGCGCTGTTGAAACTGGCGCAGAATGGCGAACAGCCGCTGGCGTGGGAAAATGCTGTCGACCACCAGATCCAGCCGGGTCCGGGCGCCGTCTCTCAGGGTGGCGGCATGGGTTTCGACATAAGAGAAGGCCTGCAGCAGCGGCTTAACCTGGCCGAGCAGCAGCTCGCCTGCCGGGGTCAGCACTGCACGACGGCCCGATGGCGTCAGCAGCGTGACGCCCAGCCGTTCCTGCAACAGCGCGAGATTATAGCTCACCGACGACTGGCTGCGGTGGGTCTCGTCCGCCGCCTTCGCGAAGCTACCCAGCTCGACAACTTTCTCCAGCAGCGCCCATTGTTCCAGCGTAGTCTTGTGCATAATCCATCTAAAAAGTGAATGAGTTTAATCCAAACATAACGTTATTCATCCATTTTTTAAAGCAGTATGCTTGTTCTCAACAAACAGAGGAGAACAGATTATGAGCACATTCGACAAACATGACCTGAGCGGTTTTATCGGCAAACATCTGGTTTATACCTACGATAATGGCTGGAACTACGAAATTTACGTTAAAAACGGCACCACCCTGGATTATCGTATTCACAGCGGTATCGTCGCGAATCGTTGGGTGAAAGATCAGCAGGCTTACATCGTTCGCGTCGGCGAAAGTATCTACAAAATTTCCTGGACCGAACCGACCGGTACCGACGTGAGCCTGATCGTTAACCTCGGCGATAAACTGTTTCACGGCACCATCTTTTTCCCGCGCTGGGTAATGAATAACCCGGAGAAAACCGTCTGCTTCCAGAACGATCATATTCCGCTGATGGTCTCTTATCGTGAAGCCGGTCCGGCTTATCCGACAGAAGTGATTGATGAGTTTGCCACCATCACTTTTGTGCGCGAGTGCGGCGCGGATAATAACGAAGTGATTAATTGCCCTGCTAACGAATTACCTGACAACTTTCCTGCCAACCTGTAATTATTTTGAAATAGTTTCGTGATTCGACTGGATTTTTTATATTTGCTGAACCATGTTTAAAGACTGTTTCTGAGAATCTGGTTGAGCATCCGTTTACTTTTCACCAATGCGTTCCCGCTATTTCTCCGTCCAGCGGGAACGCCATAGCACCTTTTTCTGCGATAACCTTCACTCTATATCAGTGATTTTTAACGAAATTATCACGCATATCTAATTAATATTAATTTCTTAATATTATCCTAAGCAAATCTGACTAAATTTAATAACATCTGAATACAAAATAATGAAATGCGCCATCGGGCTGATTTCGCTTTCATTTTCATTTTGTTTAGGTCAGCAGGTGCAGGATATTTCTTATCGACCCGGTTTTTCGCGGGTCATTCACAGAACAGGAACATGATGAGCGATTTTTTGCCGTTTTCGCGCCCGTCGATGGGCGACGCAGAGCTGGCTGCGCTGCGTGAAGTTTTGCAATCGGGCTGGATCACCACTGGACCGAAAAATCAGGCGCTGGAAGAGGCGTTCTGCACGTTAACCGGCAACCGTCACGCCATCGCCGTCAGTTCGGCGACCGGCGGCATGCACGTCACGCTGATGGGGCTGGGTATCGGTGCGGGCGATGAAGTGATCACCCCTTCCCAGACCTGGGTCTCCACGCTGAACATGATCTGCCTGCTCGGCGCGACCCCGGTGATGATCGATGTCGATCCCGATAACCTGATGATTACCCCCGAAGCGGTTGAAGCGGCAATCACCCCGCGAACCAAAGCAATTATCCCTGTGCACTATGCTGGCGCACCGGCGGATATTGACGCCATTCGCGCGATTGGCGAGCGTCACGCTATTCCGGTGATTGAAGATGCCGCCCACGCGGCGGGGACGTACTACAAAGGCCGCCACGTCGGTTGGCGCGGTACCGCCATTTTCTCATTCCATGCGATCAAGAATATGACCTGCGCCGAAGGCGGGCTGGTGGTGACCGACGATGACGAACTGGCCGCGCGCATTCGCAGCCTGAAGTTCCACGGCCTCGGCGTTGACGCTTATGACCGCCAGACCCTGGGCCGCGCCCCGCAGGCGGAGGTGATTTCGCCGGGCTTTAAATACAATCTCGCGGATATCAACGCCGCGCTGGCGCTGGTGCAGCTGGATAAGCTCGCCCACGCCAATCAGCGCCGCGCCGCCATTGCGCAACGCTATCTGCGCGAGCTGGCGGATACGCCCTTCAGGCCGCTGGTGGCGCCGTCGTGGGAGCATCAGCACGCCTGGCACCTGTTTATTATCCGCGTTGACGAAGCCGCCTGCGGCATCAGCCGCGATGCGCTGATGGAAAGACTGAAGGCCATGGGTATTGGCACCGGCCTGCACTTCCGCGCGGCCCATACGCAAAAGTATTACCGCGAGCGTTTCCCTGAAGTTTCATTACCGCATACGGAATGGAACAGCGCGCGCATTTGTTCCATTCCGTTGTTCCCGGATATGACCGATGACGATGTCACTCGGGTCATTTCCGCACTGCACCAGCTGTCAGGACGTTGATATGTTTAGCTACCCTCCCGTGAAAAAGGTCTCGGTCGTTATTCCTGTGTATAACGAACAGGAGAGCCTGCCGGAGCTTATCCGCCGCACCGACACCGCCTGCGCGACGCTCGGACGCCAGTATGAAATTCTGCTGGTCGACGACGGCAGCAGCGATGACTCGGCGCGAATGCTCACCGAAGCCGCCGAGGCCGAAGGCAGCCACGTGGTGGCGGTCCTGTTAAACCGCAACTATGGCCAGCACTCGGCGATTATGGCGGGCTTCAGCCACGTTACCGGCGACCTGATCATTACCCTTGATGCCGACCTGCAAAACCCGCCGGAAGAGATTCCGCGCCTGGTCGAGAAGGCCGACGAGGGCTACGACGTGGTCGGTACCGTGCGCCAGAACCGCCAGGACACCTTCTTCCGTAAAAGCGCCTCGAAGATGATCAACCGCCTGATCCAGCGCACCACCGGTAAAGCGATGGGCGACTATGGCTGCATGCTGCGCGCCTATCGCCGCCATATCATCGACGCGATGCTCAACTGCCATGAGCGCAGTACGTTTATCCCGATTCTGGCGAACACTTTTGCCCGCCGGGCGGTTGAGATCCCGGTGATGCACGCCGAGCGCGAATTCGGCGATTCCAAATACAGCTTTATGCGCCTGATTAACCTGATGTACGACCTGGTGACCTGCCTGACCACCACGCCGCTGCGCCTGCTGAGCCTGTTCGGCAGCGTCATCGCTCTGCTGGGCTTCGCCTTCGGCCTGATGCTGGTGGTGCTTCGTCTGGTGTTTGGTCCCCAGTGGGCGGCGGAAGGGGTGTTCATGCTGTTCGCGGTGCTGTTTATGTTTATCGGCGCCCAGTTCGTCGGGATGGGCCTGCTCGGGGAGTATATCGGCCGCATCTATAACGATGTCCGCGCCCGCCCCCGCTACTTTATTCAACGTGTTGTTCGCCAGCCGGAAACGGCATCTCAAGAGGAAGATCGTTCATGAAAGCCGTAGTCTTCGCTTATCACGATATGGGTTGTGCAGGTATTCAGTCTCTGCTGGATGCCGGTTATGACATCGCCGCTATTTTTACCCATCCGGATAACCCTGGCGAAAACCATTTTTTTGGCTCCGTGGCGCGTATTGCCGCTGAGCAAGGCATCCCGGTATGGGCGCCGGAAGATGTGAATCATCCGCTGTGGATCGAACGTATCCGTGAGATTAAACCGGACGTGCTGTTCTCGTTCTACTACCGCAACCTGCTGTGCGATGACATTGTGAATATTGCGCCGCAGGGGGCTTTTAACCTGCATGGTTCACTGCTGCCAAAATACCGCGGCCGCGCGCCGCTGAACTGGGTGCTGGTGAACGGCGAAAGCGAAACCGGCGTGACGCTGCACCGTATGGTTAACCGCGCCGATGCCGGCAATATCGTGGCGCAGAAAAGCGTCGCGATCGGCGCGGATGACGCGGCGCTGGCGCTGCACCGTAAGCTCTGTTCCGCGGCGTCGGAACTTTTGGCTAAGGCGCTGCCCGCCATCCGCGACGGCAAAACCCAAGAGCGCGCCCAGGATGAAAGCCAGGCGACTTACGTTGGTCGCCGTACGCCGGAAGACGGTCGCCTCGACTGGGAACGCTCGGCCCAGACGCTGCACAACCTCGTCCGTGCGGTCTCCGATCCGTGGCCGGGCGCGTTCGGCTACGCCGGCGCGAATAAGTTTATCGTCTGGAAATCCCGCGTGCGCCACGATCTGGCCGCCGCCAAAGCGGGGACGGTGATCTCCGTTGCGCCGCTGGTGGTCGCCTGCCAGGAAGGGGCGTTAGAAATCGTTACCGGGCAGACCGAGCGCGGCGTTTATATGCAGGGTACGCAGCTGGCGCAGGCGCTTGGCCTGGTTGCCGGCGCGGTGCTGAGCAGCAAACCGGTGGTGGCAATTAAGCGCCGTACCCGCGTGCTAATCCTCGGGGTGAACGGCTTTATCGGCAACCACCTGACCGAGCGTCTGCTGCAGGACGACAACTACGAAATTTACGGCCTGGACATTGGCTCCGACGCTATCAGCCGCTTCCTCGACAATCCGCGCTTCCACTTCGTTGAAGGCGATATCAGCATCCACTCCGAGTGGATCGAGTACCACATTAAGAAGTGCGACGTGGTCCTGCCGCTGGTGGCGATTGCCACGCCAATCGAATATACCCGTAACCCGCTGCGCGTGTTTGAGCTGGATTTCGAAGAGAACCTGAAGATTATCCGCGACTGCGTGAAATACGATAAGCGCATCATCTTCCCGTCGACCTCGGAAGTGTACGGCATGTGCACCGACAATAACTTCGATGAAGATACCTCCAATCTGGTGGTCGGGCCGATTAACAAACAGCGCTGGATCTACTCGGTCTCCAAGCAGCTGCTGGACCGCGTGGTCTGGGCCTACGGCGATAAGAACGGCCTGAAGTTTACCCTGTTCCGTCCGTTTAACTGGATGGGGCCGCGCCTCGATAACCTCAACGCCGCGCGCATCGGCAGCTCTCGCGCCATCACCCAGCTGATCCTGAACCTGGTTGAAGGTTCGCCGATCAAGCTGATTGAGGGCGGTAAGCAGAAGCGCTGTTTTACCGATATCAGCGACGGTATCGAAGCGCTGTTCCGCATCATTGAGAACAAAGACGGCCGCTGCGACGGGCAGATCATCAACATCGGCAACCCGGATAACGAAGCGAGTATCAAAGAGCTGGCGGAAATGCTGTTGGCCTGCTTTGAACGCCATCCGCTGCGCGACCGCTTCCCGCCGTTTGCCGGGTTCCGCGAGGTGGAAAGCAGCGATTACTACGGTAAAGGCTACCAGGACGTCGAACATCGTAAGCCGAGCATTCGCAACGCGAAGCGCTGCCTGAACTGGGTGCCAACGGTGGAAATGGAAGAGACCGTGGAACACACCCTGGACTTCTTCCTGCGCACGGTTGAGCTGACGGACAGCGGAAAATCATGAAACAGGTCGGCTTACGCATAGATGTCGATACCTTTCGCGGCACGCGGGACGGGGTCCCGCGGCTGCTGGCTCTGCTGAGCCAGCACGGGATTCAGGCAAGCTTCTTTTTCAGCGTCGGGCCGGACAACATGGGGCGCCATATCTGGCGCCTGATAAAACCGAAGTTTCTGTGGAAGATGCTGCGCTCAAAGGCCGCGTCGCTGTACGGCTGGGATATCCTGCTGGCCGGTACCGCCTGGCCAGGGCGCAGGATCGGCGCCGGGAATGAGGACGTTATCCGTGCCGCCGCGCAGGAGCATGAAGTCGGCCTGCACGCCTGGGATCACTATAGCTGGCAGGCGTGGAGCGGCGTCTGGCCGCAGGAAAGGTTGACGCTGGAGGTTGAACGCGGGCTGCTGGAGCTGGAGCGGATTATCGGTCGCCCGGTAACCTGTTCCGCCGTTGCCGGCTGGCGTGCCGATCAGCGGGTGATCAAAGCCAAAGAGGCTTTCGATTTCCTTTATAACAGCGACTGCCGGGGGACCGGGCCTTTTCTGCCGCAGCTGGGGAACGGCGCGCCGGGAACCGTGCAGATCCCGGTAACTTTGCCGACCTGGGATGAAGTGGTGGGCAACGCGGTGGATAGTGCGGGCTTCAACCGCTATCTGCTGGACTGCATCCATCGCGACGCGGGGACGCCGGTCTATACCATCCATGCCGAAGTGGAAGGCATCGCCTTCGCGGAGCAGTTTGATGAACTGCTGACCATGGCCGCACAGGAAGAGATCCTGTTTTGCCCGCTAAGCCAGCTGCTGCCCGCCGATTTTAGCGTGCTGCCGCGAGGTAAAGTGGTTCGTGGTGAACTGGCCGGCCGGGAAGGCTGGCTTGGACGTGAACAATTACTCAATTCGGGTGTTTGATGAAAAGCATTCGCTATGGCGCCTCTCTGGTCGCCCTTTTTGTCCTCTACTATTTATTGCCGCTCAACTTCCGCCTGCTCTGGCAGCCTGATGAAACCCGCTACGCGGAGATCAGCCGCGAAATGCTGGCGACCGGCGACTGGGTGGTGCCGCATTTCCTCGGGCTGCGCTACTTTGAAAAGCCTATTGCCGGCTACTGGATCAACAGCATCGGCCAGTGGCTATTCGGCCACAATAATTTTGGCGTGCGTTTCGGTTCCGTCTTCGCTATAACCGTCACCGCGCTGCTGGTCGCCTGGCTGGCATGGCGTCTTTTCCGCGATAAACGCGTCGCGATCCTGTCACCGGCGATCTTCCTGACCGCGCTTCTGGTCTACGGTATCGGCACCTACGCGGTGCTCGACCCGATGATCACCATGTGGATGGCGCTGGCGATGTGCAGCTTCTGGGGCGCGGCGCAGGCCCAAAGCCACGGCGGCAAAATTCTCGGCTATGTTTTACTCGGCGTGGCCTGCGGGATGGGGGTGATGACCAAAGGCTTCCTCGCGCTGGCGGTGCCGGTGGTTGGGGTACTGCCGTGGGTGATTGCGCGTAAGCGCTGGCGCGAAGTGTTGACTTACGGCTGGCTGGCGGTGGGCGTCTGCGCGCTGGTGGTGCTGCCGTGGGGTCTTGCCATCGCCAAACGCGAGCCGGACTTCTGGCGCTACTTCTTCTGGGTGGAGCATATCCAGCGTTTCGCGGAAAAAGATGCCCAGCATAAAGCGCCGTTCTGGTACTACATTCCGTTCCTGATTGCCGGCAGCCTGCCGTGGCTGGCGCTGCTGCCGGGTGCGCTCAAGCGCGGCTGGACCGAACGCGATGAGTCGCGCGGTGCGCTCTATTTGCTCGGATGGGTGGCGATGCCGTTCCTGTTCTTCAGCATTGCTAAGGGTAAACTCCCCACCTATATCCTGCCCTGTTTTGCTCCCCTGTCGATTCTGATGGCGCGCTACGCGCTGGACGCGGCGAAGGCGGGAGCGAAGGCGCTGAAAATTAACGGCGCAATCAACCTGGCCTTTGGCCTGATTGGCCTGGTCGCCGTGCTGGTGGTTTCGCCGTGGGGCTTTATGCACAAGCCGGTATGGAGCCATATTGAGCTCTATAAGTGCCTGCTGGCGGCGCTGATATTTGGCTGCTGGGCGCTGATGGGCTGGCTGGCGATGAAGGACAACGGCCGCCGCTGGACCCTCGCCGCCTGCTGCCCGCTCGGGCTGGCGCTGCTGGTGGGCTTCGCTATCCCGGATCGGGTGATCGACAGCAAGCAGCCGCAGTTCCTGGTGGATATCGTCAGCGAATCGCTGACCCCGAGCCGCTACGTGTTGACCAATAACGTCGGTATCGCCGGCGGGCTGTCGTGGGAGCTCAAGCGCAGCGATATCATTCTGTTCGACAAGCAGGGCGAGCTGAAGTACGGTCTCTCCTGGCCGGACGCGCAGCACCAGTTTGTCGATCAAGCCCATTTTGCTGACTGGCTGGCGACGCACCGCCAACAGGGCCCCGTCTCGCTGGTTCTGCTGATGGATAAAGGAGAAAGTATGGCTGATTTAGCGCTACCGAAACCGGATAGCTCCTACGAGCTTGGGCGCGTGGTGTATATCCAGTATCTGCCGCAATGAGCGTCTGGATCTGTCTGGTTTTCGCCAGCCTGCTGAGCTGCGCCGGACAGCTGTGCCAGAAACAGGCGACCCGACCGTCCAAATCCGGGCGGCGCGGGTACCATATCCTTGGCTGGCTGGGACTCGCGCTGCTCTCTCTCGGCTGCAGCATGCTGCTGTGGCTTAGCGTGCTGCAGTCGATCCCGGTCAGCATCGCCTATCCCATGCTGAGCCTGAACTTCGTCTGGGTGACGCTGGCGGCGTGGGGGATCTGGCGCGAGCCGGTCGCGCGTCGCCACTGGCTTGGCGTGGGACTCATCGTCGTTGGGATCGCTATTCTGGGGAGCCGTATCTGATGGGCTTAATCTGGGCGTTATTCAGCGTCGGCCTGGCGAGCGGCGCGCAGCTGCTGCTGCGCAGCGCGATGGTCGAGCTCCCGCCGCTGACGGAGATATTTACCTTCCTCAACCATCTGCTGCATCTGCGGGCGGGCACGTTTGGCCTGGCGTTCGGGCTTATGGGTTACCTGCTGTCGATGGTCTGCTGGTACTTCGCCCTGCATCAACTGCCGCTGGCGAAAGCCTACGCGCTGCTGAGCCTGAGCTACATCCTGGTATGGGCCGCCGCCATCTGGCTCCCCGGCTGGCATGAGCCTTTCCACTGGCAATCGCTGCTGGGCGTGCTGCTGATTGTCGCCGGGGTGCTGACGATCTTCTGGCCGGTGAAGCGGCAGGGCTAGCCCGGTAGCCTGCTTTTGGGGCGCCCGGGCCCGAGCAGGATGGCTAACTTACTGCCGCCCCTGGTGGTCTCCATCCATATTTTACACACGCTGGTTAACGGTACCGACAGCAGCATTCCCACCGGGCCAAGCAGCCATCCCCAGACCAGCAACGAGAGGAAAACCACCAGCGTAGACATGCCCAGCCGGTGGCCCATCATGCGGGGTTCGAGAATATTGCCGATAATCATGTGCACGACTAAAAAGAGTGCGCCGACCAGCAGGCATTCATAATATCCGTTAAAAAGTAATGCCTGGATCATTGGCGGGACGGCGGAAATCACCGAGCCAATGTTAGGCACATAGTTCAGCAGAAAAGCCAGCACGCCCCACATCAGCGCAAACTGCACCCCCATCAGCATCAGCCCTAACCAGATAATCACCCCGGTCCACAGGCTGAGCAGCGTTTTCAGCGCCAGATAATGCGAAACGCCTTTTAACGCCCGATGAAGACCGGCGATGTGGATTTGCGGGTTGTTGAGGGCAAAACGGAGCTTATAGGGCACATGCCGGACTTCAAAAAGCATAAATACCACCGTCATAACCAGCAGAACGACGCTGGCCATGGCGCCGGACAGCCCGGTCATCAGGGTGGTCGTGAACGTCATCAGCTTGTCGGAGTCTATGCGTTGCAGCATACGCTCCGGGGACATATGAATATGCAAAAAGGGCAGCGCCTCCTGCAGCCGCAGGACTTTTGCCGTAAGCTCTTTATTATATTTTGGCATCATGGCGACAAATTCGTTAACCGACGCGGCCAGTACGCCAATTAACGCGGTGAGCACGATCAGCATCACCACCACCACGATAGTAATGGCGACCGGGCGACGCACGCCGCGGCGAATAAACCAGGTGACCAGAGGGTTGAGGACAATGGCGAAGAACAGCGCCAGTAATAACTGCACGATGATATCTGCCGCGGCGTGAATACCGGCGAGGATTACTACCAGTGACGCCAGTTTGAGCAGAATATGCATGCCCGTTTTATCGGGCTGAGGGGTTGTCATTCACGGTTCCTTTCTATGATTTTCATTAAGTGTAGCGGCTGGCTTGCTGCCTGGAATCCTAATCTGGCTACTGATTTATAACGTGTGGCGTGGTAGAACTGAAACACAGTTGTAAAAATCTGGTGGAACCCGATGCCCGAAACCGTCGCCGAACCGGCGCTTAATGGATTGCGCCTCAATCTGCGGATTGTCTCTGTCGTGATTTTTAACTTTGCCAGCTACCTGACCATTGGCCTGCCGCTGGCGGTA
>NZ_ALNJ01000133.1:0-3997 GCF_000293135.1 Klebsiella sp. OBRC7 | reverse complement strand
TCAGAGAGCTGGGATATCCTTCCACAAAACAGTTGAGCCGTTGGGTGCGGATTTATGAACAGAAGGGCGATTTACCCAGAGATTTAAAGCCAAGGGAACGCTATTCACGTGCGCAGAAAATTGCTGCTGTCGAGCATTATCTTACACACGGTGGATGCCTGTCGTTCACTCGTCGCGCCATTGGTTACCCCAGCAACGAGGTTCTCAAATCCTGGATTCGGGAATTTTACCCGAACAGCCGTCCTCTGGTTATTCGCTCAGGCACAAACAAATGCTTCAGCCCGGAAGAGAGAGATCAGGCCGTCAGAGAGCTCTGCAGCAGACGTGGAACCGCGCTTAAGGTTGCACAAAACATAGGCGTCAGCGTTCCAGTCCTGTACAAATGGAAGAAAGACCTTATCAGTGACGAGGCTTATCAATCCATGCGCAAACGAAAAGCTGCCCTTAAAGATAAAAACCAGGATGCTTTGCTCGATGAAATCCAGCGTCTCAGACAGCAGGTTCATCAGCTGCAGCTCGAACGGGACATACTGACAAAAGCGAATGAACTGATAAAAAAAGACCTGGGCATCAGCTTTCTGACCCTGAAGAACAGGGAGAAAACCCAGATCGTTGATGCCCTTAAGAAAAAGTATCCCGTTGCTGAGTTGCTTGGCGTTCTGCAACTTGCCCGCAGCTGCTATTTTTACCACAAAGCCAGCCAGCGCTTGAGTGATAAGTATGCGGAAATACGCGTGATCATGGCGGAGATCTTTGAGGAAAACTACTGCTGCTATGGCTATCGACGTCTTCATGCGATGCTTCGTATTAACAACCGGTTTATTTCTGAGAAGGTTGTCCGCAGACTGATGGCAGAAGAACAGCTCGTTGTTAAGCGCACCAGGCGACGACGATACAACTCTTACTGTGGAGAAATCGGCCCGGCACCGGAAAATCTGCTCACCCGGGATTTTAGTTCCTGCAGCCCAAATGAAAAGTGGCTGACCGATATCACCGAGTTCCAGCTTCCGGCTGGAAAAGTGTATCTGTCGCCGGTTATTGACTGCTTTGATGGCCAGGTAGTGAGCTGGTCGATAGGAACACGCCCGGATGCAACGCTGGTGAATACCATGCTTGATGATGCGATCAGCACGCTCAGCGCAAATGACAAACCGGTGATACACAGCGACCGCGGTGGCCATTATCGATGGCCGGGTTGGCTTGATCGTATCAACACATCCGGACTTATAAGGTCCATGTCGCGCAAAGGATGCTCGTCGGATAATGCGGCGTGTGAAGGCTTCTTCGGGCGGGTCAAAAATGAAATGTTCTATGGAAGAAACTGGGCAGGTATAACGCTGGAAAAATTTATCTGCTTTCTGGACAGATACATACGCTGGTATAACGAGAAGCGTATCAAGCTATCATTAGGTGCAATGAGTCCGGTGAAGTACCGACAGCATCTTGGGATCACAACATAACTGTCCAGGAAAACATCCGCAGCCCCCAGGCGGACATTACTATTGAGCCATTACAATGTTAGTGCGCACAACAAAGATTATGTTAAATGTTGAAATAAATGATATGATAATCAATATGTTACGTCGGTGTCAGTCACTTCCCCACTCCAGTAACCAGTCATGGAAGTTTAAGGAACAGAGTCCGCTCATGAGTTTGTGATGCCTTAAATCCATGGTGAACATAGAAGCCTTTGGCTTCTTCAGTAAGCGCGTGAACCATTATCGCACGAACGCCAATATTCTCAGCTACGCGATAACAGCGTAGAACCGCATCGTGAAGTAAATCGGCGCCAACCCCTTTTACGTGCAATGAGATATCTACCGCCAGGCGAGCGAGTATAATCACCGGTATAGGATCTGGCATGTTACGCCGAAGACTACCTGTCGCTTCCGTATGGTTAACGCTACCGGTGGCCAGAGAGTAAAAACCAGCTACTTGCTTCGTACCCGTCTTGCAAACAACGAACGTTCGGGCAGCGCCAAGAGCCTGATTTTTTAAACCTCTCTGTTTTAGCCATTCATCGAGTACCGTTTCTCCACTGACGAACTCTGCCAGTTGATGGGCGCTGGATAACGGCTCGGGCGCTGTTATACATCCCACTGAGGTTTCCTTGCCAGTAGTTTATTAATGGCGGGCTCATCCTCGACTGGTGCATCGAGCATATCGATGAACTCTGCATACTGTTCGTCGTTAAAATTGAAAACACGGCGATCAAGGATCACGTTCTCCGCAGCCTTGCAGGCCATCTCAAGAATGAAGTCGGTTCGCGATTTATGAAGGATTTCTGCAGCGGCATCGATGAGTGCCCTCTGAGACTCTTTAGCTCTTAGGTTGAGTTGAACATCTGATTTCATACACACCTCTTTTGTATAGCGATTGCTATACAAGCATAACACAACACGAACGTATAGCAAATGCTATGCACCTCAAAGTGCCGAAAATGAGTTTTATATTAAATATCAACAGGTTGAAACATAACAGCAAGACTGGAAGCAACATTAAAGTGTATCCTCAACAATCCCACCATTAAGGTGAAAACACGGAATGTGGCCCCCAAGGTCTTTTCAGCAAAAGCCATCTCAAACTTCATTTCTATAGTCTGAAATCAAGATCGGCATTTTTGACCCTCTGATATGTTTCGTCATCTGGTGCGGCGGGTATTTTTGCTCGTGTAATCGCTGAAATGGCTGCTTTACACAATTTTGCATCACCCTCTTTTGCTGTCGCACTGTTCACTGAACCATCAGGCTGAAGAGAGATACGGATAGAGCAGGTTTGTCCTTTATGCGCATCGGGTTCATACATTTCGGCAACAATGGCATTCCTTATTTGTGTCGCATATCCGAGTATTTTTGAATGCTCCGGGGGAACTGTTGGAGATCGTAGGCCACCTAAAAGATCATCAACTTCCGCAGATTTATCGCTGTCGGGCATAACCCTGACGTTTGTTTTTTGAGTATGGTTTGAACAGGCAGTTATAAGTAGAAAAAGGGTGAGTATGGGCGCTGACAACACTCTTAAATACATGTTAAAACTCCTGTTTTCATCTCCAGGTGGCTTTGTTGAATAAATCGAACTTTTACTGAGTTGAAGGATCATATCACGCATCTTCCCGACAACGCAGACCGTTCCGTGGCAAAGCAAAAGTTCAGAATCACCAACTGGCCCACCTACAATAAAGCCCTCATCAACCGTGGCTCCATAACTTTCTGGCTGGATGATGAAGCTATTCAGGCCTGGTATGAGTCGGCAACGCCTTCATCACGGGGAAGACCTCAGCGCTATTCTGATCTCGCCATCACCACCGTTCTGGTCATTAAACGCGTGTTCAGGTTGACCCTGCGGGCTGCACAGGGTTTTATTGATTCCATTTTTACACTGATGAATGTTCCGTTGCGTTGCCCGGATTACACCAGTGTCAGCAAGCGAGCAAAGTCGGTTAATGTCAGTTTCAAAACGTTCACCCGAGGTGAAATCGCGCATATGGTGATTGATTCCACCGGGCTGAAGGTCTTTGGTGAAGGCGAATGGAAAGTCAAAAAGCATGGCCAGGAACGCCGCCGTATCTGGCGTAAGCTGCATCTCGCCGTTGACAGTAAAACACATGAAATCATCTGCGCTGACCTGTCGCTGAACAATGTGACGGACTCAGAAGCCTTCCCGGGTCTTATCCGGCAGACTCACAGAAAAATCAGGGCAGCATCGGCAGACGGCGCTTACGACACCCGGCTCTGTCACGATGAACTGCGGCGTAAGAAAATCAGCGCGCTTATCCCTCCCCGAAAAGGTGCGGGTTACTGGCCCGGTGAATATGCAGACCGTAACCGTGCAGTGGCTAATCAGCGAATGACCGGGAGTAATGCGCGGTGGAAATGGACAACAGATTACAACCGTCGCTCGATAGCGGAAACGGCGATGTACCGGGTAAAACAGCTGTTCGGGGGTTCACTGACGCTGCGTGACTACGATGGTCAGGTTGCGGAGGCTATGGCCCTGG
>NZ_ALNJ01000132.1:0-21187 GCF_000293135.1 Klebsiella sp. OBRC7 | reverse complement strand
CCCTCCATCAGGCAGTTTCCCAGACATTACTCACCCGTCCGCCACTCGTCACCCGAGAGCAAGCTCTCTGTGCTACCGTTCGACTTGCATGTGTTAGGCCTGCCGCCAGCGTTCAATCTGAGCCATGATCAAACTCTTCAATTTAAGTTTGATGCTCGTGAATTAAACTTCGTAATGAATTACGTGTTCACTCAGAGACTTGGTATTCATTTTTCGTCCGAGGACGTTAAGAATCCATGTCACTTTGAGTGCCCACACAGATTGTCTGATAAATTGTTAAAGAGCAGTTGCGACGCGCTTCAGCGCTCTGTCGCGAGGTCCCGTATAATACGTTTTCCTCATTCAGAGTCAAGCGATTATTTTCGCTTTTCTCTGCCGGTATTCATCGCTGAATCCCGCTGACCCGGCGGGCTGTAAGCCGTTGTTCCGTGTCAGTGGAGGCGCATTATAGGGAGTTCTGAGACGTTGACAAGCCCTGTTTTCAAAAAATCTTTCAACCGTCTCTTTTTTGTGCAAAACGCTATGAAAACGCCAGTTTTTCCAGCGACTCGAAGCCATAGCGCCGCAAAACGCTCAAAAGCTGCTCAGTTTCAGGCGTCAGCGCCATACAGTACGCAATATTGGCATCACTCGATTTTGCATCAGGCGCCTCGTGCTCTAATAGCCAGGCGGTGCGACGCGCAATCGCCGCTCCGGAGTCGATCATTCTCGTCCCTTCCGGCAGAACCTGCTGCAGCTCTTCTTGTATTAGAGGGAAATGCGTACACCCCAGCACAACCGTATCAGGCGGTTCCTGCATTCGTAGCCAGGGACGCAGGATACGCCGCAGTTCATCCAGCGGGACCGGCTCACCGTGCAGTTTGGCCTCTGCCAGTTCTACCAGCTCTGCCGACCCCAGCATTTCGATTTTGCATTCATTCGCAAAACGGGAGATCAGTTCGCGCGTATAAGGGCGTTTTACCGTTCCGCGCGTCGCCAGCAGGCCAACAACGCCATTCGCCGTTAAGCGGGCCGCCGGTTTTATCGCCGGAACGACGCCGACAACCGGAAAGGCGAATTTATCGCGTAAGGCGGGGAGGGAAACGGTACTTGCGGTGTTACAGGCAATAACGGCCAGCGCCAGAGGATAACGCTGCTGAACCGCTGTCACAATCTCCAGGACGCGTTCAACAATAAACTCTTCACTCTTCTCGCCGTAGGGGAAAGCAACGTTGTCGAAAGCGTAGATATAATGCAGATTCGGCAGAAGCTGCCGAATCTCATTGTAAACCGACAGCCCACCGACGCCGGAATCAAACACCAGCACGGTGGGACGTGGATCAGAAGGTGTAGCTGCCAGACAAGTAGTATTCTCGTCCTGCAGTTTGGTAGCCATAAGCTGTCTCGTAATCTTTATCGAACAGGTTAGCTATTTTACCACGAACTGTCAGGCGATCGGTGATCGGATACGATGCAGAAACGTCTACCGTGCTGTAGCTCGGCAAAATTCTTTGCGTATTGTTGTACTGGGAGGTGTTGTTATCGTAACGCTTCCCATAATACTGCCAGGACACATCCATATCGACATCAAACATGGACCAGTCCAGCTGATACTTTGCCTGTCGTTTAGAACGTCGGGCCAGCACTTCACCGTTATCATCGTTACGCGGATCGACATACTGCAACGTTACGCGATGGCTGAAAATACCGGTATCGATACTTCCCGTCCATTCCACGCCTTTAATCGTCGCGGCATTGATATTGTCGTACTCCCCGTCATAGGTAACAGGATCGGAATAATAGGTAATCAGGTTAGTAATTTTGTAATGGTACGCGGACAAGCGCCAGTCCACGGGACCAGTGAGCCCTTCCAGCCCAGCTTCCCACTGTTTCGACTCTTCAGGTTTCAGATTAGGATTCGCGTTGATACCAAATCGGGTAGAGCCAAACTGTTGCCCTAAAGAAGGCGCGAGGAAGCCGGTGCCGTAGCCGAGAGTGAGACGATAATTTTCGACAAACTCCCAGCCTGCGGTAGTCTGCCAGGTACCGTGCCAGCCAAACTGCTCATCGTGGTCTTCACGTCCGGACGCTTCGAGGGTCACGTCGCCAACTTGCTGCTGGCCCGTCAGGTACAGTCCCGTATTATCACGTTTGTAGGTATCCGACATCGCCGTATCTGATGAAGTTAACCGCTGCTGCTGCCAGTCCACCCCTGCGCTGACAGAGCCATGACCGACAATAACGTTATTGCCCCATTGCAGGTTACGCTGCGTCATCCTGTCGAGCGTCGTCCCATCATTATAACGGCCATAAATACTGCTGTAGTTGTAGTCCTTTATCTTCTGATAGCTGGCAATGAGCTGGGAGGAATAAATTCCGGAATTAAAGTTCAGCCCCGCATCCCAGCTCTGGTTATAGAGCTGGCTTTCATCGGCGCTGTAGGCCGGGCTATACGGCGGGCTTCCCAGATCGTAATCAGAGTTGTTGGTGTAGCTGTGTCCGCGGAAGAAACCGTCAACATTCTCGTTAAATTTATGCTCGAGGCTGCCCCAAAACGTTTTATTACGAAAACCGTCGCGATCGCCGTCGTGATCCCAGGTTGAATCGGGCTGAACGTTAAAGCCTTTATTACCCTCATAAGAACCCGCAACCGTCGCCACCGTATCGCCAAAGCGATGGCGCAGGGTACCGTCATATTGTTGGTAGCCTTTCGATCCTACCCCAGCGGTAATTTTGGATTGTTCTTTATCGGAATGCGTAATGACGTTAATCACGCCGCCCATTGCCCCGGAACCATAAATCGCTGAACGCGGGCCGCGGATATATTCGACGCGCTGCACCAGCGACAAAGGGATCTGGTTCAGATCGGGGTTATTTGTAATACCCGGTCGGGCCATGGGAACGCCGTCAACCAGCACCAGAACTTGTTTGGCTTCAGTACCACGGATAAAAAGAGAGGAGGATTGACCCATGCCACCATTTTGCGCGACGTCCACGCCAGGCAATCGGCGCATCACATCGTTTAAATCTTTCGCCTGCCAGCGATCGATATCTTCCCGGGTAACTACATCGGTCGGCGCAAGAACCGTATTGACCGGCTGTTGAAAACGGTTTGCTGTGACCACTAACGTATCTGAATTGCTGTCCTGCGCCCAGCCGGAAAATGCCGTGACGGAGAGCGCCGTCATCAGCGAAGCTTTTTTAATCATTTTTAAAGCATCCGTAATAAACAAAGGATGCCGCCGGCTCTATCAGTAGCACGCGATGATAGAAACCAAATGCGACGTATTCCGGCAGGTCTTCGGGCTTGGAGTGTTTAATGGACGAGGACTTCCCGCTAAATAGCCGCAGTGTCTGCATAATGCGCTCATCCCACTTTTCCTTACCGCTGCGCGTCAGCTCCAGATTTACACTGGATTCCCTATTAACTCATAGGACCGGTAGCACGATGCTATAATCAGAAACATATAGATGTCCAGACTTCTACCGTTATATTTCCTTATATCATCAGGGCTGGACATCCCCGGCGCTTTCCCTACAATCCCCGCGTACTTATTTTATTCAGGATGCATCATGACCCCCGAACACCTTCCTACCGAACAATATGAAGCGCAGCTGGCAGAAAAAGTCGTCCGTTTGCAGAAAATGATGGCGCCTTTTAGCGCCCCGGTTCCGGAAGTGTTTCGTTCGCCGGTCAGCCACTACCGCATGCGCGCAGAGTTTCGCCTGTGGCACGATGGCGACGATCTGTACCACATTATGTTCGACCAGCAGACCAAATCCCGGATCCGCGTCGAGACTTTCCCGGCCGCCAGCGAGTTGATTAATCAGCTGATGGCCGAGGTGATTGAGGGCGTACGCGATAACCCGGTACTGCGCCACAAACTGTTTCAGGTGGATTATCTCACCACTCTTAGCAACCAGGCCGTGATATCGCTGCTGTATCATAAAAAGCTCGACGATGAATGGCGTCAGCAGGCGACGCGCTTGCGCGATGCGCTGCGGGCGCAAAATCTGAATGTGCACCTGATTGGCCGCGCCACGAAAACTAAAATCGAGCTGGATCAAGACTATATAGATGAACGCTTGCCGGTTGGCGGGCGTGAAATGATCTATCGTCAGGTTGAGAATAGCTTCACCCAGCCAAATGCGGCGATGAACATTCAGATGCTGGAGTGGGCTATCGACGCCACTAAAGGCGCAACCGGCGACCTGCTTGAGCTGTACTGCGGCAACGGCAACTTTTCGCTGGCGCTGGCGCGTAATTTCGAACGCGTGCTGGCAACGGAAATCGCCAAACCGTCCGTCGCGGCGGCGCAATACAATATTGCAGCGAACCACATTGATAACGTGCAGATTATCCGCATGTCAGCGGAAGAGTTTACCCAGGCGATGAACGGCGTGCGGGAGTTTAACCGCCTGCAGGGAATCGACCTGAAGAGCTATCAGTGCGAGACGATTTTCGTCGATCCGCCGCGCAGCGGGCTGGATAGCGAAACGGAGAAAATGGTGCAGGCGTATCCGCGTATTCTCTATATCTCCTGCAATCCGGAGACCCTATGCCAGAACCTGGAAACGCTCAGTGAGACCCACGAGATCGCGCGCCTGGCGCTATTCGACCAGTTCCCCTATACCCATCATATGGAATGCGGCGTGCTGCTAACGAAAAAGTAAAGGTGCGCGAGAAAACCCGGCAACAGCGCTGCTGCCGGGTGAGAGATTATTCCGCGACCGCGTTCTTGCGGTTGCGTAACCTGTAGCCAATCCAGAACACCATAATCACCGACAGAACCGCCGGGAAGAAGTTAGAGCCGATGTCCGGATATTCCGCGCGCACAACGGTACTGTAAACCAGCACGCCGAGAATAAAACAAGCAGCGGCGAGCCCCGGCAAACCCACGGGCATACTACGATTCTGATAGCGCTGATGCAGGCAGTAAACCGTCAGCACCAACGACAAAATGGGGAAGATGGAAAAAGGGACAATGGAGCTGAACAGCGCGGCGAAGGTACCATTAATGGATAAACCTGCGATCAGCGCCAGCAGCAGCGTACCTCTATCTTGTACTGAATGTTTCATTGCTCGTCCTTCACGTTATTCGGAATGATTTGATATTTTTTCTTGTTCACGGCGATACCAGTAATACGCGCCTTTCGAGATCATTCTGAGCTGCAGCACCAGGCGTTCTTCCAGCTGTCGACGCTGCTCCGGGCCCACATCGAGAGCCTCGGCGCCAGCGCTAAATACGATGGTGACCATAGCTTCAGCCTGCGCTTCGGTAAAGGCGCGCGGCATATGGTTTTCGATTTCTAAATAGTCGGCAAGTTCCGCGATAAAATGCTGAATTTCACGCGCCACGGCGGCACGAAACGCCGCGGAGGTACCGGAGCGTTCCCGCAGCAGCAGGCGGAAGGCGTTCGGGTTGTTGCCAATGAATTCCATAAAGGTGGAAACAGAGGTGCGAATGACGCTGCCGCCTTTAGCGATACGCTGACGCGCCTGGCGCATCAGCTGGCGCAGCATGAGCCCGCTTTCATCCACCATGGTCAAACCCAGCTCATCGACATCGCGAAAATGACGATAGAAGGACGTCGGGGCGATCCCCGCTTCCCGCGCCACTTCGCGCAGGCTCAAGCTGGCAAAACTGCGCTCAGCACTCAGCTGGCTGAATGCCGCTTCCACCAGCGAACGCCGGGTTTTTTCTTTTTGTTGCGCTCTTACGCCCATCACGTTGTCTGAATCCTTCCATAAGCCCTTCCGGCACTATACCAGAGATTAGAACTAATCGGTTTACACTGGATTGTGAATGATTGTTTACGAGCTGTTTCTGCTTTTATGCCGCAAAAAAGCACAACGATAATTGGGTTAAAGCGCGGCGAATGTTATCATCGTGTTTATTTTATGTATAAAACAGGTGAGTAATGCCATGTCACACTCTTGGGATTATGATGCAATTGTGATTGGTTCCGGTCCTGGCGGAGAAGGTGCCGCCATGGGGCTGGTGAAACAGGGAGCACGCGTTGCCGTCATTGAGCGCTACCATAACGTCGGCGGCGGTTGTACCCACTGGGGTACCATCCCGTCAAAAGCCCTCCGCCATGCCGTCAGCCGTATTATCGAGTTTAACCAAAATCCCCTCTACAGCGACCATTCCCGTCTTCTTCGTTCTTCCTTCGCCGACATCCTGAATCATGCCGACAGCGTCATTAACCAGCAAACCCATATGCGTCAGGGTTTCTATGAGCGTAACCACTGCGAAATCCTGCAGGGCAATGCCCATTTTGTTGATGAACACACTATCGCGCTGGAGTGCCACGACGGTACCGTGGAAACGGTGACGGCGGAAAAGTTCGTGATTGCCTGTGGTTCACGCCCGTACCATCCGGCAGACGTCGACTTCCATCATCCGCGCATTTATGACAGCGACTCGATTCTCAGCCTGCATCACGAACCGCGCCATGTGATCATCTACGGTGCCGGGGTGATCGGCTGCGAATATGCGTCGATCTTCCGGGGAATGGAAGTCAAAGTGGATCTGATCAACACTCGCGATCGTCTGCTGGCGTTTCTCGATCAGGAGATGTCCGACTCGCTCTCCTATCATTTCTGGAACAGCGGCGTGGTCATTCGCCACAATGAAGAGTACGAAAAGATTGAGGGCGTTGATGACGGCGTCATCATGCATCTGAAATCCGGCAAAAAGCTCAAAGCGGACTGCCTGCTGTACGCTAACGGCCGCACCGGGAACACCGACTCACTGGCGCTGGAAAATATCGGTCTGCAAACCGACAGCCGCGGCCAGCTGAAGGTCAACAGCATGTATCAAACCGCCCTGCCGCATATTTATGCCGTCGGCGATGTGATTGGCTATCCAAGCCTGGCCTCCGCCGCCTACGACCAGGGCCGCATCGCTGCCCAGGCGCTGGTGAAAGGCGAGGCATCGGCGCATCTGATTGAGGATATCCCTACCGGGATTTACACCATTCCGGAAATCAGCTCCGTCGGTAAAACCGAGCAGCAGCTGACGGCAATGAAGGTGCCTTATGAGGTGGGTCGCGCGCAGTTCAAACATCTGGCCCGGGCGCAGATCGTCGGCATGAGCGTCGGTACGCTGAAGATCCTCTTTCATCGCGAAACGAAAGAGATCCTCGGGATTCACTGCTTTGGCGAGCGCGCGGCCGAAATTATTCACATCGGCCAGGCGATAATGGAGCAGAAAGGCGGTGGTAACACCATTGAGTACTTCGTTAACACCACCTTTAACTATCCGACGATGGCGGAAGCCTATCGGGTAGCGGCGTTAAATGGCTTAAACCGCCTGTTTTAACGCGGCGTCGAAATGGCCATCCATCTTACCGCGGATGGCCTCCGCCAGATGTTCATAGCGGCTACGCAGCGGCGAACCCGGGCGATAAACCAACCCCACGGTACGTCTCGGCTCCGGCTTGATGCAGGGCACATAGACCACGCCATCGCGCTTTCTCTCCTGCGGCACGGCCAGGGCTGGCAACAGCGTGATGCCGCTACCGGCAGCCACCATGTTACGCAGCGTTTCGAGGCTCGTCGCCCGGAAATGGGTATCTTCATCAGCGCCCGCTTCAAAGCAAAAGCCCATCGCCTGATCGCGCAGGCAGTGCCCATCTTCCAGCATCAGCAGCTTTTCACCGGCCAGGTCCGACATCGGCACGCACTCGCGGCTCGCCCACGGGTGATCTTCGTAGATAGCCAGCATCATGGGCTCATCAAACAGCGGCACCTCAATAAACGCTTCGCTCTCTTTGACCAGCGCCAGAATCGCGCAGTCGAGCTTACCGCTATCAAGCTGCGCTAAAAGCTGATGGGTTTGTGCTTCATGCAAATACATTTCCAGCTTGGGAAAGGTCTGGTGCAGCATCGGGATAATCAACGGCAACAGATAAGGGCCAATCGTCGGGATCAGTCCAATATGCAGCGGCCCGGACATGGTCTCTCCCTGCTGGCTCGCCATTTCCTTAAGCACTTTGACTTCTCGTAGCACGGTACGCGCCTGATCCACCAGCAGCAGCCCTGCCTGGGTGAACAGAACCTTACGGCTGGTGCGCTCCAGCAACATCACGCCGAGTTCATCCTCAAGCTTACGGATTTGCCCGCTGAGCGTCGGTTGGCTGACGTGGCAAGAATCCGCCGCACGGCGGAAGTGGCGGTGTTCGGCTAGCGCTACCAGATATTCAAGATCGCGAATATTCATTATTCATCCTCCATCGCCACGATAGTCCATGGCGATAGATAGAATAGCAACGAACGATTATCCCTATCAAGGTTTCTGTTCAATAATAAACCCATAAATGAGGAAAAGTTCAGAAAATCATTGAGCTTCCTCATCACCTCTCTACCCGGATAACTAAAGCCAACGTGAACTTTTGCGGACCTTGTGTCCGCTTTTTTTTGCATAAAAAAGCCCGGGGTTACCCGAGCTTCGTTTATTTACTGCCTTAAAAGCAGTCCCGCAGGCGGATCACACCAGACGCTGTTTAGCGTCGGCAATCGCCTGAGCCACCTGCTGAGGAGAAACGCCACCTTTAGCCGCACGCTTATCCAGACAC
This sequence comes from Klebsiella sp. OBRC7, assembly GCF_000293135.1. Lineage (NCBI taxonomy): Bacteria > Pseudomonadati > Pseudomonadota > Gammaproteobacteria > Enterobacterales > Enterobacteriaceae > Klebsiella > Klebsiella sp. OBRC7. The sequence goes on along the minus strand of NZ_ALNJ01000132.1, from coordinate 12,625 downwards.
GACTGCAGCGCCAGAATCGGATAGACGTCATCCGCAATCACGGGGCTAAATTTCTGCAAATCGGCCAGAGGCAGATCCTCCAGCGGCTTGCCCTGGGCAATGGCTTCCACTACCGCTTCACCGACAATATGGTGCGCTTCACGGAACGGTACGCCTTTGGCAACCAGGTAATCCGCCAGTTCTGTGGCATTGGCGTAACCCTGCTGCGCGGCTTCTTCACAACGCGGGCGTTTTACCTGAATACCGTCGAGCACCAGTGCCGCCATATGCAGGCAGTCGAGCCAGGTATCAAGCGCGTCAAACAGCCCTTCTTTATCTTCCTGCATATCTTTATTGTAGGCCAGCGGCAGCCCTTTGAGGGTCATCATCATGCCAGTCAGCGCCCCCTGCACGCGGCCGCATTTACCGCGGATCAGCTCCAGCGCATCCGGGTTTTTCTTCTGCGGCATCAGGGATGAGCCAGAAGTCACGCGGTCAGAAAGCTCAACAAAGCCCGCTTCGCCGGTATTGAAGAAGATCAGATCTTCAGCAAAACGCGACAGGTGGACCATACCGATTGAGGCATCGGACAGCAGTTCCAGTACATGATCGCGATCGGACACGCTGTCCAGGCTATTGAGGGTCGCCGATGCGAAGCCCAGCCAGCCGGCAAGCTGTTCACGATCGATTTCATAGGCAGTACCCGCCAGCGCTCCGCAGCCCAGCGGGCTGACGTCCAGACGTTTAAGCGCATCCTGCAGACGGCTTTCATCTCGTGCCAGCATTTCAACATAGGCCAGACACCAGTGGGCAAACGTCACCGGCTGCGCGCGCTGCAGGTGGGTATAGCCCGGCATAACGGCGTCCTGGTTATTCTCCGCCGTCTCGACCAGCGCGCTTTGTAGCTGACGATTCGCCGACAGCAGTTCCACAACGGTATCTTTGCACCACAGCTTCAGGTCTGTCGCCACCTGGTCATTACGGCTACGCCCGGTGTGCAGCTTTTTGCCCAGTTGGCCGACCTTGTCGATCAGCTTACCTTCCACCCAGCTATGAATATCTTCCGCATCGCTTTCGAGGATCTGCTGCGGGTTAGCCCGCACGTCTTCCAGCAGAACGTTCAGCGCCTCTTCCAGCTGCTGTTGTTCATCAGCGGTCAAAACGCCAACCGTCACCAGCGCTTTGGACCAGGCAACAGAGCCAACGATATCCTGCTCCGCCAGGCGATAGTCAAAGCGCAAAGAGTCGTTGAACTGTTTGAACCGCTGATCCGCTGCCTGAGTAAAACGCCCACCCCAAAGTGCCATAACATGCTTCCTTAATATCTTTGAATTTTATTACCCGGCGGCGCTACGCTTACCGGGCCGACAAAATGATAAATTGATTATGCCAGTATACGCGTGCCGATCGGCGTGCCGTTAAATAGCGCAGGGAGCTGCTCCGCGTGGCGCCAGGAGGCGATATCGACCGGGCGGCCTAATGTCCGCGCCGCGTCCAGGGCCGCATTCACTTTGACGATCATGCCGTCGGTGATAATGCCCTGCTCGATCAGCTGTTCAGCCTTCTCGGCGGTCATTTCCGCGATGCGCTGCCCTTTACCATCAAGAATGCCGCTTACGTCAGACAGCAGAATCAGGTCTGCGCCGAGCGTTGCCGCCAGCGCGGTCGCCGCCTGGTCGGCGTTGACGTTCATCAACTCGCCTGCATCGGTGACGCCGATGGAGCTAACGACCGGTATATAACCGCCCGCCAGCAGCGTGTTAATCAGCGCCGGAGAACCCGGCTGAGCGAATCCGACATGACCCAGCTCTTCATCAAGCTGCGTCACTTTGACGCTATCGCCATCGCCGAGGAATAGCCCAACGGCAGCCAGGCCGTGCTTCTTCGCCCACGCCAGCAGCGTTTTGTTGGCGGTTCCCGCCAGCGCGCCGGTAATAATGTCGATCTGATCCGCCGGCGTGACCCGCAGACCGTTTTTCTTGTTCACCGGCAGGTTGAGCTGCTTCATGAGTTCATCCACCACGCAGCCGCCGCCGTGCACAATAATCAGCGGGCGCTGATGGGATTCGCGGTAGTTCACCAGTGCCGTAAACAGGCGTTCAAGCGCTTCTTCGCTGTCCAGCAGGACGCCGCCAAGTTTGATAATTAAAGGGTTCATCATCACACCTTAAATAAGAGACTGCGTCTCAGCGAAGCCGAAACGAATATTTGCGCACTGCACGGCCTGCGCGGCCGCACCTTTCAGCAGGTTATCTTCCGCCGCCACCACGATGATATGTTCATCCTGGACCGCAAAACCGATATCACAGAATGGCAGACCCACGACATTTTTCAATGCAGGGACACCTTTATCGTATAAACGTACCAGCGGCTTATCCGCATAGGCCTGCTGGAATACCGCCGCCACCTGCTCTTTGCTCACGCCAGGCTTCAGACGGCAGGTAATGGTTTCCAGAATCCCACGCTTAAAATTGCCCAGATGCGGAGTAAAAATAACGTCCGCGCCCAGGTGGGTTGAAATTTCCGGGTGATGACGGTGGTTGAAAACGCCGTAGGGTTGCAGGCTGACTTCGCAGAAGCTATTGCCGATAGAGGCTTTACGCCCGGCGCCGCTGACCCCACTGGTCGCGTTGATCACCGGCCACTGGTTAAGATCCAGCAGCCCCGCGTCGATCAGAGGTTTTAACGATAGCTGAGCCGCCGTCGGATAGCAGCCCGGTACGGCGATCAGATTGGCTTCTTTTAGCTTTTCGACGCTCCACTCGGCCAGGCCGTAAACCGCCTGCTCCAGCAGTTCAGGGTGCTGATGAGTGAAACCGTAATATTTTTCATAGAAGGCGCCGTCATTAACGCGGAACGCCCCGGAGAGATCGAACACGACGCAGCCAGCGGCGAGAAACTGCGGCGCCAGGTCATGGCTTACCTCGTGCGCGGTAGCCAGAAAAACGACATCGACTCCGGTGCTAAACTCGCTGATATCGGACATCGGCTGCAGCGGCAGATCGACAATGCCTTTCAGCTGCGGATGCAAATCAGAAACTAATTTTCCCGCATCATTGCTTTGCGCGGAGACCGTCAATGCGGTTATGGTCATATGAGGATGGCGATTTACATAGGCCACTAGCTCTGCGCCGGCATAACCGCTGGCGCCCACAATCAGCGTGTTCAACATTGGGGCTCTTCACCTTCTTGCTTACGTATATTTGCCCTGGAAGACCGTTGCCTTCCCCACCCTGTTGAGCCGTAAGAGCATCATCCTTACATTCGATGGGTTTTCTTACGCTCAACGATAATGTATTTTTATTCACAAATAATGCATGAATATTGATACTATCACGACCCGAGGTGTGTCAACAATGAAAAACAAATTACCGCCCTTTATCGAGATTTACCGCGCGCTGATCGCCACACCTTCCATCAGCGCAACCGAAGAGGCGCTGGATCAAAGTAATGAGTCTTTAATCAATTTACTGGCAGGCTGGTTCCGCGATATCGGCTTTAATGTTGAAGTTCAGCCAGTCCCGGATACGCGTAATAAATTCAACCTGCTGGCCAGCAGCGGCCACGGCGCTGGCGGCCTGCTGCTTGCCGGGCACACCGATACCGTCCCGTTTGATGATGGCCGCTGGACCCGCGACCCTTTTACCCTGACCGAGCACGACAATAAGCTGTACGGTCTCGGCACCGCGGATATGAAAGGCTTCTTCGCTTTTATTCTCGACGCCCTGCGCGACGTTGACGTCACTCAGCTGAAAAAGCCGCTCTATATTCTGGCGACGGCCGATGAAGAGACCAGCATGGCCGGCGCCCGCTACTTCGCCGAGACGACCCAGCTGCGACCGGACTGCGCCATTATCGGCGAGCCCACGTCGCTGCAGCCGATACGCGCGCACAAAGGCCACATGTCCAACGCGGTTCGCATTCAGGGGCAGTCGGGCCACTCCAGCGACCCGGCACGCGGCGTCAACGCAATTGAACTGATGCACGACGCCATTGGCCGCATCATGCAGCTGCGCGACGACTTAAAAGAGCGTTATCACTATGCCGCCTTTACCGTTCCCTGGCCGACGTTGAATCTCGGCGCCATCCACGGCGGCGATGCCTCCAACCGCATTTGCGCCTGCTGCGAACTGCATATGGATATTCGTCCGCTGCCCGGAATGACGCTCAACGATCTCAACGGGCTCCTTAACGAAGCGCTGGCGCCGGTGAGCGAGCGCTGGCCTGGACGCCTGACCGTTTCTGAACTGCATCCGCCGATCCCCGGGTACGAATGCCCGCCGGACCATAAGCTGGTTGAGGTCGTAGAAAAACTCCTCGGCGCGCAAACCGACGTGGTCAACTACTGTACCGAAGCGCCGTTTATTCAGACCCTCTGCCCAACGCTGGTGTTAGGCCCGGGCTCTATCAACCAGGCCCACCAGCCGGATGAGTACCTGGAAACGCGCTTTATTAAGCCGACCCGCGAGCTCATCACTCAGGTGGTCCACCATTTTTGCTGGCATTAAATACCCATTCTCTCGGGCGATTTCATCCGCGCGAGAGGGTGACAATTATCACATTTTCATAAGCAACGCTTATCAAGCGACCTCCGAGTTAAATTTCGCAAATTGCCGCCATTTATTCGTTTGCTGAAGCGATTTCGCAACAATTGACGTGGGGGTTTTTACGTGGCTTTATAAAAGACGGTTGCTTATCCACTGCTCAAATTATCGAGCGCCGGATATAACAAAATAAAATGAGATGGGGTGTCTGGGGTAACATGAACGAACAATATTCCGCTTTGCGTAGTAATGTCAGTATGCTCGGTAAGGTGCTGGGCGACACCATCAAGGATGCGCTGGGAGAAAACATTCTTGATCGTGTCGAAACTATCCGTAAGTTGTCCAAATCTTCTCGCGCTGGCAATGAAGCCAACCGCCAGGAGCTGCTCACCACGCTGCAAAACTTGTCCAACGACGAGCTGCTGCCGGTGGCGCGCGCCTTTAGCCAGTTTCTGAATCTGGCGAATACCGCTGAGCAATACCACAGCATTTCGCCAAAAGGCGAAGCGGCCAGTAATCCGGAAGTGATTGCCCGCACCCTGAGAAAGCTCAAAGAGCAACCCAATCTCAACGAAACCATTATTAAACAAGCCGTTGAATCCCTGTCGCTGGAGCTGGTGCTGACCGCGCACCCAACCGAAATCACGCGTCGTACGCTGATCCACAAGATGGGCGAGATCAACAGCTGCCTGAAGCAGCTCGATAACAACGACATTGCGGACTATGAACGTCATCAGGTCATGCGCCGTCTGCGCCAGCTGATTGCCCAGTCGTGGCACACCGATGAAATCCGCAAACATCGCCCGACCCCGGTGGATGAAGCCAAATGGGGCTTCGCGGTTGTCGAAAATAGCCTGTGGGAAGGCGTACCGAACTACCTGCGCGAGCTGAATGAACAACTGGAAGACAACCTGAACTATCGGCTGCCGGTCGACTTTGTTCCGGTTCGCTTTACGTCCTGGATGGGCGGCGACCGCGACGGCAACCCGAACGTGACTGCCGATATTACCCGCCACGTCCTGCTGCTCAGCCGCTGGAAGGCAACCGATCTGTTCCTGAAAGATGTCCAGCTGCTGATTTCCGAGCTGTCGATGGTTGAGTGTACCGACGAGCTGCGTGAGCTGGCAGGTGCGGAAGGCGCTCAGGAACCCTATCGTTACCTGATGAAAAAACTGCGCACGCAGCTGATGGAGACCCAGGCCTGGCTGGAAGCGCGCCTGAAAGGACAGAAACTGCCGAAACCGGCGGGCCTTATCACGCAAAACGAGCAGCTGTGGGAACCGCTTTACGCCTGTTACCAGTCGCTACAAGCCTGCGGTATGGGCATTATCGCCAACGGCGAGCTGCTCGATACACTGCGCCGCGTAAAAGCCTTTGGCGTACCGCTGGTGCGTATCGATATCCGTCAGGAAAGCACCCGCCACACCGAGGCGCTGGGCGAAATGACCCGCTATCTCGGCATCGGCGACTATGAAAGCTGGTCAGAAGCCGATAAACAGGCTTTCCTGATCCGCGAACTGAACTCCAAGCGTCCTCTGCTGCCGCGCCAGTGGGAGCCAAGCGAAGAAACGCGCGAAGTGCTCGAGACGTGCAAAGTCATCTCCGAAGCGCCGCGCGGCTCTATTGCGGCCTACGTGATTTCGATGGCGAAAACGCCGTCAGACGTCCTGGCCGTGCATCTGCTGTTGAAAGAAGCCGGCATCGGCTTCGCGCTGCCGGTCGCCCCGCTGTTCGAAACGCTGGACGACCTGAATAACGCCGACGACGTTATGACCCAGCTGCTGAATATCGACTGGTATCGCGGCTTTATCCAGGGCAAGCAGATGGTCATGATCGGCTATTCCGACTCGGCGAAAGATGCGGGCGTGATGGCCGCCTCCTGGGCGCAGTACCAGGCGCAGGACGCCTTAATTAAGACCTGTGAAAAAGCCGGTATTGAGCTGACCCTGTTCCACGGCCGCGGTGGTTCTATCGGTCGCGGCGGCGCGCCGGCGCACGCGGCCCTGCTCTCTCAGCCTCCGGGAAGCCTGAAAGGCGGCCTGCGCGTTACCGAACAGGGCGAGATGATCCGCTTTAAATACGGCCTGCCGGAAGTCACCATCAGCAGCCTGTCGCTCTACACCAGCGCGATCCTGGAAGCCAACCTGCTGCCGCCGCCGGAGCCAAAAGCGCAATGGCGCGACATCATGGCCGAGCTGTCCGACGTCTCCTGCGAGATGTATCGCGGCTACGTGCGTGAAAATAAAGATTTTGTTCCTTACTTCCGTTCCGCGACGCCGGAGCAGGAGCTGGGCAAACTGCCGCTGGGCTCGCGTCCGGCAAAACGTCGCCCGACCGGCGGCGTCGAGTCGCTGCGCGCCATTCCGTGGATCTTCGCGTGGACGCAAAACCGCCTGATGCTGCCAGCCTGGCTGGGCGCCGGCGCCGCGCTGCAAAAAGTCGTTGAAGGTGGCAAGCAGAGCGAGCTGGAAAGCATGTGCCGCGACTGGCCGTTCTTCTCTACCCGCCTCGGCATGCTGGAGATGGTCTACTCAAAAGCCGACCTGTGGCTGGCGGAATATTACGATCAGCGTCTGGTGAAACCGGAACTGTGGAAGCTGGGCGAAGAGCTGCGTGAACTGCTGTCCGCCGATATCAACGTGGTACTGGCAATCGCCAACGACTCCCACCTGATGGCCGACCTGCCGTGGATCGCGGAGTCCATCCAGCTACGTAATATCTATACCGACCCGCTGAACGTGCTCCAGGCCGAGTTGCTCCATCGTTCACGTCTGGCGGAAGAGAAAGGTGAAAAACCGGACCCACGCGTTGAGCAAGCGCTGATGGTCACCATCGCAGGCGTTGCGGCAGGCATGCGTAACACCGGCTAGTTCGCCTTGAGAAACCTGTAGCCCGGCTAAGCGTAGCGCGGGGCGGGTTAAAAACCATAGCTCCGGTAAGCATCGCGTTTACCGGAGCTTTTTTTATTAGTGGTGCAGCATTTCGTCGACAATCTGCTCTTTATGCAGGGCATAAGGATAGTAGGTTGGCCAGTTATCCATCTCTTTCAGCAGCGCTTCCTGGGACTCATTGCCCATAAAGATATGGAAATGTTGGGACTTGCGCGGCGCGATGGTGTGATCGCTGAACTGAACAAACTTCGGCGCTTTTGAATCCGCCTGCTGGCATTCGAACAGGTAGCGCACGCCTTTTTTACCGGATGCGTAGGTCAGAATTTTGTAGCCGGAATAGGCGTACCGGCAGGCGTTGACGGTTTTCCCGACGTGAAACTCCATGACGTTATCTTCAATACCAATCTGGTCCACATCGGTAGCGTAGCCCTTCTTATAATACTCCCGATATTCCGCCACGTTTTTACCGGCTTTTTTGGCCTTCTGCTCCAGCACGGCATCTAAATCGCCGTTCAGCAGATAGGGATTAACCGACTGCCAGATACCCTCCCAGTCGCTCAGCGCCCTGTCCTTTACGTCCTGGTCGGCAAAAATGCCTTCACTCGCCTTCTGCTCCGCTTCGGTCAGCGCCGGGCCATGGCTATGGTGGCCGTGGGCGACCGCTTGACTGCTCGCCAGGACCAGGCTTACACCAAGCATAAGCGCGGAAATCTTTCGGGTCATCACTCTCTCCTGAGTTTAGGTTTGCAATAATATGTTACGATATAACATACCAACAGAGCTATGCAATACTCTTTCATAAATCGGCTCTCCCCCTTCTTGACGACACCCATTGCGTCAAAGAGAAGCCGGTTTGGTCAGAAAATGACCCCTGAGATCTTTTTTAGCAGATGGGTTTTCCGTGTACGGATACAAAACCGTAGGGATCATGAAATAAACACGAAATAATCATGTAGTCTAATTTATCCATCGACAGTGGTTGTACGTTCATCCTAAAAAAGGGTATATCATCGACAAATAAATAAATCCCATCGATATGAGTGTCAGTGAAAAAATAAAGTGAGAGATTTATTAATAAACGCTCATCTGAATGTCAGAACCCCTTTGGTTTATATTTTTCCAACAAGGTTTCATCACGCAAATAGACGGGATTACTGGATGCATAAATTTAATTTAAAAATCATAAAGTTAACAATAAATCCAGCATTGAATAACTATAAGACCATTCCTACTCTATGATTATTGACCAGGCATCTACTCTCAAATAACATTGAACATTAAATAATTACAAAACTCTCGCCATTAATGTTTACACTGATAAAGGATTTATCGTGAAGTATATAATTAAATCACTTGCCTGCCTTATATTAGTTAGCCCTTTTGTTGCTGGCGTAGCCACTGCATCCAGTAAATGGTCAGGTTGTGCAGAAAAAGAATATCAAATTCAAAAACAGCTGGAGTATGCCAAAGCGTACGGAAATACACATAGAGTCAGGGGGCTGGAAAGAGCGCTGACAAACGTACAACGCTACTGCACAGACGGTAAGCTTACTTCTGAATGGCAGGAGAAGGTAGCAGACAAGGAGAGTAAGGTCCGCGAGCGCATGGAAGAACTACGCCACGCCCAGGCTTCAGGCGATCCTGAAAAAATCAGAAAAAAAGAGAAGAAGCTACAAGAAGCCAAAAATGAGCTTATGGAAGTACAAGCTGGCCTCAATCAATCACTAACCAGGCAATAAAGAAAAGAGACTGGATTAACCCCCTGGTTAAGCCAGCTCTCTTTCCGTAACTCTATTTCCGGTAAGGTACTCCCCTCACTAACCACCTATGTTTAGTCATGGAAAACCCGGGTATGTGATGTCGCTAAAAGCGTCTATCGGTACGTTGCAATAACTTGTAACCACATGATTATGAAAATATAAAATCAGCGCGGGTTGAAGAATAATCCTGCTTCAATGGAGTATCTCATGCCGCCCTCTGGTATTCTGCCTTTTCCACGATGTTCGGTATGATGCACATAAAGCATGTTTTGCGGAGCGATTATGGATAACGGCATCAATCAGGTTATTGATTCTTTTATTAAAGGCCCGGCGGTAATCGGCAAAGTCCACTTTTCCACAGAATCCAGACCGGCTTCTGAGAAAGCGCTAAGCGTCGATTTTCCGCGCCTCGAAATCATGCTTGCGGGGCAGCTTCGCGATCCGGCGATTAAGGCCGACCAGGCGCAGCTGACGCCGCACGATGTGCTGTACGTCCCCACAGGCGGATGGAATGACCCGCAGTGGCTGATGCCCTCCACGCTGTTAACTGTCTTATTTGGTAAGCAGCAGCTGGAATTCGTCCTACGCCACTGGGACGGCAGCGCGCTTAACGTGCTGGATAAACAGCAGGTTCCTCGCCGCGGCCCCCGGGTTGGATCGTTTCTGCTGCAGGCGCTGAATGAAATGCAGATGCAGCCGCAGGAACAGCACACGGCCCGCTGTATTGTCACCAGCCTGCTCAGCCACTGTGCCGATCTGCTGGGCAGCCAGGTACAAACGTCATCGCGCAGCCAGGCGCTTTTTGAAGCGATTCGTAAACATATTGATGCCCATTTTGCCGACCCGTTAACCCGCGAGTCAGTGGCGCAGGCGTTTTATCTCTCACCAAACTATCTTTCCCATCTGTTCCAGAAATGCGGGCCAATGGGCTTTAACGAATACCTGAATCACATCCGTCTGGAGCAGGCCAGAATGCTGTTAAAAGGCCACGATATGAAAGTGAAAGATATCGCCCACGCCTGTGGTTTCGCCGACAGCAACTACTTCTGCCGCCTGTTTCGCAAAAACACCGAGCGCTCGCCGTCGGAGTATCGTCGTCAGTATCACAGCCAGCTGACGGAAAAAACGGCTTCGCTAAAAAACTAGATTTTTGTGTGTTAAACCTGACTTTTGTGCGTTCTTATTTTCCCATTTCAATCCGGGTTGCGCGATAAATGTGATCTAAATCATCCTTAACCGCAATGCGTACATTTATCCAGTTTTTGGCAAATTTGTCATCTGGCGACCCTTCGCGTGAAAGCCGTATTCTTACCTCAACGACACTACCGAATTAAGCATTGAGGAAAGCATCATGGAACTCTATCTGGACACCGCAAACGTAGCAGAAGTTGAACGCCTGGCGCGCATCTACCCGCTGGCCGGCGTGACCACCAACCCGAGCATTATCGCAGCCGGTAAAACGCCGGTTTGGGATGTTCTTCCGCGCCTGCAAAAAGCCGTCGGTCCGGAAGGTATTCTGTTCGCCCAGACCATGAGCCGCGACGCGCAGGGCATGGTGGAAGAAGCCAAACGCCTGAGCAACGCCGTCCCCGGTATCGTGGTAAAAATCCCGGTCACCGCCGAAGGCCTTGCCGCTATCAAGCTGTTGAAAAAAGAAGGTATCCCCACGCTGGGTACGGCGGTATACAGCGCATCTCAGGGCCTGCTGGCCGCGCTGGCCGGGGCAAAATATGTGGCGCCGTACGTTAACCGCGTCGACGCCCAGGGCGGTGACGGCATCCGCATGGTCCAGGAGCTGCAGTCCCTGCTGGAGCTGCATGCGCCGGAAAGCAAAGTGCTGGCCGCCAGCTTTAAGACGCCGCGCCAGGCGCTGGATTGCCTGTTAGCAGGCTGCGAAGCGATCACCCTTCCGTTAGATGTAGCGCAACAAATGCTCGGCACCCCTGCGGTAGAGTCAGCTATTGAGAAGTTTGAGCAGGACTGGAATAACGCTTTTGGAACGCTAAACCTGTAACCCGATCGGCGAGCTGCCCAGGGGGGTGGCATCACGGTCATCCAGGAGGAATAGAAATGGATCGCATTATTCAATCACCCGGTAAGTACATTCAGGGCGCGGACGTCATTACCCGCCTTGGTGTATACCTCAAGCCATTGGCAGAACGCTGGCTCATCGTGGGCGATAAATTCGTACTCGGTTTTGCCGAAGAAAAACTGCGTAAAAGCCTGGCGGATGCGGGGCTGGCTGGCGAAATTGCGCCGTTTGGCGGCGAATGCTCACATAACGAAATCAACCGCTTGCGTGATATTGCCGGTTCCGCCCGCTGCACCGCCGTGCTGGGTATCGGCGGCGGCAAGACGCTGGATACCGCAAAAGCATTAGCACACTTTATGAATCTGCCGGTGGTTATTGCACCGACGATTGCCTCCACCGACGCGCCGTGCAGCGCGCTCTCGGTCATCTATACCGATGAAGGCGAGTTTGATAGCTACCTGATGCTGCCGCGCAACCCGAACATGGTCATTGTCGATACGCAAATCGTTGCTGGCGCCCCGGCGCGCCTGCTGGCAGCCGGTATCGGTGATGCGCTGGCGACCTGGTTTGAAGCGCGTGCCTGCTCCCGCAGCGGCGCGACCACCATGGCGGGCGGAAAATGCACCCAGGCGGCGCTGGCGCTGGCTGAACTGTGCTACAACACGCTGATTGAAGAGGGTGAAAAAGCGATGCTGGCGGCGGAGCAGCACGTGGTGACGCCGGCGCTGGAACGGGTGATTGAAGCCAACACCTACCTGAGCGGCGTCGGCTTTGAAAGCGGCGGCCTGGCGGCTGCGCACGCTATTCACAACGGTCTGACCGCTATTCCGGACGCTCACCACTACTATCATGGTGAAAAAGTGGCCTTCGGCACGCTCACGCAGCTGGTCCTGGAAAACGCGCCGGTGGAAGAGATTGAAACGGTGGCAGCGCTGTGCCATAGCGTCGGGCTGCCCATCACCCTGGCGCAGCTGGATATTAAAACCGATATCCCGGGCAAAATGCGTACCGTGGCGCAAGCCGCCTGTGCGGAAGGTGAAACCATCCACAATATGCCCGGCGGCGCGACGCCGGATCAGGTCTATGCCGCGCTTCTGGTGGCCGACCAGTACGGTCAACGCTTCCTGCAAGAGTGGGAATAACCCCTCGCGACATACCCGCCAGCAGGCGGGTATGTTCTTTTCGCCCGCCATTGCCCGCCAAAACGATGTATTTTATAGTGCGATTTTCCTTTGGGTGAATCGTAGATATGCAGTCATCAAATCGAAGAATGAGCATTTACGCCATTTTGCAACAGGACAAAAAAGTCGTCGTCAATGACCTCGCCGAAAAGTTCGGCGTCACCAAAATGACCATCCGTCGCGATCTCTCTTTCTTTGAAAAACAAGGCATTGTAAAAACAACCTACGGTGGAGCCTA
>NZ_ALNJ01000131.1:0-12020 GCF_000293135.1 Klebsiella sp. OBRC7 | reverse complement strand
TCAGGGCATCGCTGAGCGCAATTTTGAGCGTAAATTCCAGCTTGCGGAAAATATTCATATTCGCGGCGCCAACCTGGTAAACGGTCTGCTGTATATCGACCTTGAGCGAGTTATTCCTGAAGCGAATAAGCCGCGCCGTATCGAGATCAACTAATTTGTTGGGCCGCGAAGGTGGCCCGGTATTCATTTAAAAAAACTGCCCGCCGTCAGGGGGCAAAGGCGAATCCACAGGATTTGCAGCTATCCACTCGCTTCTTAGAAGGAGAAACACAATGCGTAACTACGATTTATCCCCGCTGCTGCGTCAATGGATCGGTTTTGACAAACTGGCCAACGCGCTGCAAACCGCCGGTGAAAGCCAGACCTTCCCGCCCTATAACATCGAAAAAAGCGACGACAACCACTATCGCATTACCCTTGCGCTGGCCGGTTTCCGTCAGGAAGATTTGGATATCCAGCTTGAAGGCACGCGCCTGACGGTAAAAGGCGCGCCGCAGCAGCCGGAAAAAGAGACCAAATGGCTGCACCAGGGGCTGGTTAACCAGGCATTTAGCCTGAGCTTTACGCTTGCCGAAAATATGGAAGTCTCCGGGGCTACCTTTACCAACGGCCTGCTGCATATCGATCTGACCCGCAACGAGCCGGAACAGATCGCCCCGCAGCGCATTGCCATCAGCGAGCGCCCCGCGTTAGATAGCTAATTAAGCTAACCACCCATAAAGCCCCGATTTTCGGGGCTTTTTTGTGCGTGATACGCATTACTTTGTCCTTTCTTGTTGTGTTCAACAAAATGGTCGTTGGCTGATCCCGTGATTATTGTGCGCCAGGCGGCATACAGCCTGGTGAGTACCGGTCATAATCCTTATTGTGAGTAATGTTATACACAGGGAAGAGACGATGAGTGATATAGCATTGACCGTTAGCGTATTGGCGCTGGTGGCGGTCGTCGGATTGTGGATCGGCAATGTAAAAGTGCGCGGTGTCGGCTTCGGTATCGGAGGCGTGCTGTTTGGCGGTATTATCGTCGGCCACTTTGTGGACCAGGCGGGCATTACGCTCAGCAGTCCAATGCTGCACTTTATTCAGGAATTTGGCCTGATTCTCTTCGTGTATACCATCGGTATCCAGGTGGGGCCGGGTTTCTTCGCCTCGCTGCGCGTCTCCGGCCTGCGGCTGAACCTCTTCGCCATTCTGATCGTCATTCTCGGCGGCCTGGTCACCGCGGTCCTGCATAAACTGTTCGATATCCCTCTTCCCGTGGTGCTCGGTATCTTCTCCGGTGCGGTAACCAACACGCCTGCGCTGGGTGCCGGGCAGCAGATCCTGCGCGACCTTGGCGTACCGCTTGATACCGTCGATCAGATGGGGATGAGCTACGCCATGGCCTATCCGTTTGGCATCTGCGGCATTTTGCTGACCATGTGGCTGGTGCGACTGTTTTTCCGCATCAACGTCGAGAAAGAAGCCCAGCAGTTTGACGAGATCAGCGGCAACGGCCATGCGCATCTTCAGACCATCAACGTGCGGGTCGAAAACCCGAACCTGAACAATATGGCGATTCAGGATGTGCCGATGCTTAACAGCGACAAGCTGATCTGCTCGCGCCTCAAGCGTGAGGAGATGCTCATGGTGCCCGCGCCGAATACCCTGATTCAGCTTGGGGACCTGCTGCACCTGGTCGGGCGACCGGAGGATCTACACAATGCCCAGCTGGTGATTGGCAAGGAGGTTTCCACTTCGCTCTCCACGCGCGGTACCGACCTGAAAGTCGAGCGCGTGGTGGTCACTAACGAAAAAGTATTGGGTAAACGCATACGCGATCTGCACTTTAAACAGCGCTATGACGTGGTGATCTCGCGACTCAATCGCGCCGGGGTTGAGCTGGTCGCCAGCAGCCATGCCAGCCTGCAGTTCGGCGATATTCTTAACCTCGTCGGCCGTCCGGAGGCGATTGACGCGGTGGCCGCCGAGCTGGGCAACGCCCAGCAAAAACTGCAGCAGGTGCAGATGCTGCCGGTATTTATCGGTATCGGCCTGGGCGTGCTGCTGGGCTCCATTCCGCTGTTTATTCCGGGGTTCCCGGCGGCGCTGAAGCTGGGTCTGGCTGGAGGGCCGCTGATAATGGCGCTGATCCTCGGGCGTATCGGCAGCATCGGTAAGCTCTACTGGTTTATGCCGCCCAGCGCTAACCTTGCGCTGCGCGAGCTGGGCATTGTGCTGTTCCTCGCGGTGGTTGGCCTGAAATCCGGCGGCGATTTTGTGGCGACGCTGATTGACGGTGATGGCATGAGCTGGATTGTCTACGGCATCTTTATCACCGCTATCCCACTGCTGGCTGTCGGTATTCTGGCGCGGATGCTGGCGAAGATGAACTACCTGACCCTGTGCGGGATGCTGGCCGGTTCAATGACCGACCCGCCCGCGCTGGCCTTTGCCAACAACCTGCATGCCACCAGCGGCGCGGCGGCGCTCTCTTACGCGACCGTTTATCCGCTGGTCATGTTCTTACGTATTATCACGCCGCAGCTACTGGCGGTGCTGTTCTGGGGGATAGGTTAACGGATTCTCCGCCTGGACGCGCCGCAGGTGGTAGTCCACCTGATACTCGCTGGCGTTACGGAACATCACCGAGTAGTTAAGAAACTCGCCGCTGTCGCTGTAGGAAAGGGAGGTTATGCGCAGCAGCGGCGTCTGTTCCGGCACGTTCATCGACTGCGCCAGCTGCCTGTCCGCCAGCACCGGCGACAGCGTTTCATAGTTGCCGCTAATGGTTATGCCACACTCCTTCTCGATGTAATCGAACTTCGACCCTTCCAGATGCACCAGCGACAGATTGCGAAACAGCTTCACCGGCATATAGCTGTCCTCCAGCATTAGCGGCTTGCCATCGACATAGCGCACCCGGCGCGAGAAGTAGATCCGTTCATCAATTTGTATCCGCAGCAGGCTGGCGATAGCCGGGGGGGCGGGCATCACCTCGAAAACCAATACCCGGCTGACCACCTCTTTACCCTGCTTGCGCAGCACCTCGGCCAGCCCGGTCAGATTGCTGGTTTCATGATGCAGGTCTTTGCGGGCGACGTAGGTGCCGGAGCCGTGCCGACGCACCACCAGTCCCCAGGTGACCAGCAGATCGATGGCTTTGCGGATAGTCATGCGCGCGACGCCAAACTCTTCCGCCAGCTTTTTTTCCCCGGGAAGCGGGCTGCCGACCTCGAAATCGGAGGAGTTCAGCCGAAGACGCAGTATGTCGGCGATGGATTTGTAGATCACCACTAGACCTCTATTCACTCAGTTGAAAACGATAATGCACGGATTATTAGCTTTAAAAATAGAGTTAATACATAGGGATAAATACTCTTCGTTACAGCGGCGTAATCAGCGCAATTCAGAATGTCTAATTTTTACTTAAAAAGTAGACAACATTGGCGCAATTAAAACCATGAAAGCGATCACGAATCGTAACGGCGCCGCATGTTGTCGACCGGGCAAATTTCTATTCTCGTTTCAGGCCAGTACAAATAATTACCCTGAATCATTCACCGCGGTACGTGAAGCATGCCGGGTATGGATAAGGCCACTCACCCTATGAGTTGTTATATGAGGATTTTCAAATGCTCAGTCAAATACAACGCTTTGGCGGCGCCATGTTTACCCCGGTTTTACTCTTTCCTTTCGCCGGGATCGTGGTGGGTATCGCCATTATGCTGCGCAACCCGATGTTCGTCGGCGAAGCGCTCACAGCACCCGATAGTTTATTTGCTCAGATCGTTCACATTGTTGAAGAGGGCGGCTGGACCGTCTTTCGTAATATGCCGCTGATTTTCGCCGTCGGTCTGCCGATCGGCCTGGCGAAACAGGCCCAGGGCCGGGCCTGCCTGGCGGTACTGGTCAGCTTCCTCACCTGGAACTACTTCATCAACGCCATGGGGATGACCTGGGGCCACTTCTTCGGCGTCGATTTTTCCGTGGAGCCGACGCCAGGCAGCGGCCTGACGATGATGGCCGGGATTAAAACGCTCGATACCAGCATTATCGGCGCGATCGTTATCTCCGGGCTGGTGACCGCCCTGCATAACCGCTACTTCGATAAACCGCTGCCGGTGTTTCTGGGGATTTTCCAGGGCTCCTCGTTTGTGGTGATTGTCGCCTTCCTGGCGATGATCCCCTGCGCCTGGCTGACCTTGCTGGGCTGGCCAAAAGTGCAGATGGGCATTGAATCGCTGCAGGCCTTCTTACGCTCGGCCGGGGCGCTGGGGGTCTGGGTCTATATTTTCCTCGAGCGCATTCTGATCCCGACCGGTTTACATCACTTTGTCTACGGACCGTTTATTTTCGGCCCGGCGGTAGTGGAAAGCGGTATTCAGGTTTACTGGGCGCAGCATTTACATGAGTTCAGCCAGAGTACCGAGGCGCTGAAAACTCTGTTCCCGGAAGGCGGATTCGCGCTGCACGGTAACTCGAAGGTCTTTGGTTCCGTGGGTATCGCGCTGGCGCTCTACTACACCGCCGCGCCGGAAAATCGCGTGAAAGTCGCCGGTTTGCTGATTCCCGCCACCTTGACCGCCGTACTGGTGGGAATAACCGAGCCGTTAGAGTTCACCTTCCTGTTTATCTCGCCGCTGCTGTTTGCCGTCCATGCGGTGCTGGCGGCCACTATGGCGACGGTGATGTATATCTGCGGCGTGGTAGGCAACTTCGGCGGCGGCCTGCTCGACCAGTTCCTGCCGCAAAACTGGATCCCCATGTTCCACAACCATGCCTCAATGATGTTTATCCAGATAGGCGTTGGCGTGTGCTTCACCGCGCTCTACTTCGTCATCTTCCGCACGTTGATTCTGCGCCTGAACCTGAAAACGCCGGGCCGCGAAGAGAGTGAAATTAAGCTCTATAGCAAAGCGGATTATCAGGCCGCGCGCGGCAAAACCAGCGCCGCGGGGGCCGCGGACACCAAACTGGGCCAGGCCGCCGGCTTCCTGCAGGCGCTGGGCGGAGCGGGCAATATCGAAAGCATTAATAACTGCGCCACCCGGCTGCGCATCGCGCTGGTCGATATGGCGAAGACGCAAAGCGACGACGTCTTTAAAGCGCTGGGCGCCCACGGCGTAGTCCGCCGCGGCAACGGAATTCAGGTCATCGTCGGCCTGCACGTCCCTCAGGTCCGCGACCAGCTGGAAACCCTCATCAAAGATTCTCTACAGACCGAACAAACCACCATGACGGAGGCAGTATCATGAAAAAATTCTCAGTTGTTATCGCAGGCGGCGGCAGTACCTTCACCCCGGGCATCGTGCTGATGCTGTTAGCGAACCAGGATCGCTTCCCGCTGCGGTCGCTGAAATTTTACGACAACGACGGCGCGCGTCAGGAGACCATCGCCGAGGCGTGCAAAGTGATCCTCAAAGAGCAGGCGCCGGAAATTGAATTCAGCTATACCACCGACCCGCAGGCGGCCTTTACCGACGTTGATTTCGTGATGGCGCATATCCGCGTGGGCAAATACCCGATGCGTGAAAAAGATGAAAAAATTCCGCTGCGCCACGGCGTGCTGGGGCAGGAAACCTGCGGCCCTGGCGGTATCGCCTACGGTATGCGCTCCATCGGCGGCGTTCTGGAGCTGGTGGACTATATGGAAAAATATTCGCCGAACGCCTGGATGCTGAACTACTCCAACCCGGCGGCCATTGTGGCGGAAGCGACCCGTCGCCTGCGTCCGAACGCCAGAATTCTCAACATTTGCGATATGCCGATCGGTATCGAAGGGCGGATGGCGCAAATCGTCGGCCTCAAGGACCGCAAGCAGATGCGCGTGCGCTACTATGGGCTGAACCATTTCGGCTGGTGGACCTCAATTGAAGATCTGCAGGGTAACGATCTGATGCCGAAACTGCGCGAACATGTGGCGAAATTCGGCTATGTTCCGCCATCAAACGATCCCCATACCGAAGCGAGCTGGAACGACACCTTCGCCAAGGCGAAGGACGTGCAGGCGCTGGATCCGGATACGATGCCGAATACTTACCTCAAGTATTATCTGTTCCCGGACTACGTCGTGGCGCACTCCAACCCGGAACGCACCCGCGCCAACGAGGTGATGGATCACCGTGAGAAAAACGTCTTTAGCGCCTGCCGGGCCATTATTGCTGCGGGCCACTCGTCCGCAGGCGATTTGGAAATTGACGAACACGCGTCCTACATCGTCGATCTGGCGGCGGCGATTGCCTTTAATACTCAGGAACGCATGCTGCTGATTGTGCCAAACAACGGGGCGATTCATAACTTTGACGCCGATGCGATGGTGGAAATTCCGTGCCTGGTTGGCCACAATGGACCGGAGCCGCTGACGGTAGGCGACATTCCCCACTTCCAGAAAGGGATGATGAGCCAGCAGGTTGCGGTGGAAAAACTGGTGGTGGATGCCTGGGAACAGCGCTCTTATCACAAGCTGTGGCAGGCCATTGCGCTGTCGAAAACCGTGCCGAGCGCATCCGTTGCGAAAGCGATTCTTGATGACCTGATTGCGGCCAATAAAGCGTACTGGCCGGAACTGCATTAATCCTGCTGACCGGCAGCCACAGGGTGCCGGTTATTCATTTATCGGCCTGATAGCCCGACTTTATACGGTTATCAGGCCTGAGCTTCCTCTGAAACGGGGCGATTATTAATGCCCTCCGCTTTGGCAGTCAGGTAGAATCGGCGGTATTTTACGCAACCGGGAATCCATCAAGGAGTCATGATGAAAATATCCCGCCTTGGTGAAGCGCCGGATTACCGCTTCTCGCTGGCGAATGAACGTACCTTTCTGGCGTGGATCCGCACTTCGCTTGGCTTTTTAGCCGGTGGTGTCGGCCTGGACCAGCTGGCGCCGGATTTCGCTACGCCGTTGATTCGTGAAATTCTGGCGCTGCTGCTGTGCCTGTTTGCCGGCGGTCTGGCGATTTACGGCTATATACGCTGGCTGAGCAACGAAAAGGCGATGCGGCTGAAACAGGATCTTCCCTACACCCGCACGCTGCTGCTGATCAGTATTCTGCTGACCCTAGTCATCGTGGTGGTGATGGCGCTGGTGCTCTATGCCGGATAATCGCCGGGCGCGTCGCGAGCGCGATCCGGGCCTGCAGCCGGAGCGTACGTCGCTGGCCTGGTTTCGCACCCTTTTAGGCTATGGCGCGCTGCTGGCGCTGGCGATTAAGCACCACTGGCATCAGGCGGGGATCGCATTCTGGATTTCGCTGTGCATATTGCCATTCGCCGCCCTCATCCTCTGGCGCTATACCCGCAGCCGCAATCTGATGAACGTTGAGCAAAGCGATTTTGCTCAGCCGCAGGCGGTTCGTGACAAATTTTTGATCGCATTCGCAGTACTTTCCCTGTCATTGTTGTTTGCTGTAACCCATATACGACAGGTGATTTTGTTTATTAAGGATATGACATGACAGGATGTCAGGCCGATTACGGTGACGATCGGCACTGCGGTAACTGCAAATCGCTGGCGAGCGATCTTCCGGTACAGGAAGTCATTATCGATCGTCAGGCGTGCCAACGCCCCGAGCGTGTCTACCATCAGCTGAGCGCTCAGGGAGCCGTGGCCATCAAGTTTATTCCCCATCTGCAACCTTCCGACGCCCGGCTGTGGGGGGATTTCCTCTGCGCGGTGTTTGCGATTTGGGTTAAAGAAGACGCTAACCGCATCGTCGTGCCGCTGTTTGAGGCTACGCTGCGCGCCTGGCGCGGTGAGTCGGTGCAGTATGCCAACAATCCGCCGGGGCCAGCCTGCGCGGGCTGCGCCTGGCTAAGATTATGCGGTGGTGGCTGCCCGCAGCTGCGTCTGGAGGATGGCTCCAATGCGCTATGCGAAGGTTACCGGCAGTTTTATAGCTGGAGCGCCCCCTATATGCGCGTTCTGCGCGATCTACTCAATCAGCACCGTTCGCCGGTTGAGCTTATGCATCTGCTGCGCTAGAAAAATGGCGGCGAAAGAGGTTTCGTCGCCATCGCGTTGATCTGCCTTGAGGTTTACCGTCCTTTTGCCAGATACTGCGCCATCTCCTCTTCCGGCACCATGCCGCCGCCGGTTGCCCACACAAGGTGGGTCGCATTGCGCATCTGCCCGGCGGTGAAACCGTGCATCTGCTGATACGCCAGGCTGGCGCAGACCCGCTGCGGCCCGGCCATGCCGGCCAGCGCGGACGGCTCCAGGCGAATACCTTCTTCCTCGGCTAACCAACCCAGCATGTCGTACATTGTCTGGTCATCGAGAGAGTAGAACCCATCCAGCAGGCGCTCCATTGCCCTGCCAACGAAACCGGAAGCGCGGCCTACCGCCAGACCGTCCGCGGCGGTCAGATTATCAATTCCCAGATCCTGAACCGAAATCTGGTCATGCAGGCCGGTATAAACCCCCAGCAGCATGCAAGGGGAGTGGGTCGGTTCGGCGAAGAAGCAGTGGACGTTATCGCCAAACGCCAGCTTCAGGCCAAACGCCACCCCGCCGGGGCCGCCGCCAACGCCGCACGGCAGATAAACAAATAGCGGATGACTGGCGTCCACCACGCGCCCTTCGCGGGCAAACTGTGCTTTTAGCCGCTCGCCGGCCACGGAGTAGCCGAGGAACAGGGTGCGCGAGTTCTCATCATCGATAAAGAAGCAGTTCGGGTCGGACTCGGCGGCTTTACGCCCCTGCTCAACCGCCACGCCGTAATCCTCTTCATACTCCACCACCGTCACGCCGTGGCTGCGCAGTTTGGCCTTTTTCCACGCTCTGGCGTCGGCGGACATATGGACCGTCACCTTGAAGCCGATGCGCGCGCTCATTATGCCAATCGACATCCCCAGGTTGCCGGTGGAGCCAACGGCGATGCTGTACTGGCTGAAGAACGTCCTGAACTCGGGGGTCAGCAGCTTGCGGTAGTCGTCGGCTGTGTTTAACAATCCCGCGTCGATCGCCAGTTTTTCCGCGTGGGTCAGGACTTCATAAATGCCGCCGCGGGCCTTAATCGAGCCGGAAATCGGCAGGTGGCTGTCTTTCTTCAGCAGCAGCTCGCCAGCAATGGGCTGACGAAAGGTTTTTTCCAGCCGGGCCTTCATTGCCGGGATGGCCACCAGCTCGGATTCGATAATACCGCCGGTGGCGGCGGTTTCCGGAAAGGCTTCCGCCAGATAGGGCGCAAAACGCTCGAGGCGGGCGTGGGCGTCCTGAACGTCTTCTGTCGTCAGGCTAACGTAAGGTAACCCCTCCGCCAGCGACGTCGTTGACGGGTTAAACCAGGTGGTTTCTTTCAGGGCAATCAGCTCCTCCAGCAGAGGAAACTGGGCGAGTAAAGTGGTCATGTCAGCGTTTTTCATATTACGTCTCTTTGCGCTCAGATGATGAAAGAAAGCAGGAATGTACCGGCCAGTGCAAGCAGCGAAGCGATAAAGGTCGCCGTGGTGTAGTATTTGAACGTTTCGTTAAGGCTTGCCCCACAGTACTGCTTAACCAGCCAGAACAGGGAATCCGTCACGATAGTGCAGCCAATCGCACCGGAGCCGATGGCGATAGCGATGATTTCCGGGCTCACGCCGGGATAGAGCGGCAGCATCGGCGCGACGATGGCGGTTGCGCCCATCATGGCGACGGTGGCGGAACCGACGGCGGCATGCAGAATCAGCGCCACCAGCCAGGCCAGCAGAATCGGGTGCATATCGAGATTCGACAGAATCACCGCCAGCGTATCGGCCAGGCCGCTGGTTTTCAGAATGGCGTTAAAGGCCCCGCCTGCGCCGATAATCAGCAGGATATTGGCGATAGAGCCGAAACAGTTTTCCGTATGCGTCAGCAGGGTGCTCATGCCCATATTCTGGCGGATACCCAGCACGTAGTAGGCCACAAAGACGGCGATAAACATGGCGGTGATCGGGTTGCCGATAAATTCCAGCAGCATATACAGCGTGCCGCCTTTGGTCATATTCAGTTCGGCGATGGTTTTTACCAGCATCAGGCCGATCGGCAGCAGCACCGTAAACAGCGTGGCGCCCAGCGACGGCAGGGTCTCTTCTTTGCGTACTTCGAGGTTGGCAAACTCAGCCGGCACCGCTTTAAACGGCAGGCGGTTGCCGAGCAGCCGCAGGAACAGCGGGCCGCCGACCAGCGAGGCCAGCAGGCCCACCAGCAGACCGTAAACGATCACCGTTCCGATATCCGCGCCCAGCTTGTTGGCGACGAACAGCGCAGCCGGATGCGGCGGCACCACGCAGTGCACCGCCATCAGCGCCGTACACAGCGGGATGGCCAGCTTCAGCAGCGACGTGTTGGTCTTTTTGGCAATGGAAAACGCCAGCGGAATCAGCAGCACCACGCCCACTTCAACGAACAGGGTGATCCCGCAAATCAGGCCCACCAGCACCATAATGACGTCAGCAGACAGCCAGCGGCAGCGCTGGAGCGTCAGGCCGATACGTTCCGCTGCGCCGGAGACCTCCATCATTTTGCCGAGAATCGTCCCCAGCCCAATCACCGCCGCAAGGAAGCCCAGCGTGCCGCCAATCCCGCTCTCAATGGCGTTAACCATATCCAGCGGGCTCATGCCCATCATGGCGCCGACGAAAAAGCTTGCCAGCAGTAGCGCCAGAAACGGGTGAAACTTCAGTTTGACGATAGTTAATACAATCAACACGATGCTGATCAGCAGCGTGCTCACAACCCAGATCTGAGATTCCATACCCCACCTCGCCTGTGAATAATCTATGGGTATTGAACAGAAAAACGGCACGCGCTGACAAACGATATAAACGGCTCTTCAGGTGAATCAGATTGAATCAAAAAGGTGATTTTGCTCTAAAATTGTCTGTTATGTGTGCTATGCATCACTTTTATTCATCTTTAACGCGCAGCCGGCGCGAAAAATTTCTTACACTCGGCGGGGAATAGTGAAGGAGTAAGAGATGGAGACGCTAAAAGAGTTAGGCACTCGCCTGCTCAACGGCTGGCAGCTTTCGAAGCTGTATACTTTTGAAGTCGCCGCCCGGCATGAGTCGTTTGCGCTGGCGGCGGAGGAGCTGTCGCTGACGCCCAGCGCGGTGAGCCACCGTATCAATCAGTTGGAAGAAGAGCTGGGGATCCAGCTGTTTGTGCGTTCGCACCGCAAAGTAGAGCTGACGCATGAAGGTAAGCGGGTGTTCTGGGCGCTGAAGTCCTCGCTGGATAGCCTGAACCAGGAAATTCTGGATATTAAAAACCAGGAGCTGTCGGGGACGTTAACGGTTTATTCGCGCCCGTCCATCGCCCAGTGCTGGCTGGTTCCCGCGCTCGGAGATTTTACCCGTCGCTATCCGTCGATCTCGCTTACCGTGCTGACCGGCAACGATAACGTCAATATGCAGCGCGCGGGCATCGATCTGGCAATCTACTTCGATGATGCGCCTTCCTCGCAGCTGAGCCACCATTTTCTGATGGATGAGGCGATCGTACCGGTCTGCACGGCGGATTACGCGCGCCAGCATCAGCTGCAGCAGAACCCCGGCAATCTTCGCCACTGTACGCTGCTGCACGATCGTCAGGCGTGGAGCAACGATTCCGGCACCGATGAGTGGTTCAGCTGGGCGCAGACATTTTGCGTCGATTTGCCGCAATCGTCGGGTATTGGCTTCGATCGTTCGGATTTAGCGGTGATTGCGGCGATGAATCACGTTGGCGTGGCGATGGGGCGTAAGCGGCTGGTGCAAAAGCGCCTGGAGAGCGGCGAGCTGATCGCACCGTTCGGCGAGATGACCCTGAAGTGCCATCAGCACTACTACGTGACGACCCTACCGGGCCGTCAGTGGCCGAAAATTGACGCCTTTATCCACTGGCTGCAGAGTCAGGCGCAATTATGATGACCGGCTTAGTTTCATCCCGGTGGCGCTGCGCTGACCGGGCTACGGGTTCACCTCCGTCTGCGGGCCGGTAGATACTGTGAACGCCTGCAACTCTTTTAACTACTGTCACCTTTTCCGGCTCCCGGATGACAGGCACAACAACGACAGCGCCATCCGGTGCTGTC
>NZ_ALNJ01000130.1:0-26429 GCF_000293135.1 Klebsiella sp. OBRC7 | reverse complement strand
CTTATTCAGCCCGGGTTCAGTGACTTTCATTTTATGCTCATATTCCTTGTGTGGTGGCTATCAGTCCCGGCTCTCATTCACCTGGACGGTGACCGGCAGGCCTGCATCAAAACAGGTCTGATACCAGCTGGCCACCTGCAGGGGATCGCCCTCTTTTATCCGGCGTATGCCGCCGGCATCCGTCAGCTGCAGGCAGGTGGTACCGTCCAGACGGATCACGTAGGCCGCTTCCCGCAGGGAGTAATGACCGTCACCCAGCTGCAGCTCCACCGCGTCACCGGCAGCCGTCTGGCGTAACGGCAGACGCCGGACGTCTGTCAGTCGTTGTCGTGCCGTTTCAGCCTCGCGTTCTGCCTGGAAGAGCGGTTCTGCAATGCCGCGACCGGCCTCCGTCAGCTCGACGGCCAGCTGCAGGTTCGGGGCGCGCAGGGTGCGCAGCCAGCCCGCGGCTTCCATGCGCCGGCAGGAGGCGCGCAGGTTCGGCCCGTACACCGGGGCATCCCCGCCCTGCTCCAGCACCCGCTCGATATCCCGCGTCGCCACCGGCCCCGGACGTTTCGCATCGAGGGCGGCCAGCACAATCAGCACCCGCCGCTGCAGCGGCGATGGTCGGCGCGCCTGAGTCATTGCTTGTCCGCCTCCGGCCAGATGAGTTGTCTGAGGCGCAGGTGATCGGCGTCTATGAGCTCTTGTCTCTTTATGGTATTCACTGAGGCATAGCCATTTATGGCCAGTTCATACCAATAGCTCAGCACGGCACCGGCCTTGGCTGACTCGCTGATGTAAATCGCGCCCTGGCTGTCCAGATTGCATTCACGGATACGCTCTTCCGCTATCCGGGTCAGCTGCTCATAGCTGAGTGAAAAATTCACTTCTTTCTCATCCATCCTGCTCGCTCCGTCTGAACATGTCCGGTTAGGTTAAAAATCATATCATGTATGATTTCTTACTAATAATTCAAATATCATATCAGATATTATTGTGTGTTTAATGCTAAATATCACATTCAGTATGATTTTATGTGTTTGGTTTGATTATCATATCCTTTGCGCGTTTCCCGCCGCGCAGATCCGGTTTCTGGCTAAGTAGGAAGCAAGGATTATCACATGCCTGTATTAGGCTCCAGAGCGTGAAAAGGCGCACAATGTGGCCTTCTTAGTTCAGGAGAACATGGCAATGACAGACCAGAACAATGAAGCTCGCGATATGTGGGCCGAAGCGTTGAGTTTAATGTTTAAAGGCGATCACCAGGAAGAATTGTTCCGGATTTCAGATGATGAGATTGATGCCCTGGAGGGGTTGTCTCCGGACAGATGGCCAACGGCAGGACAGACAGACATTAACTGGGATCTGTCTGTTCCGGGGCGCAGACATTCGATTTACCTTCCTGGTCCACGGGTATTGCAGCCTGCTGACTGTGAACAAATTGATCTCAGTTCTCTGGTGCTGGGGAAAGCCTCTTTTGCTGATTTTGACCCGCTTATTAATTCCTTCTTTCGACTGACAGATTCCAGCCTCTGGGTGGAAATTACCAACCCGAAACTCGGAAAGGCCATACTGCATATCGCAAAAGGATGGCCTGTTTCACCGGTCCTGTTATCTGTGCACGAAGATGGTGGATTTCATTTCGGGGACGGGACCCATCGTTATGAGGTACTGAAGCGGTCTGGAACACCTCATTTTTATTTTCTGGCTATGCCGGATGATGTATCTGCCATTAATAAGCAACTTACGTTTCAGTGGATGAGCGACTAACGCTTTGCGTCAGCATGGCATGTCTGGCTATGCGGAAAGCAAGTGGGACGTGCCTCATGTCCTGCTGAAAATGGCAACGGAAGCCGTTCAGCTTTCAGTGTTTTGTGAAGAATCCCCTGCCACAAGGGAGGGGAAAGGTCAGAGGGTACGGATAAAATCGGGACCAATAATGGCAATGATCCGGGTACGGCTGGTCAGGCGGATGATTTTTTGCTGTCCGAGCCCCCGCAATAATTTTCTGATCTCTTTACTGCGCCGCACGTTCAGGTCGTGCATCAGCTGTGCCCGTCCGGTGAAACTCAGCAAACCATCGTGCGTGGCCAGTGCCTCGAAACGCAGATGATGACCTTCTGCCAGAAACGCAGCATGCCTTGCAGGACTGAGCCAGCTGAGAGCCTCCAGCATATCTTTCCATGCCCGACGCAACAGCTGCAGGGACGCCTGAAGACCATATACCGGGCGGTTGTAATCCGGCGCACCGGTAACCGGATCTTCCTCCTGGAATTTCCAGACTGCTTCATGGTGCGCCAGGCGGTTACGCAAGTCACGGATACGGGTAAATTTCTTTTCCAGCACGTGACGGGGGGTGCCGGCCGGGGCGCCGGGGAACACCGACGGAAGCAACTGGGGCCACAGGAGCGAGCGGTTCCGCGGTTCATCGTAGTTTTTCGTGAGAAAATTGGTCCAGAAACCAAAGTCCAGACCGGAGATCACCCGCTCTGCCGTCGGCGCCTTGCCCGCAGCACGGATACGTTTTGACACCTTACGGATACAGTCTTCTTCCCAGGCTGTCCGGTCATACACCGGTTTCCCGTGATGCATGAGCTTCTGGCCACGGGCATCGGTTTTGTAGCGCTTGTTCTGGCGTATCCAGGTCTTGTCACCGATATAGCGGGGTAAATCAAAGATCCAGTTGGTATCGGTTCGCCAGTGTCCGGCAGCGCCGGGCAGCCGGGCATGGCGAATACTGTAATCGATGGCGTTACGCAGCGTCACCTCAAGGCAGTGCATCAGCGGCTGCATGGCGGCGGAAACGGCTTTGTTCCAGTTATACCCGCCCAGTTCTTCACCAGGTTTCAGCTTCAGCACGTCAGTGTAAATGTTCAGCCGCCCGGCCGAGATATAGTCTTCCAGCTGCATACAGCCCTCCCGGGCTAAACTGAGGGTCAGGTTGACGGGCGTACCAGTAACTGGTAGATTTATCCCATCAAGGCGCGGATTTCTTCGGACCCGTGCGTTAAAGTTAGTACCGGAAAAGCCATCCCTCGGGGTGGCTTTTCTCGTTTATATCTGTCTCAGATAAGCGACCATTCAAAAGCGTCCATGCGCATTGCCTTTCGCAGTTCATTAATCATTTCCTGAAAAACAGTTTCCGGGAACATATTAAAAAGTGACCGGTGAAGCGCCTGTACCGTCTCTTCATCCCGGGACGCCCCGTTGACCAGCAGTGCGGCATACAGGGAGTTCCCCCTTGCCAGGCTGTCAATCCCTCTCAGCTGTCCGGCGCGGATCTGAAGGTATGGCATCCCCGCGAGCATAATGCGCTGCAAATCATCGTTGTTTTTTATCCCGAGAATACGGCAGAACTCCCGGTGGCCGGCCTGAGTCATCTCCAGATCATAAACATGCTCGCTCAGTACTGTTCCGGCCATCCTCGCCATTTCCTGGTCCATCAGGGCAACCAGTTCACTGGTGCGGATGAAATTGCCGATCAGATCGCCAAATGTTGCCGTCAGAAACTCCTGCACAAAATCACTCTTTGATTTGCCGGCGGCTTTAGCCTGCCGCGTGATAGCTTCATCCACATCAGCTGGCACATTACGCACCGTAATGGTGTTAAACAACTCAGAGAGGTCTTTTGATTTGGCATCTTTCATTACGGGCACCCTGTTAACGACTACTGACTGCATTCTGATATCAGCATCTCACACGCGTAAATGTGATGCAATATTTTATATCTGCATTTTTCAGGATGAATTTGATGCATATGATAAGTTATGATTCCAGCGTCACTCTCTTCATTTTGCACAGATCCGAAAAAAGGCAAAGTCGGATCTCCAGACTGCAGCAGGGCTGTTTTGAAAAAATGCCGGAGATGGAAGCAGCGTAGTAAGCTGATTTAATGATGTAAGAATAAATCTTACATTAAGATATGGAGGGGTTATGGCTCGTACGATGACGGTGGACGTGGGTGATGAGCTGCATGAAAAGCAGGCTGAATCCAGACTTCAGGAACTGCGCGATCTGCTGGCCGAAGGGATCAGCAGCGGCGAGGCGAAACCATGGAACAAGAATGCATTCCTGAGGAATGTCAGGGCCAGGGTGGCAAATGAAAGAGATTGAGCTGACACCCAAAGCAGAAGAGGATCTGGAGGCCATCTGGGACTTCAGCTTCAGACAGATCGGGGTTGTTCAGGCGGATGCATAGATCGGTCGTATAGCTGCAGTATTTGATGTGCTGGCCATGCATGATATCGGCACGCATTGTGCAGAGCTGGGAGACGATATCTGCACACTGCCGGTAGAACCGGCATACGATCTATTTTGTATCATCACATTCTATGGTTACGGTCATTCGTATTCTCAGCCAGTCTCAGGATACGGCGCGACATGCACCCTGGAGATGACCGGGGAACAGGATTCTCAAACAATATAAGTTAATTGTGAGGTCGATATGACCAAAAAAAACATTGTGTATGGACTCTTTCATTATTATTCATTTCGCTTATAAAAAAAACGCTCCCGGACGGGAGCGTAAGCCAGTGACTTCGGCGTCAAATGAGGGTCTGACAAGTGGAGCTGCGGGTTAATTCTGGGTGATCTGGCTGCGATGCTTTTCCGCCTGTTGCTGATGAATAACGGAAGACTGGCCATTATTCGCCTTCTCATGCACAACAGCGGCTTTCTCATGCTCGCTCATTTCGGAAAATGGCTTAGCAGTTTCTTGGGTGTTCTCAGGTTTGGCTTTCATCATTTTTTTATGCATTTCAGCCATGTCCTGATGGGCGGCAGAATTGCCGTTTTGCATCATTTCATGGGACATTGCGGCCTGATCGTGACCGCTCATATCCATCATTTTCATGCTCTCCCCCTGAACTGCACTTTTTTCAGCGGATGATTGCATCTGATGGGCAGGCGCCTGGGCATTATTTACCTGGTCATGCATGTTCATTGTCTCTGCAGCCCAGGCAGATGAAGCGACAGCCATCATGGCAATAAAGGATACAAGGATCTTTTTCATGGTTGGGTCTCCGGTGTTTTCATACCCGAACAATCAATGCTTATAACAGAGAAAGCATTTGATCTCAGGGCTGGTTGATCATCACGCCAGGAACCGGGCGATTGAATTATCACGCTGTCCTGATTTATGGCTGATTATAAAAAACCGCCTCTGTTTATCGCGTGACTGAACGATGACATTTTTGTCACCTTCCGGGTTTCTCCTGAATAACGGTATTAATCCATTAACAGACGCACACTGAACACAATTTCCCGCCCCTGCTGTTCTGCTGACAGCTCGCCGCCGTGAGCATGAATGATCGACCTTGTAATTGATAATCCCAGCCCCGCGCCTTCCGTGTTGTAGAACCTTGATGAGTCTGCGCGATAGAACCGGTCAAACAAACGTTCCAGATTAGCGGGAACCTGGCCGGACATCGTATTCGTAATCATCACGTTCACACAGTCACTGTCACGCTCAAGGTGTATCGCTGTACAGGTGTTATCGGGAGAATACTTGATTGCATTGGAAAGCAGGTTACTGAAAGCACGGCGCAGCATATCGCTGTCTCCGGTAACAACGCCCTCTCCTTCAACCGTGATTGTCTTTCCTGTTTCGTCTGCCAGGGGCTCGAACAACTCACGTAATTCATTCAGTTCGGCTGCCAGATCCACATCATGTTTATCCAGCCGCAGCAGACCATGCTCTGAACGTGCCAGAAAAAGCATGTCACTGGTCATTCGTGACAACCTTTTCAGTTCTTCCAGGTTAGCGAATAAAATTTCGCGGTAATGCGAAACATCCCTTTCCTTAGCCAGTGCAAACTGCGTCTGCATCATCAGATTACTGACTGGTGTGCGCAGCTCATGCGCGATGTCAGACGAGAAATCTGACAGTTTCCGGAATGCCCCCTCCAGGCGATCAAACATATTATTGAACTCCTGCATGGTCTCAGAGATTTCCGGCGGAGCCAGATCGGGATTTAGACGCTGATCCAGGCTGTGTACAGTCATGGAGGAAGCCAGACTGGTCATTTCCCGTAACGGTTTCAGACCAATACGTGTGGTCAGCCAGCCCAGAAAAACAGAAATAAAGACCAGACCGATATTGAACCAGAACAGCCAGGTACTGAGTTTGTCCATAAACAGGGTGTGATACCCAGTATCCGTGGCAACCGTAATGATGACATGTTTGCTTTTACCCTGTTCCGGCGTCACGGCAACCCGCCGCGAGATACTGCGGTACACGGTGTTATTTTCTTCCGTCTGGATCATATAGTCGAGAATATCACCCGACTTATTAAGCAGGACCGCTGGAACAACAGAATTTTTGGCATAGAGTTCAACAATTTTTTCATTTTCCATGTTTTTTATAGAAATGAATAAACCATTGTGCCCTACCATCGCATCGTTTATTTTTTCTGATAATGACTTAATATCCGTTTTGTTCCGGAACGTCTCTGTTTTAAGAAACTCTTCGGTGAGCTGAAGTTTACCTGTCAGAAAATCGCGGTCCTGATTATCGAAATAGCCATTCAGGGTGCTAATCAGGATAAAACTTGATAACCACCATACCGTAAGCATCACCGCAGAAAAAATCAGGCTCAGGCGTGTGGTCAGGGAAATTTTGAACCTCACTCTTCTCTGATCTCCAGGACATATCCGGCACCGCGAACGGTATGGATCAGTTTTGGCTCAAAGTCATCATCAATTTTACTTCTCAGACGTCTCACGGCGACATCAATCACATTCGTATCACTGTCAAAATTCATGTTCCAGACCAGGGACGAGATAAGACTCCTGGGTAACACTTCTCCGGTGCGTTGCAGCAGCAACTCAAGCAGAACGTATTCTTTACCGGTGAGATGGATCTTCTTCCCCGAACGGATCACGGTCCGGCGCACCATATCAACGGTCATATCGGCGATGGTGCAGACTGTTGCGGCCTGCGAGCGTGCCCGGCGCAGTAGGGTTCTTACACGTGCAACCAGCTCCGTAAAATCAAAGGGCTTAATCAGGTAGTCATCTGCGCCAAGCTCCAGTCCTTTCACTTTGTCCCGCACGTTGTCCTTTGCGGTTAAAAACAGGACCGGTTCTTCGTGCCCGGACTCCCTCAGTGCGCTGATGATTTGCCACCCGTCGAGGAAAGGCAGCATCACGTCCAGTATTATCAAATCATACTGTCCCTTCGACGCGGCCCCGAGACCATCGCGGCCATTATTAAAGAGATCGGCCTGATAGCCTTCCTCAACCAGTCCCTGCTGCAGGTAACGACCTGTTTTTTGTTCGTCTTCAACGATTAAAATACGCTGCATGGTCAACTCGCTGATATGAAAGTAAAAATCTCACGCATGAGCTTTGGCTGTCCCCTAGCTGATCTGAGACGGAGCAAGCATTCCAAGCCACGCTACGGCGCCCAGAATGATAATCGCAACAACGAATTCTGTCAGGATGCTGTTTCGCATCAGGGCAACGCTGCGATCATAATTCCCTTCCCTGACCATAACTTCAAGCCGGGGACCCAGGTGAAACCGGTTTGCTGCAGCCAGAAGAAGCATCAGAACAAACAGAGCCGTCTTGGCAAGCAATATCCTCCCCCAGGAACTGTTGAATAAGGGAGTTAAGTTACCCTCAGCAATATACAGATAGTTGACCAGCGCACTCAGGATCAGGGCTACAACAATCACCGTTCCTGCCGTGGCAAATTTTGCCAGGGAGTCAGATATCACAATGACGCTCTGTGCATTATGCTCGTTTCTGCGCATCAGCAGGATAGCAAATGCAACCAGAGCACCTGTCCAGGCACCTGCAGCGCCGAGATGGGTCAGATCGCTCAGTAAATGGAGATAGTAATGCAGACCGTCATGCATAACGGCGTGTCCTCCCCAGGCAAGTGTAGCCAGCGCCACGCCCCCACTCATCGTCATCAGCAGGCAGGACAATACTCTCTTATTAGTGTAAAGGAACAAAGCACCGAGTGTGGTAAACAGGGCACAGAGCCTGACAATCCAGCTAATACCCACATCAGTTTCTTCTATCACCATCTCGATAACATGGATGGATAATTCTCTGAGGTCAGTTACTCCACTCATGGCATTAGATACCAGGAGCATATTAATGCCAGTAAGAATGATGCCTGTAACAACAGCAAAGGTTATAAACGACCTGAAATTAGTCAGGTTATAGGTTTCATGTCTGACACCACTTATTCCATATATCTGAAAAAATGGCAATCCAAATATTACCATCAAATCCAGATAAAGAAGAAAACGAATAACAATCATAATCAGGTCGTTCATAATATTACTTCACTGTAAAGATGTAATTACCGGTAATAGGGTGCGTATCTGAAGAAACCGCGCGCCAGTCAACACGATAAGTGCCAGCGGGTAAAGGCTCTCGCGGAATAATGACCATCGATTTAGGGTCAGCGCCTGGCGCCACTTTTGCCGCGACCGGCATCGGAGAATGTGATGACATGCCTTTCATACCCGTCATCGTTAATTTTGCACCTGAGAATTTCACGGTCAGATTTTCCGAGAAATTAAGCTGAATCTTTTCCGGGGCCGCTACGGCTGAATCAGCCTGTGGCACAGAGCTTTTTAATTCCGGATGGGCCATAGCAGAGAAAGCAACGCCCATAACGAGGCCACCTGTAAGAATGGCTTTATTTAAAATCGACATTTTATTTACCTGTTTAGTTGAGTGTTTTATATCAGTGCGTTAAAACCAGATTCTGGCTCCCGCCAGGAATACTACCTGATGGTCTTTCTCACCTTCTCTTTTCGCCATATCGGATGTTTTCCCGTAAAGTTGATTCCAGGAAACGCCTATATAGGGTGCAAACTCACGGCGTATTTCATAGCGCAGCCGGAGCCCCAGCTCTGTGTCAGTCAGTCCCCTGCCGCGACCCCGCGATTCATCATCCTGACTGTAGAAATTCACCTCATAGGATGGCTGGAGTATGAGCCGGTTAGTCAGTAAAACGTCGTATTCTCCTCCCAGACGAAGGGCTGCTTTTCCGCCATTACTGACAAAACCCGTAATTTCAGACTCAAAATTATAGAGTGCCAGCCCCTGAAAACCGACAGCAGCCCAGGTCCGGGCAGAAGCAGGTCTGAAATCCTGCCTGACACCCGCAACCAAATCCCACCATGGGCCAACCGCATGTCCCCAGAGTAACTGCGCTTCAGCCGCCTCCGTTTCCCCATTGCTTCGTTCACCTTCACTCTTTAGCCAAATCCGATCTGTGTCGCCTCCAATCCAGCTGTTAACACTCCAGCTGAAATTGTTGGTGTTATCCGACCGTTGCCATTCCAGTTGATCCAGCAGAACCAGATAATTAATCGCACTGTCGTGAATCGCATGCCCCTGTAAATTGCCGAATGCAGCCTTCCGGTCGGCATCGGTAACAGGCGGAATTGGCGTTCTGCTCTCAGTTACAATGGGCTCCATTGACGTCATCTCAGTGAAATTCTCATCTGCTGGCATCTGCATGGCAGACATGTCGTGCCCGGCGTGGGTATCTGCAGAGACGGAGCCCGCCGCAATAGAAAGCTGTGAGGTAAACAAACCGGCGACCAGAACAGGTATGGCCTTCAAATTTCTCTTCATTCGCATCATTCCTCCACCCGGACTTCACGAAACATTCCCATTTCCATGTGATAGAGCAAATGGCAGTGATACGCCCAGCGGCCAAGCGCATCTGCTGTCACTCTGTAACTGCGTTTTGTACCAGGGGGAACATCTATTGTGTGTTTACGAACCATGAAATTACCGTTTTCATCTTCCAGATCGCTCCACATACCATGCAGGTGAATGGGGTGAGTCATCATGGTATCGTTGATCAGCGTGATCCTGAGCCGCTCACCGTATTTCAGCAGCACCGGTGCGGCATCTGAAAACTTGATTCCGTTAAATGACCAGGCAAACTTTTCCATGTGGCCGGTTAAATGCAGTTCTATGGTACGGCCAGGTTCACGTCCGTCAGGATCCTCAAAGCGGCTTTTCAAATCCGCGTACGTGAGAACCTTTCTTCCGTTATTTCGAAGACCAATACCCGGATCATTTAATTTCGGAGAGACGCTCATCGCCTGCATATCAACCAGTGGGTTATCCGTTTCTGACGCAGGATGACTTTGCATACCCGGCATTCCGGCCATCCGGGAATGATCCATACCGGCCATGCTGCTGTGATCCATGGGCGCGGAGGATGTCCCGCTATCCGGAAGGTCAGCACCGTCCATAGACATCATCTCTCCGCTGTTATCCATGCCTCCCATCTGGCTGTGGTCCATTCCTGCCATATCATGTCCCATTCCCCCCATACCCATATCTTCCATGGTCAACAGAGGACGGGGATCGAGGGGGGGAACGGCAGCACTTAACCCCTCTCTCGTGGCCAGTGTCCCTCGAGCGTAACCGGTCCTGTCCATGGATTGTGCGAAGATGGTATAGGCCTCACCCTGAGGCTCCACAATGACATCATAGGTTTCGGCAACGGCAATCCTGAATTCGTCAACGGTAACCGGGTTTACATACTGGCCATCTGCAGCCACGACCGTCATTTTCAGCCCGGGGATACGGATATCGAAATAGGTCATTGCCGAGCCGTTGATAAACCGTAAGCGTATCTTTTCACCGGGACGGAACAGTCCGGTCCAGTTTTTCAGCGGGGCCTGCCCGTTCATGAGATAGGTGTAGGTGTAGCCACTGACATCCGCGAGGTCAGTCGGATTCATTTTCATTTCAGCCCACATTTTCCGATCGGCAATGGTGGCTGACAGCCCCCTGGTATTCACGTCGCGGAAAAAAGAGCCAACGGTTGGTTTATTGAAATTGTAGTAATCCGACTGTTTTTTTAATTTTTTCAGCAGGCTGTGAGGATTTTCATCGGTCCAGTCAGACAACATGACCACATGCTCACGATCGTAAGCAAACGGTTCTGGCTCCCTGGCATCGATGATAATGGCACCGTATACCCCCTCCTGTTCCTGCAGACCGGAATGGCTGTGGTACCAGTAAGTCCCGTTCTGCTTAACCTTAAAGGTGTAAACGTAGGTATCATCAGGCTCTATGCCCATAAAACTCAGCCCCGGAACACCATCCATATTGGCCGGAAGAATAATGCCGTGCCAGTGAATGGACGTCTGTTCATTAAGACGGTTTTTGACCTTCAGGGTAATGGTGTCACCTTCTTTCCAGCGAAGAACGGGCCCCGGCAGGCCTCCATTGATTGTTTTGGCCTGACGCTCACTGCCCGTGATATTGACGGCCGTTTCACCAATGGTCAGGTCAAACTGAGTACCCTGCAGGGATGCGGCAACTGGCAGGCTCAGACTGGAACGCGCATTGAAACTCCATACGCCAAGACTTCCGGCTACGCCAGAGAGGGTTAACCCCTTCAGGAAAGTTCGTCGAGACGTTTTCAACAGCATGCGCATTCCCTTATTTAAAGTATGGTTACTGACAGAATTCGAGAACCGATTTAAATTAAATTACTGGTTCATCCACTTACAATGAAATGAATCTAGCACACCTTAAGAAACAAATTCATTACAATCGTGTAATGTACATAGCTGTATTACATTTACGTCATCTTCCCCACAGGTTGATTATTTTTATATATGATCATAAGGACATCTTTTATGTACCTCAGAAGGTAATTACACATGAATATATTAATCACGACCACTGCGTTTACAGCTTTATTTTGTGGGGCAGCTTTTGCTCAGTCCAGTGATATTGCCCATGAAGCACATCGATTTGTTAATAATGCCTCAGCCGTCAGTCATGTGAACTCCTCGACGCATGAAAACTTACCGGACAGGGTTAATAAAAACAACACGCCCTCATTCTCTGAAATGAATGAACATGAAAGGGCCATTGTTGCTCATTCATTTATGAACAACAGCGCGTCCTATGCGCATCAGAAAATGATTGAGGAACATAAAAAAATGCTGTCCGGCAGTGATGCAAATTCAAAGACCTCGTCTTCTTCTTTTAACGAACTGAATGCCGGAGAAAAAGCCGCTCTCGTGCATGAGCAGGTCAATAATGCCGGTGCGGAAGCACATCAGACGCAGGCAAGAAAGCTTCGCGGGCTGTATTCGACCAGGTAACTGCAGGCGGGTTAGTGCTTAGCGTCAGGTGCGCAGCAGGGCTTTACTGACGGGTTACGTAGCAGGACATGAGCCCCATATTGCTCTGCCGTAACCTGTTTCAGTCCCGTTAATCATCACCGTCGGGCTGGTCATACAGTTCCCAGAGCTTCAGGAGCAAACGGGAAACAAGATATGTTACAAAAATGACGACCATCAACGGTGCTCCCGATTAACTGACAGATGACACGCCTCCTGAAAACCCCTAGCATACGCCGCAGTGTTCATGCTAACGGCGAATTCCAGTAAATGTATTCTACCGATGTCGTAAAAGAAAATGCCTACCTTTCAGCCACCCGTTCGGGGCTGGAATCGAACGAGATCGCTACTCTTCAGCGCTCCTTGCCTTCCCGGTTTAATCTGCGGCATTTGAAAAAAAATGAATCATTAAAACTCGTACTGCAAAAGAAAGCGGGAAAATCACGTGTCGTGGCCTATAAATTTACGTCCGGTTCATTTAATTACACGGCGTATCGTATATCAGATAAAAAGTTCTATAACCTTTCCGATACTTCCGGGAAAGGCAGTCTCGATTATCCGTTACCGGCCACAGCAAGACTCAGTTCGCCTTTCAATCCTGCAAGACTTAACCCGGTATCGGGAAAAGTGAGTCCCCATAATGGCATTGATTATTCCATGCCCATGAACACGAAAATAGTCAGCGTCATCGACGGAAAAATCACCCGGGCCGAATACAACAGTACCATGGGATATTTTGTTGAAGTAACGGGAAAAGCCGGTGTTAAAACTCGCTATCTCCACCTCAATAAAATACTCGTTACTAAAGGGGCCAGGGTTACCCGGAGAGACGCTATTGCGTTATCCGGTAACAGCGGACGTTCATCCGGTCCTCATCTGCATTACGAGCTGGTCATCAATAACAATCCTGTTAACTCACTGGCGTTCCGGACGGCGGCACCCGCTGATAACAAACTCGAACAGCATGCCTTTGCGCATGCCAGAGACTACGAACGATACCTGGACTGATAACGGGACCGCGACGCGGTCCCGTCTGCCGGATTAATTTTTTTTATCGTTTTCACTTCCGTGATGTTGATGATCTCCATGCCCCCCGTGACCGTGGAAAAGATGCATGAGCGGACAAAGCAGCAGTAACAGATATGGCCAGTAGCCTGCCACATGTGACCAGTGTTCGCGCAGGAGAGCAAATGCCGCAATCGCGGCGACAGCAATAAGCGCATAGGTGGTACTTTTCATACCGGACTCCTTCTGTTAGTAACAGACCCTTCATTCAGGGTTATTTCCCGAGCCTGACACTTTTCAGACGCAACGCATTCACAATGACGCTGACGGAGGAAAGAGCCATGGCCGCCGCCGCAATAACTGGCGACAGCAGTATTCCATACACAGGATAAAGCAGACCTGCAGCCACAGGCACGCCAAGTGCGTTGTAGATAAATGCAAAAAACAGATTCTGTCGGATATTTTTCATGGTGATTTCTGACAGATGACGGGCCCTGTTCAGTATCATCAAGTCGCCTTTGAGAAGGGTGACTCCGGCACTTTCAATTGCCACATCTGTACCCGTTCCCATGGCTATACCCACGTCAGCCGCTGCCAGCGCCGGGGCATCATTCACACCGTCTCCGGCCATCGCAACCACATGGCCAGACGCTTTCAGTCGGGTTATCACTGCTTTTTTGCCATCCGGCAGAATCCCGGCTTCAACCTCATCTATTCCCAGTTTCCGTGCGACTGCTTCAGCGGTAAGCTGGTTATCCCCGGTGAGCATAACGATGCGGATCCCCGCCTGACGCAAAGCTTTAAGCGCATCCGGCGTGGTTGCTTTCACGGGATCCGAGATAGCTATCAGGCCTGCAAGGTGCCCGTCTGTGGCCACATAGATAACGGTAGCGCCTTCCATCCGCAACGTATCCGCAACGGCCTTTTGATTATCAATAACGATACTGCTTTCCTGCATAGCCAGTTCATTACCAATAACAACCCGTTGACCTTCGACATCGCCTGAGACACCTTTACCCGACGGCGCATTGAAATGAGTGACTGCGGGTATTGCGATCCCCTTTTCCTGTGCTGCTTTAACTACTGCCATACCCAGCGGATGCTGCGAGCCTTTTTCCACTGCGGCCGTTACACGCAAAAGAGATGTTTCCCCACCCGGATTGAGACTGATAATCCCTGTCACCGTCGGCGAACCTTCCGTGAGCGTGCCTGTTTTGTCGACAACCAGCGTGTCCACTTTTTCAAGACGCTCAAGGGCTTCGGCATTCTTGATTAACACCCCGGCCTGGGCTCCTTTGCCCACCCCCACCATTATCGACATCGGCGTGGCCAGCCCCAGCGCGCAGGGACAGGCAATAATCAGGACCGACACAGCCGCAATGAGACCGTGCGCCATCCTGGGCTCGGGCCCCCAGACAGACCAGATCATGAAAGCAACAACCGCGATAAGTATCACCAGAGGAACAAACCAGCCTGAAACGCTGTCAGCCATTCTCTGGATGGGGGCCCGCGAACGCTGTGCATCAGCGACCATCTGAACAATTCGTGAGAGCATCGTTTCATCACCGACTTTCTCTGCACGGATGATAAGACTACCTGTCTGATTAATGGTCCCCCCGATGACAGGGTCACCCTCCGTTTTGGTAACAGGCATAGATTCCCCGGTCACCATCGATTCATCAACGGTTGTTTTGCCTTCGACCACGATACCGTCGACCGGAATACTCTCTCCAGGTCTGATGCGGAGCTTATCGCCAGGCAGGACATCTTCCGCATTAATATCCGTTTCATGACCGTCTTGATCCAGCCGCCTGGCGGTTTTGGGGGCAAGGTTAAGAAGCGCAGTAATGGCACCTGAGGTTTGTTCCCTTGCCCGCAATTCAAGGACCTGTCCCAGCAGAACAAGCACCGTAATAACTGCTGCGGCTTCAAAATAAACGGCCACCAGGCCATCCATGTTTCTGAACGATGCAGGAAACCAGGAGGGGAAGACGGTTGCAATGACGCTGTAAACCCAGGCTACGCCGGTCCCCATTGCAACAAGGGTAAACATATTCAGGGAGCGGTTACGTAACGACATTACGGCCCGGGCGAAGAATGGCCAGCCACACCACAACACGACAGGGGAGGCCAGAAGCAGCTGCAGCCATGTGTTGTACTGTGGCGGTACTGTATTCCTCAAGTCGGGAAACAGATGAGATCCCATTTCGAGTACCAGAACCGGAAACGCCAGCAACAACCCCAGCCAGAAGCGTCTTGTCATGTCGTGAAGTTCATCACTCGGCCCCGTGGATGCCGTAGCTACGAGCGGCTCCAGTGCCATTCCACAGACAGGACAGCTTCCGGGACCACTGCGGCGTATCTCCGGGTGCATCGGACATGTCCACACACCTTCAGAATTCTCTTTTTCCGCCTGGTGGTGAGGCTGTTTTATCTGATCAGGGCTGACTTCGTGATGATCGTGGTGATGGTGATGGGAATGTTCACTGGCATCTTCGGTAAGATAACGATCGGGATGGGCTTTAAATTTACTCTCACAGCTGGCGGAGCAGAAATAAAGTTGATGGTCCTGGTATCGAATGCTGCTGTGCGCCCTGTCGGGCAGGATGGCCATCCCGCACACGGGATCTCTCACCTTATGCAATACGTGGCCCTCGTCCGGGGATAATGTCTGCTCAGAAGCAGTCTGGTTGTTGTGTTGCACTGCATTGTCATTTTTCACAGTAACTCTCCTTATGCATACCGAAGCATCTTCTGTCTTCAGGGTATGTCATGGATGCGATTACCACGAATATCGCCGGCACAGGAGTGCCTGCTACCGGCGTCCCGTTATCAGCCGTTCCGCTGACTATTCGATTCGCTGGAAGACTTTTTTACTTCCATCCGGTGAGAATGCGATAACATCGTAAGCCTCTTTTCGGGCTCCCATCTCCATTCCCGGGCTTCCTGCTGGCATACCGGGGGTGGCGAGACCGTATATACCCGAACCAGACTGCATTGCCTTATGTATCGTTGTCGCAGGCACATGGCCTTCAATGATCAAATTACCGGCAACCGCGGTATGACAACTTCGTAGTCCTGCAGGAATAGCATGCTTTTCTTTCAGGGCTGACAGCGCCTGATCATTCATGACGTGAGTTCGTACTTCAAACCCGTCTTTTTCCATCGCCTTGCCCCACAGGGAACAACAGCCACAGTTTTCAGATTTGTACATATCAATCACTTTTTCACTCGCCATTGCGGGCAGTGAAAGGCCGAGAGCCAGGGCCACCAGGACCACTTTTTTCATACTCACCTCTGTATATTATCGATATAACCCCTGACGTCAGGATGAATCAGTACAGAAGGGCACCCACAGAGGATGCCCTTACAGGGTTATGACACGCTTTTTTTATGTCTGCGCAGCCAGATTAATTTGTAGGCGGCAGGAATTATGAACAGGGACAGCAGCGGAGCCGTGATCATCCCACCAATCATGGGTGCCGCGATACGGCTCATGACTTCTGAACCTGCACCGGTTCCCCAGAGTATTGGCAGCAGACCCGCAATGATCACCGCCACGGTCATGGCTTTCGGCCGGACACGCAGCACGGCACCATGATAGAGGGCTTCATCAAGACCTTCCGGTGTGAACGTCTCTTTACGGGACAATTCCGGGTGCACTTCAATGGCATGACGCAGATACATCAGCATGACCACGCCAAACTCTGCTGCCACCCCGGCCAGAGCGATAAACCCCGTTCCGGTTGCGACAGACATATGGAAGCCCTGCCAGTACAGGAACCATATCCCGCCAACCAGGGCGAACGGCAGGCTCATCAGGATCAGCAGGGCTTCATCAACCCGGCGGAATGCCAGATACAACAGGATGAAGATGATCATCACCGTCATCGGCACCATCAGCTTCAGTTTCTTGTTGGCATGCTCAAGCAGTTCAAACTGTCCGGAGAATGACACGCTGGTACCCGGTCTCAGTTTCACTTTCTGACTGATCGCCGTTTTAATGTCATTAACCACCGACACCATATCCCTGCCGCGCGCGTCAATGTAAATCCAGCTGGCTGGACGGGCATTTTCCGTTTTCAGCATAGTCGGCCCGGAAACGACCTTAATATCCGCAACATCGCCCAGCGTGATCTGCTGCTTCATCGGGGTCAGGATCGGCATCTGTTTCAGGGCCTGCGGGCTGTTCCGGTAATCCTGCGGATAGCGGATATTAATCGGGTACCGGGCCACGCCTTCAACCGTTTCCCCTACCGTCGCGCCGCCGATGGCTGATGAGATGAACAGCTGCACATCGCCCACCGTCATTCCGTAGCGGGAGGCTTTTTCCCGGTTGATATCCACATCAATGTAGCGCCCGCCTTCCAGTCGCTCTGCGAGAGCAGACACTACGCCGGGTACGGTTTTGGCGACCGCTTCGATACTCTGCGCCGTTGCATCGATATCGGACAGAACCGTTCCGGACACCTTGATACCTATCGGGCTTTTGATCCCGGTTGAGAGCATATCAATACGGTTACGGATTGGCGGCACCCAGAGGTTTGCCAGCCCCGGTAAACGGACGGTCCTGTCGAGTTCTTCAATAATCTTGTCAATCGTCATGCCTGGACGCCACTGATCCTCAGGTTTGAGCTGGATCGTGGTTTCAACCATTTCGAGCGGTGCGGAATCCGTGGCGGTCTCTGCTTTACCGGTCTTGCCAAATACAGAGGCCACTTCAGGAACGCTTTTGATTAACTTGTCCGTCGTCTGCAGGAGCGCTGCAGCTTCAGCCGGAGAGACACCCGGCAGGGTCGACGGCATATACAACAGGTCGCCCTCGTTAATCTTCGGCAGAAACTCACCGCCCACCTGGCTCAGCGGCCAGATAACGGTGAAAATGGACAAGGCCGCAACCAGCAGGGTTGTTTTTGGCCAGTGGAGAACCCGCAACAGCAATGGATGATACGCTTTGATCAGTACCCGGTTCAGGGGGTTACTGGTCTCTGCAGGAATTTTCCCCCGGATCCAGAATCCCATCAGAATCGGAATGACGATGAT
Organism: Klebsiella sp. OBRC7; assembly: GCF_000293135.1. NCBI lineage: Bacteria > Pseudomonadati > Pseudomonadota > Gammaproteobacteria > Enterobacterales > Enterobacteriaceae > Klebsiella > Klebsiella sp. OBRC7. The sequence goes on along the minus strand of NZ_ALNJ01000130.1, from coordinate 8,268 downwards.
GGCCAGCGCGGCCGCGCCCGCCATGGAGTACGTTTTCGTGAATGCCAGCGGGCCAAACAGACGTCCTTCCTGACCTTCCAGGGTAAAGATAGGAATAAAGGACAGGGTGATGATCAGCAGGCTGATAAACAGTGCGGGTCCCACTTCAACGGAGGCATCGGTAATCACCTTCCAGCGGGTGGCGTTGTCAATCTGCTCACCCGGATGCTGATGATCCCACTCCTCAAGCCGCTTATGCGCATTCTCAATCATCACAATGGCGGCATCCACCATCGCACCGACGGCAATCGCTATCCCTCCCAGCGACATGATATTGGCGTTCAGTCCCTGGAAGTGCATGACGATAAAGGCGATACACAGACCAAGCGGCAGAGAGATAATCGCCACCAGGGCAGAACGTACGTGCCACAGGAACAGGGCACAGACGATGGCCACCACGATAAACTCTTCCAGAAGTTTGGAACTGAGGTTATCAATCGCCCGGTCGATGAGCTGGCTGCGATCGTAGGTGGTCACGATTTCAACGCCTTCCGGCAGGCTGGCCTTCAGCGTCTCAAGTTTATCCCTCACTGCCGTGATAACGTCGCGTGCATTTTTACCCGACCGCAGGATCACCACGCCGCCAGCGACTTCGCCCTGGCCGTTCAGCTCGGCAATACCACGCCGCATTTCAGGCCCGGTCTGCACGCGGGCAACATCCCGCAGATAAACCGGCACGCCGTTCTCGCCTGTTTTCAGGACGATGTTATTAAAATCATCAATGCTCTGAAGATAACCGCTGGCACGGACCATATACTCAGCTTCGGCCATTTCAACGGATGAGCCACCGGCCTCCTGGTTAGACGATTCAAGGGCCTGTTTCACTTCGGGCAGGCTGATACCATACTGAGACAGTTTTACCGGATTGACCTGAATCTGGTACTGTTTCACCACGCCGCCAACCGAAGCGACCTCAGCCACGTTCGGGATGGTTTTCAGCTCAAATTTCAGGAACCAGTCCTGCAGAGAACGCAGTTCTGAAAGGTCGTGTTTTCCGCTACGATCGACAAGGGCATATTCAAATATCCAGCCCACCCCCGTGGCGTCCGGACCGATTTCAGAACTCACACCGGCGGGCAGTTTTCCCTGTACCTGGTTCAGGTACTCCAGCACGCGGGAACGGGCCCAGTACAGATCGGTGCCGTCTTCAAAAATGACATACACATACGAATCACCGAACTGTGAAAAACCACGCACGGTTTTTGCGCCAGGCACGGACAGCATGGTGGTGGTAAGTGGATAGGTGACCTGGTTTTCTACAATCTGCGGGGCCTGGCCGGGATAGCTGGTTTTGATAATGACCTGCACATCTGACAGGTCAGGCAAGGCATCGACAGGCGTGTTAATAATCGTCCATGTGCCCCAGATGCTGAGAAACAGGGCCCCCATCATGACCAGGAAACGGTTGGCGACAGAGCGCCGGATAATCCATTCAATCATCGTCGTCTCCTCAGTGCCCTGAATGCATATTTACAGGCTGGTCAGACATTGCTGGCATACTGCTTTCTGTTTTTTCAGGGTGGCGCATACGTTCCAGTGCGCCCGTAATATTGGCTTCAGAGTCAATGAGGAACAGGCCACTGACCACCACGGTATCGCCTTCATTCAGGCCGGAGCCGATGCCGGACTGTTGCTGTGACTCATGCAGAACGTGGATCTGTTTCGGCACAAACTTGCCTTCATCATCAACAGTAATCACGCGCTGTTCTTTGCCGGTATCGATAACGGCCTGGCTTGGTATCAGCAGCATCTCCTGGCTTCTGGTATTCAGTTTCAGATAGGCATTCATGCCCGGCTTGAGAAACTCATCCTTATTAGAAACCTGGAGACGGACCTGAAGCGTACGGGTTGTCTGATCCACGCTGGGAAGAATATTCCATTTTTCGACATGGAATGTTTTATCCGGATAAGCCGGTACCGAAATTTCAAACTGCGACGTATCTTTCAGCAGATAGGCGATAGATTCTGGCACTGCAGCGCTGATCCAGACCGGGTCCATTCCCTGAATCTGAGCCACCACCTTATCTTTCGAAATATTCATGCCGGTGCGCAGGTCAAATGCAGTAATGACACCATCAATAGGTGCTTTAATGGTAAAACGGGTCTGAATGCTCCGGGTAGAACGCAGTCTCTGAATATCCTCTTCCGGCATACCTGCCAGGCGAAGCCGTTCCAGAACGCCTTTAATTTGCGTGGAAGTACCACCGGTGCTGGATAACAGAAGGAATTCACTCTGTGCTTCCACCCAGTCCGGAATGGTAATATCGATAAGTGGCGTCCCCTTCTTCACATGATCGCCAATCGTCATGGGGTAGACTTTTTCGACAAACCCGTCAGAACGCGCCTGCACAATAACAAACTGATACTCGTTATAGCTGACATTAGCCGGGATTGTCTGAGAATAATTCAGCATTCCTCGTGTGACTTTTTGCGTTTTTAATCCCAGATTCTGAACCTGGGTTGGGTCGATACGGATCCCGCCACTGCTTTTATCGCCACTGTCATCAGCATATTTTGGCACCAGGTCCATATCCATAAAGGGCGATTTTCCGGGTTTATCAAATTTGGTATCCGGTTTCATTGGGTCATACCAGAAAAGCACCTTTCGTTCCGGTGCCTTTTGTTCTGTTTTTTCTGTCTTTTGTGCTGAGTTTACATACTGCCAGGCAGTAACCGATATCAGCCCCCCTGCTATGAGGCTGCTGATAATTATTGCAGCATATTTTATCTTTAAAGAAGCCATACAATTTTCCGCTAAAAAATCAAAACACCTGGCATATGCGCCTGACGGTTAACTCACACATATACCTATGTGAATGTACAGGCGCACAGGATGTAATCGCTCCGGACAGCCAATCAGGACTGCGTCACGTTAATGCTTTTAAGTAAAGAAATATTACCCTGCTGAATAAACGAGAAATCAACGTGGCTGCCAGTTTTCAGGGCATTAATAGCGTCGTCTGCATTAACAAAAGTGAAGCGCATGGTCATTGCAGGCCAGCCCACATCAGGGATAGCTTCGTGCGAAATGGTGATTTTTTTACTATTCATATCAATGGCTTTAACGACACCGGAGCCCCTGATAACCTGCTGTACCGAAGCGTCACTGGCAGCATTCATATCACCATGCTGATGTGTTTCAGCATGAAGACCGGCAGAAAATATGACAGAGAAGGCACCAAATAAAACGGCTTTAAATGAATTACGCATTTTAAATTTCCTGATTAATTAAATAAATTTACTCTACCCAACCGCCACCCAGTGCGGTAAACAGATTAATTTCGTTAACCTGCCGGGAATAGGTAAGATCGAGAATGGTTTGCTGCGTAGCGAAGAGAGAACGCTCTGCATCCAGCACTTCAATGTAACTGACAGCACCACTGGAATATAATCCTCTGGCACGCTGGAGAGTTATCTGAAGTGAATCAAGATAACGCTGCTGTGACTCAAGTTGCTGGCTAAGGCTGTCGCGCAGCGCAAGCGTGTCGGAAACATCCTTAAAGGCTGACTGAATTTTTTGTTCGTAATTAACCACCGACTGTTGCTGGCGAATTTCAGCCAGCTTCAGATTGGCTTTATTCCTGCCAGCATTAAATATAGGAATTTCAATTTTAGGGATAAAATTCCACATTCCACTTCCTGACGTAAACAGGCTGGACAGCTCCGTACTGCTTGCGGAAAGACCACTGGTCAGGGTAATTGAGGGGAAAAAGGCCGCTCGCGCTGCGCCAATATTGGCATCAGCCGCTTTCAGCTGATATTCCGCTTCCATAATATCCGGTCGCTGCAGCAAAATTTGTGAAGACAGATTTGGTGGCAATTTTACTGGGGCTATCTCCCCGCCTTTCATCCCTTTTTCTGACGGAAGTGCGCGGTACGTTCCCAGCACCAGTTGCAGGGCATTGTTTGCCTGAGCCAGATCGCCTTCTCGTTTGGCTATTTCGGCGCGGGTACTTTCGATTTGTCCTCGCGCCTGTTCAAGTGCCAGAACGTTCGTACTCCCGGTCACGAGCTGCTGCTCAACGAAAGCATAGGACTGTTGATAATTTTTCAGCGTTTCCCGCGCAATACGAAGTTGTTCGTACGCCAGTTGCTGGCTGAAATAGCTTTGTGAAACGCTGGAGACCAGCAGGATGTGTACGGCCCGACGGGCTTCTTCGCTGGCAAAGTAGTTCTGGCGATCAGCATCACTCATGTTCTTAAGTTTGCCGAAAAAATCGAGCTCATAACTGAACTCCAGACCTGCGTCGTACTCCTGTGTGGTCGGCTTGTCACCTTTCAGACCACCGCTGTATGTGATCCCGGATGAGGCATTCAGCTGGGGATAACGATCTGCATCCGTGACGTTGAACTGGGCCCGGGCCTCTTCAACCTTCAGTGCAGCCATTCTCAAATCACGGTTATTAGTCAGGGCTTCAGTAATCAGCCGGGTGACCTGGGGATCGACAAAAAAGTTACGCCAGCCCGTATCCTGATAGCCATTCACCGCTGGCGTCAGGCTGTTACGGGACAGTGAAAACTGCTGGGGTACCGGTGCTGCCGGACGCTGATATTCAGGCGCCAGAGAGACACAACCAGCCAGAATGAAGATTGTGCTGATGCTGAGTAGTTTTAATTTGAACATATTGCTTCTCGTCCAGGCAGACCTGGTAAATGGTTCAAATGAAGTCCAGAGTATTACCAGGTTTACTTTACAGAATGCACTCTGTTTGTCGGGTGACAGAATAATGACAATGTTGTCATTTTTACGGTAATTCGTTGATTACGATCGTGTGCGCAATAGAATGACATTAGCAGCCAGACGGGGAGCAAGATGAAAATATTGATCGTCGAAGACGAAATTAAAACAGGTGAATATCTCAGCAAAGGGCTTACAGAGGCAGGGTTCGTAGTGGATCACGCTGATAATGGTCTTACCGGATATCATCTCGCCATGACAGCCGAGTATGATTTAGTCATTCTGGACATCATGCTGCCTGATGTGAACGGCTGGGATATCATCCGCATGCTGCGCACTGCCGGAAAGGGTATGCCGGTCTTACTACTGACGGCCCTCGGCACGATCGAACACAGGGTCAAAGGACTGGAACTGGGTGCGGACGATTATCTGGTTAAACCCTTTGCGTTTGCCGAACTGCTGGCCCGGGTGAGAACCCTTCTGAGGCGGGGAAACACGATGATCACGGAAAACCAGTTTAGGGTGGCTGATCTCTCGATGGATCTCGTATCCAGAAAAGTCAGTCGCGCCGGAAACCGCATTGTGCTCACCAGTAAAGAGTTCAGCCTGCTGGAATTCTTCATTCGCCATCAGGGCGAGGTTCTTCCCCGCTCCCTGATTGCCTCTCAGGTCTGGGACATGAATTTTGACAGCGACACTAATGCGATCGATGTCGCAGTAAAGCGACTCCGCGCTAAAATAGACAACGATTACGAGACAAAGCTGATCCAGACAGTCCGGGGCGTGGGCTACATGCTGGAGGTCCCGGATGCATAGCAAACCTTCCAGACGCCCTTTCTCACTCGCTCTGCGGCTGACCTTTTTTATCAGCCTGTCCACGATACTGGCTTTTATCGCCTTCACCTGGTTTATGCTGCATTCTGTTGAAAATCATTTTGCCGAGCAGGATGTCAGCGATCTTCAACAAATCAGCACCACACTGAACCGTATACTGCAGTCCCCGGTGGATCCGGATGATAAAAAAATAAGCAAAATAAAGGAATCAATTGCCAGCTACCGCAACGTTGCCCTTTTGCTCCTCAATCCCAGGGGTGAAGTGCTCTTTAGCTCAACTCAGGGGGCGGCACTACGCCCGGCAGTGAATTCAGCAGATTTTAGCGAGCACAGCCGCGCACGGGATGTCTTTCTCTGGACGGTGGAGGATCCTGCGGGACCGATGGATACCGGGTCCGAAATGAAGATGGAAACATACCGGATTATCGCCTCCTCTGGTCAGGCGATATTTCAGGGCAAACAGCAGAACTATGTCATGCTGACTGGCCTATCCATTAATTTCCATCTCCATTACCTCGATGCGCTGAAAAAGAACCTGATTGCGATTGCCGTCGTGATAAGCCTGTTGATTGTTCTGATCATTCGAATCGCTGTCCGTCAGGGGCACCTGCCCCTTCGTAATGTCAGCAATGCCATTAAAAACATCACCTCCGAGAATCTTGATGCGCGACTGGAACCGACACGCGTTCCCATTGAGCTGGAGCAACTGGTTATCTCGTTCAATCATATGATTGGAAAGATTGAGGATGTCTTTACCCGCCAGGCCAATTTCTCTGCCGATATCGCGCATGAGATCAGAACGCCCATCACCAATCTGGTGACGCAGACTGAAATCGCACTGAGTCAGGATCGAACACAGAGGGAACTTGAGGATGTCCTCTATTCCAGTCTTGAAGAGTATAACCGGATGACCAAAATGGTCAGCGATATGCTGTTCCTGGCACAGGCGGACAATAACCAGCTTATACCTGACAGGGTCCGTTTTGACCTCAGAGCGGAAGTCATGAAAGTCTTCGAGTTTTTCGAAGCCTGGGCCGAAGAACGCAATATCACGCTCAAATTTAACGGGATGCCCTGCCTGGTTGAGGGAGATCCACAAATGTTCAGAAGGGCGATCAATAATCTGTTATCCAATGCCCTGCGTTATACCCCGGAGGGACAGGCAATCACCGTCTCAATAAGAGAGCAGGAGAGCTTTTTTGACCTTGTGATTGAAAATCCGGGGAAACCGATCCCTGAAGAACATTTATCAAGGCTGTTTGACCGTTTTTATCGGGTGGATCCATCCAGACAACGCAAAGGAGAAGGCAGCGGCATCGGCCTTGCGATTGTGAAGTCAATCGTGGAAGCACATCACGGAAGAGTGCAGGTGGAATCAGACGTACGCTCCACGCGTTTTATCTTATCCGTGCCCAGACTGGAGAAAATGATCCCGGAAACCCAATGCTGAAAATAAAGATGTAAATGACAAAGATGTCATTAGCCTGTCATGCAGCAAACAGAAGCCATTCGATATAATTAGTGCAACTTATCAGGAAGGCTGGATTGCTTCATCAATACCCGGCGTCAGAGTACGCCAGGAAATGAATATCCAGCCCTCTTCCGGAGAAGTAAACGCTGCCGAACTTGTTTCAGTTATGGAACTGAAAACACCGGTTGTACTTCCCCGGACATCACTAATTCAGAAATGGAGAGTTATCATGAAAAATATCGTATTAGCATCTTTGCTGGGCTTTGGTTTAATTTCATCGGCCTGGGCCACTGAAACCGTGAATATCCATGATCGCGTCAACAATGCACAGGCTCCTGCTCACCAGATGCAGTCTGCTGCGGCTCCTGTCGGGATCCAGGGGACTGCTCCTCGTATGACCGGTATGGACCAGCATGAACAGGCCATTATTGCTCATGAGACCATGACGAACGGCTCGGCGGATGCGCACCAGAAAATGGTGGAAAGTCATCAGAAGATGATGGGAAATAACACGGTATCCACGACCGTCCCGTCAACGTCTTACGCGGCGATGAATGAGCATGAAAGAGCAGCGGTTGCCCATGAATTCATGAATAACGGGCAATCCGGCCCACATCAGGCCATGGCCGAAGCGCACCGCCGCATGATCAATGCAGGCTGAATGCGACGGTAGTATCCGTGCTGTTACCTTTTCCCTGATAGATTTTCCTGAAACAACGTTGCTACATTTTTGCCCCCCGTCAGGGGGCTTTTTTGTCTGACTCAGCTACACTTAACCGGTACCTGTCTGAAAGGAATTATTATATGAAAATCAAAAACACCCTTTTTGTAATATTAATGTTATCCCTGCCAGCCATTTCTGCTGAACATTCGGAAATGAAAATGTCAGATATGCACTCATCGGCATCATCACAGGAATATATGGCTGGCATGAAAAATATGCATGAAAAAATGATGGCCGCCGTTAATGAATCCAATCCCGATAAGGCCTTTGCAAAAGGTATGATCGCACACCATGAAGGGGCAATCGCAATGGCTGAGACCGAGCTCAAATACGGAAAAGATCCCGAAATGAGAAAGCTTGCGCAGGACATCATTAAAGCTCAAAAAGGTGAAATTGAGCAGATGAATAAATGGCTTGACAGTAATAAATAATGAACACTGGAGTGTTGTCTTGCGCACCATCTTAGGGTACCCCCGGACACGAAAATATATAGCACTTAACTAATTAAAAACCCGAATAATT
>NZ_ALNJ01000129.1:0-37333 GCF_000293135.1 Klebsiella sp. OBRC7 | reverse complement strand
CAGCGGTGATGGTTGCTACGCTGATTTCGACTATTTTACCTACCAGCCGACGGTAAAGTAGGCATTTAGCCCGGGTAACCCAGCGCGCGCGAAAGCTGGAGCCCGGCTTCCTGAAGCTGCTGGCGAAAACTCGCCAGCTCTTCATCGTTCACCCGCGAGGTCAGCGTTGAGAGGCTTAATGCCGCAATGACGCGCGATTCATGGTTCCAGATAGGGACTGCCACGCAGCGGACGCCCTGTTCATTTTCTTCGTTATCAAACGCGTAACCTTGCTCGCGGGTCAGTGCCAGCGTTTTCCGTAGGGCTTCTGCGGAGGTAATGGTGGCGGGAGTGTAGGCGGTGAAGCAATAATCGATCAGCAGCGTCTCCAGTTCCTCTTTGCTAAGCCATGCCACCAGAACTTTGCCTATTGCCGTTGCGTGGACTGGCAGGCGACGGCCAATACGGGAGTAAGCGATGGCAGCTAGCTTGCCTTCGATTTTTTCAATATAGACACCCTCGCGTCCATCAAGGATGCCGAGGTGAGTGGTCTGGCCGGTGCGTGAAGAGAGCTCAGTCAGCCAGCCTTTCGCTTTCTGGCGAATATCCATGGTACCCACGACAAAGTAACCCCGTTCAACCAGCTTCATGCCAAGCCGATATTTACCGTTTTCAGGGTTTTGATCGATATATCCATGCAGCTGTAGCGTTTTGAGCAGAGAGTGAAGGGTGCTTTTACTCAACCCCATTTGTTTGCTGATGTCGGTAATTTTTAGCTCTGTCGTCTGTTCATTGAACAGATTCAGGATCTGTAACGCGCGTTCAACAGATTGAATAATTGGCATGATTTACAACCATCTCCCTGGATTTATGAGGCAACGTACCCGTTTGACCGTTAAAAATCAATCCAGGGCGCGGCACTTTGGCCTGGGGAAGAGTTATTTTGGAACCGGCGTTTTAACCGGTCGCTTCCAGCAGCAGTAAATCCATCAGCAGGACCAGATTTGACTCAAAGGAGGTGACGCCTGAGGCCTCCGCAGCAAAATGTACCGCTTCGTCATACAGCGCAAAGTGCAGATCGGCGATGCCGGCAAGGGTATTGGCTGATGCGCGGGTAAACGCGACCACCGTCATGCCGATATTTTTTGCTATCCGCGCTTTATCAAGTACCTGTTCTGTTTCACCACTGCGCGACACCGCGATAAACACCTGATACCGTGCGGCATTGCTTAAGAAAATATTGCGGCTATCGCCGGGTCCGGAGATAAACGCCGTTTTGCCCAACACCTGAAGCTTCTTTGTCAGATATTCCGCAAAAAGATAAGAAAATCCGGCGCCATAGAGAAAAAAACTCTCCTTTTCGCGCAGCAACGAGCAAAAGCCATCACGTTTGTCCGCGGTGACCCAGTGAAAAGTTTGCTGATAGTTAGCGATAAATTGGTTGAAAAGACCGGGCAAATCCGCGGCGATTTGTGTTTGAGGAGCAATGTGAGGCGTTTCGGAGAGCAACTGCTTGCAGTGCCAGATAAATTCGCTGTAGCCGCTAAAACCCAGTTTCTGACACAAACGCATAATGGTAGCGGTAGAGACGAAAGTGGCCTTTGCCAACTGGCGAACGGTGATATTGCCGATCAGCAGGGGATGTTCAGTAAGGTACGACAACACCCGATATTCCGCGCGGGTCAGGGCGTTACCGCGCGTTAAAAGCGTCGCCAGCCGGTTACTCATTTCACAACCTGAATGGTGGGGATGAAAAGCAAGATCACCTCTGGAGATTAAAGGGTTACCCGAGACCCGGCTTTCGAAATAGCGTTAACTGCCCTTCATAAACGCGGGGGTGACGTTAGCCTGTGCAGAGATTGTCGTTTTTTTTTGCGCTGCCGACAAGCGGCTCAGGACTGAGCCGCGTTAAAAGCCGTTTTTATATCGCTTCACCCTCGCGCCAGGCTCTATGCAGGGCGGGCCAATACTCGCGGTTGGCGTCGATCATCTCGTCAAGGATTGCTTTCGCATGCGCCATTGTCGGGACGGTGCGATTGAGCGTAAAGGCTTGCAGCGCTTTTTCGTAGCTGCCTTCAATTGTCGCTTCCACCAGCAGCTGTTCTGATGCCAACTGCTGCTGAAGTAAGGTTTGATGGAATAGCGGCACCTGGCCCACACGGATAGGTTCCGGACCTTCTGAGGTGATGTAGGCAGGGATCTCAACTACCGCATCGTAGGGCAGGTTGCTTATTGCGCCCCGGTTTTCGACCATCACCAGATGTCGTTGATGCAGGTTGAACGCCAGGGAGCGGGCAACGTCAACGATGAATTCGCCGTGTACTCCGACATGAAACGCATCCGACAGGATACCGGTGCGCTGATACTCTTCGGCGGCGGCAAACAGTTTTTTCTCCCGGCCGTTCATCACTTCATTCGCACGGGTGTAGTCAGGATCCTGATGTTCGACAATCTGGTTTGGCATCAGGTAGTACTGTAAATAGGGGTTTGGCAAATAGTCTGGGAAATTATCCATAATTGGCTGGATATTTCGCCATGTTTTCACCCACGACGGGTCGGAGTGCTGAGGGTCAGTTTTCGCGGCATCTTCAGTTAATAAACCGAATTTGGCGATATGGCGACGTAGCTCCGGCAGTTTATCTTCGCCATCGACCAGAACGCGGGTAAACCAACCAAAATGGTTCAGACCGAAGTAATCGACCTCTAGCTTATGGCGATCGACGCCAAGGATCGCGCCCATATTTCGCATCGCCGCGACCGGCATATCGCAGATGTTGAGCACTCGCGCATTCGGTCGCAGTCGGCGTACGCCTTCGGCTACGATGGCCGCCGGATTGGAGTAGTTAACAATCCAGGCTTTTTCATGCGCATAGCGGGTCACAAAATCAATCAGCTCAACCATCGGCAGGATAGTACGTAAACCGTAAGCTAACCCGCCCGGCCCGCAGGTTTCCTGGCCGACAACGCCGTGACGCAGCGGGATTTTTTCATCCTGCTCGCGCATTTTATACTGGCCCACGCGCATTTGAGCGAAGATGAAATGTGCGCCGCTGAAGGCGGCCTCGGGATCGGTTGTCACGCTAAAGCGGATGGTTGCGCTATGGTCTCGTATCACTTTCTCAACAACCGGCGCGATGGTATTTTGCCGCTTTTCATCAATATCATAGAGGCGGATTTCCGCCAGCGGAAACTCGCTCAGCCGCACCATCAGGCTTTTTACGATGCCTGGAGTATAGGTACTGCCGCCTCCGGCAATGGTCAAAATGAACGGGGGTTTAAACATGATTATCTCCTTCAGAGAAACATCTCAACGGCTTCTCGCATTTTCTTGACGTGCAGTCCGTAGACCACCTGGACGTTATTACCTTGCTTGATGATGCCTTTCGCGCCTGTTGCCTTGAGCGCGGGTTCATCAATGATGTCGACATCTTTCACGGTGACGCGTAAACGGGTGTAGCAGTTATCAACGACGTCAATATTTTGACGCCCGCCAAGACCAGCGATAATTGTTTCGCCCAGTCCGTCGTTTTTTCCTTTGGCCTGATACTCTTGTTTGCTATACAGCCGCGTCTCCTGTTGATCATCCTCACGGCCCGGCGTCTTCATATTGAATTGAAGGATCAGGAAGCGGAATACGACAAAATAGAGCGCGAACATAATGAGACCGACGCCGATATACATCGGCCAGTTTGACTTCTCGGTGCCCAGCGGGAGGTTATAAAGAATGAAATCGATAATGCCATTCGCGCCGATCGCATGAACGCCAAACAGCGAAAAGAGCATCATGCCGAGGCCGGTCAGCACGGCATGGGCAACAAACAGCAGCGGGGCAACGAACAGGAAAGAAAACTCAATAGGCTCGGTCACGCCGACCAGCAGGGAGGTCAACGCTGCCGGGATAAGTATTGCTTTTGCTGCGGCTTTACGCTCTGGCTTTGCGGTCAGGTACATCGCCAGCGCGGCGGCAGGCAGGCCGAACATTTTGCTGATGCCGCGAGCATCCCAGACCACCGTGCTGCTGAGCTGTTTGACCTGCGGGCAGGCCATTTCGGCGAAGTAAATATTACGTGCGCCCTGATAAACCGTGCCGCATACCTCCTGTGTTCCGCCCAGTTCGGTATAAAGGAAGGGGGTATAGACCAGATGATGCAGTCCTGTCGGCACCAAAATACGCTCAAGAAACCCGTAAATCGCTACACCGAAGGGGCCGGAGCCTTTAATCGCCAGGGCCATCGCGCTGATACCGTGCTGAACGAACGGCCACACTTCGCTCATCAGCACGCCAAGCAGCATTGAGACCGGCAGCATGATGATGGCAACGAAGCAGTGGCCAGAGTAGATTGCCATAGCCCCGGAGAACTGCACGGGGGAGTATTTATTGTAGAGATAGCCTGAAAGCGCACCGGTAAGGATCCCGGCGAAGACCCCCATCTCGAGTACCTGAACGCCCAGAACCATGCTCTGACCCGCCGCTTTCATTTGCTCGGGTGCCGCGAGCTTATCCTGTAGCTGAAGCGTGATGTTCATAGCGTTGATAAAGACGATAAATGTCACGAGGCCGATGAGCGCCGCGTAGCCTTTATCGCGCGTGGCCAGGCCAACAGGAATACCCACGGCGAAGATTAGCGCCAGATTCACCAGTACCGATACCGCAGATTTGGCGATTAGCTGGCCGATATTCTGTATGAAAGGATGGCCGAGGAAAGGCAGGTATTCAGCAAGGTTACCGTTACCGAGCACGTTGCCAAAAGCGATAAACAGACCCACTATCGGCAAGATAAGTACCGGTCCATACAGTGATTTTCCAAAGTTTTGTAGGGCGTTCACAGCTCGTTTCATGTTTATCTCTCTTTTAGAACTGCGCACAGGGTGCGTTTCAGGCATAAAATTAGCAGGAGCAGGGGGCGTGAATCTATTTATCTTATTGTTTTAAAAACAAATGACGCGGAAAGTAACATGTAACCTTCCGGGGTGTGAAGGCGGTAACAGTGTCTAAGGTAATGAGTAGCTTAGATTAGTAGAGGCACAAAATTGCGTGAATAACGTGCGTGAGAACAACAAATATTCATTTATTAATCAGTCCGGTGGTGCCGCCAGGCTATTATCGTAAATAGGGTGTTTCTTAAGAAGAAATTCTTTCGGGTGGGCATATGAGCGAGTGTCTATCTTGTAGTGCAATCATTGTGGATGACCATCCCCTGGCGCGCATGGCCATTCGTAGCGTGCTGGAAAAGCAGCGCATTACCATTATCAACGAGTATGAAGACGGGGCAGCGGCCCTAAAGGCGTTGGCAAAAACGGTGGTGGATATTGTCGTTGTGGACGTTGAAATCCCCGGTATTAATGGCGTTGAGCTGGTGGAAAAACTCAGAGCACAGGGTTTTACCGGGATATTAATTGTGGTGTCAGCAAAAAACGATCGTTATTACAGTAAACGCTGCGCTCAGGCGGGGGCGAACGCTTTTATTAGTAAAAGACAGGATATGGATAATATTCTGGCGGCGATTAATGCAGCGCATAATGGTTATAGCTATTTTCCTTTTTTCCTCGAAGAACCGACGGTTGCGCTAACGGATAGCCAACGTCTGGAATCACTCTCGGCGCAGGAAATGAAGGTGATGAGTTATATGCTAAGCGGCTTAGACAATTCGCAGATTGGCGCAGCCATGTTTATTAGCGCTAAAACGGTGAGTACTTATAAAACGCGGCTGATGGAAAAGTTAGGCTGTAAATCGTTGGTCGAACTCCTCTCCTTTGCCCATCAAAATAAGCTGACCTGACGATGAAAGCGTGGCGCGCAATACTCCTTATTATCTGGATAGTTAGCGCTCATGGCGTTCATGCGCAGGGCGAGTCTCCGGTTGAACTGGAGCTGTCTGGCTACAGCTACATCACGCCGGTTCCGGTTTATTTGAGCGAGGATGACAGGCGGTGGCTGCAGCAGAAAAGAGCGCTACGCGTGGGGGTTTATCTACCGGGACAGCCTCCGCTGGTGCAAACCACGCTTACCGGACGCTACCGGGGAATGAATGCGGATTATTTGACGCTAATCCACTACTCGCTGAATATCCGCATTACCGTGCTGGGGTATCAAAATCGCGCCGATGCGATTCGCGCACTTAGGGCGGGTGAAATTGATACGGTGCTGACCGGCCTTGATACCCGGCCCTCTGTGGAAGAGGGGATCCAGCTTTCTGCTTCACTGGTCCATTCCTGGCCGGGGCTGGTGACTTCTCTGGCAAACGTCATGGCCCCCTTACACAGCCCGCAGAGTACGCGCGTGGCGGTTGTTGAAGGTTACCCTGATGCTGATTTTATTCATCAGGCGTTTCCGAATGCCGAGATTGCCAATTACGCCAATTATCAGGAAGCGCTGAGCTCTGTTGCCTACGGGCAAAATGCGTGGTTTATGGGGGACTCGCTGACCACCAGTACCTGGCTGTCGCAGGAGTTCAGCCTGGCGTTGAGTACAGTTAAATTCTGGTCTTCGCCGCAGAAAACGAGCCACTTTTTATTTTTACCAGCGCAGGCGCGTTTGCGGAAGATTATTAACAGCACCATCAGCGCGATAGATGAAAATCTCCACGGGCAAATTGCGCAGTCGACGATTGATAAAGGCAATCTCTCTTTTCTACTTGAACCGCTCAATCTCACCTCGCGTGAAAAGCAGTGGTTAAAGAGTCACAAGACGCTGCGGGTGATTATTAATCCATGGTTTGCGCCGTATACCATGGCCGATAGTAATCAGGAAATACGTGGGGTGATAGGGGATATTCTTAATCTGATCGGTCTGCAAACGGGAATGCAGTTTGAAACGGTTGTCGTCAAATCGAATGAAGATATGATTTCTGAGATGAAAAAGGGCAACTGGCATATTGTACAGGCTGCTACCTATGATTTGAGCCGCGAAAACGATCTCTCCTTTACCCATCCTTTTATTACCACCCAGTTTGTCATCGTGGTCAGAAAGGAGGATGCACAGGAAACCGCGCTTCAGCCGGGGACCCGGGTGGCAATCAGCGCTGATCACACTCTACTGATGAAAATGAAAACCCGTCATCCGAATATCCACTGGGAGGAAGTCGAGAACTCCAGCGTAGCATTAAATCTTGTTGCAACAGGGAAGGTTGATGCCGCGATTTCCAATCAACTGACCGCTCGCTACCTTAGCGAGCACTATTATCCTGACCAGCTAGCGTGGCTTCCGCTAGCGGAAGCACAGCCAGCGGCAATCAGTTTTGGTGTTCCTCGTTCTGAGCCTGAATTAAGGCAGATTCTTGATAAAGCGCTTGATGATATTCCGCAGAAAGAAGTTTTGCAGATTGTCAGTAAGTGGATACGCCTGCCGGACGTCCGAATAGATACCTGGGAGCTATATAACCGGCCTTTCTATCTGGTGGCTGCTCTCGCAGCTTTGCTGGTGGTAAGTGCTTTACTCTGGGTGGCCTACCTGGCACTGCAAGTTCGCAGAAGAAAGGCATCCCAGCGTTTACTCGAGATTGAAAAAAACAAAGCCCAGAAGGCAAATGAAGAGAAGCGTGAATTCCTTTCTTACATGAGCCACGAGATCCGCACGCCGGTTAGTGCGATTGTCGGATTTCTGGAACTTCTGCAGCAGTCTACTACCCACCTCACGCCTGCCGATAAAGCGTCGGTCGAGCATGCCGCGATGGCTTCACGCTCATTGCTAAAACTGATTGGTGAGATTCTTGACCTCGAAAAGATAGAGTCTGGGTTACAAGAGGTGGTTGTGAAGTGGGTGCATACGGATGCCCTGATAAGAGAAAAAATATTGCTCTTTACTGCACTTGCCGCGCAAAAGGGAATAGCGCTGTGCTACGAATCGCATCTGGAACCCAAAGAAGCCATGCAGCTTGATCCTCAGTTGTTGGGACAGGTGCTGACCAACGTGATTGGTAATGCGGTGAAGTTCACCCGTGATGGGCGCGTTCAGGTGTCGGCGAGAAAGCGCGATCGCACGCTGACGATCTCGGTGAGTGACACAGGGCCAGGGATCGGAAGCGAAGAACAAAAGTCCCTGTTTATGCCCTTCAGCCAGGGGAATGTGGGGGAACTTCATCGTGGTTCTGGCCTGGGGCTGGCGATTTCGAGAGCGCTGATGCAGCAAATGGGAGGGACAATTGATCTGCACAGTGAGCTTAATCGGGGGACCCGCGTGGTGCTAAGCCTGCCAGTGCAAACGTCATATGATGCCATTCCTGAATCCGTTGCAACCGAGCCTTCATCGTCGGTCATTGACAGAGCGCTGCGAGTATTAATCGCTGACGATCACCCCTCCAGCCGTCTTCTACTCAAACGCCAGCTCGCCAACCTGGGTATTGCTGCCGATGAAGCCGGAAATGGTGAAGAGGCGTTACGCTATCTCCAGCAGGACCATTACGACCTGGTTATTACCGATCTCAATATGCCGGTGATGGATGGAATCACCTTGACCCGGCAGGTGCGAGGATTTGATAGCAAGCTGCCTATCTGGGGACTGACTGCGACGGCACAGCAGCATGAACGTGAACGTTGTCTTGCGGCGGGAATGACGGGATGTCTTTTTAAACCGATTACGCTTGCGCAAATTTCTCGACTGTTAGCCGAAGTGAGCGAGACGAGGCGGGCTGCGTTTGATGAGAAGCGGCTGGCGGTGCTGGCGCAAGGCAATCGGTCGCTGATGCTCACGGCTCTGCGCGATGCGCAGCGGGAAAATCGACGCGATCTGGAGGCCGCCCGAGTGGCCGCTCGCGAGGAGAACTATCCATCTGTGAAACATCATATTCATCGCCTCAACGGTACTGCCCAGCTTCTGGGGGCTAATGAATTGGTCAATATTGCCCAACGGCTTGAAGACCGGCTGCCCGATGCTATTTCGACGACAGAACTTATCAACGTTTTGGACCAAATAGAAAGTTCGCTTAATAAGCTGGAACAGTCCATCGAATGTTTCCAGTCATAATCTCTTGTCCTACATCTGTAGGCCCTTCCTGACAGAATTATCAGCGTTCGCTGATGTTACCCTGCGGTTAACCAGGTAAAATTAGCCCTGTTCCGACGCAATATATTTCGTTAACTGTTAAGGGAATATTGTCTAAGAAAAATCTAAAATCATGGTTATTACAGGTTCTGGCTATCAAAGACTAATAGATCATTAAGTTGCACCTATGCATTGTGCTAGTTTTAAATTCCATATTTTTATTTATTGTTGGATTTTTGGTTTGGCCATTGGCGCTCTTTATGGATTAATAATCCATGAAAGATGAAAAGATAGTAGAAACGA
Organism: Klebsiella sp. OBRC7; assembly: GCF_000293135.1. Taxonomy (NCBI): domain Bacteria; kingdom Pseudomonadati; phylum Pseudomonadota; class Gammaproteobacteria; order Enterobacterales; family Enterobacteriaceae; genus Klebsiella; species Klebsiella sp. OBRC7. The sequence continues at coordinate 28,071 of NZ_ALNJ01000129.1, read as the reverse complement.
TCGTTTTTAACTTAATAAGTGAAAACCATTACTTTTATGCTGTCATAAAAAAATATTTTCTGTAAATTTTACATCGAAACATGAAAGGGATTACAGACGCTAAATAACAAAGAGGATTATGTCGGAAAGGTAAGTTTTATGGATTTGTCAGACGCCATTTTTTCTGATGATTACTTTTTTATCGTCGGCATCTGTGCGTTGTTAACGCCGGAGTTGATTGATGAAAATTACTATATTATAGATATTGAAACGATAAACCTGTCAGAGGTGCGAAAGCACATATTTCCCGGCAGAAAAGTTATTGCGTTTATTACCAATGATCTTGACTATTATGCATTAATGCATCTGCCGGATTTCATTTTTATTGATAAAAAATGTCGATTGAATGAGATCCCCTCATGTTTACTGGTTAAGAATTCAAGATATAACTATAGAGTGAAATATTCACTTTCTCGTCGTGAGAAAGAAGTGCTCTCTTGTATGCAGAAAGGCCTGGATGCTAAAGAAATTGGTATTGAGCTAGGGATGACGATGAAAACGTTTTATACCCATCGGCGCAGTCTGATATTTAAGCTTCAGCAGAACAATCGCGTTTCGCTGTATCAAAATATTGTGCGCAGCGAATCCTATAAGTTAAGCACTTGCGAATATAACTGAGTGTTGTCACTCGTTAAAAATTTATGGAGGTGAAAGCTACAAAGATTTTTTAGGATTGCTTATTTATTTTCAAAAATTTAATTAATTATCTGGAACTTATATATGAAAAAGATTGCACTGATTTCTGCACTTATGTCTCTGTCCGTATTTCAGGCTGCAAATGCCGCTGACGGAGTTATCAATTTTACCGGAAACATTACGGGGACAGCCTGCGTAGTTGATACTTCCGCTATTTCTCAACCTGTTGATCTCGGCACTATCTCTACCACGGCATTTACCGGTGGTAATGGTGCTACGGCGGCGGCGAAGCGCTTTAACATTGTGCTGAAATCCTGCCCTGCCAGCGTTTCCAGCGCCAGCATTCGTTTTGATGGTACCACCAGTGCCGCGAATCCTTCTATTCTGGCTCTTAGCAACGGGCAAACTGCATCGAATGTTGGCGTGGCCCTTTATGAGCAGGATAGCACGACGCTTATTCCAGTAGGCTCCACCTCGGCAAGCGTGACTTTGCTGGAAGATGTGAATAATACCCTGACCTACTTCGCTAAATATATGGCGACGGGCGCAGTTGGTGCAGGAACAGCAAATTCCTCAACGTCATTTACCGTAACTTATCAGTAACCGCAGGGCCCTTTGTGGCCCTGATTTAGTCTCTCAGGATCTCTTCATGTTTCGGAAAGTATTAAAAAAAATCGCTGTGAGTTTGTTACTTATCTCAACAAGCGCCATCAGTGGTGTGGAAATTGGTGGCACCCGATTAATTTATAATGGCACTGGTCATCAAGCGGCGATCAGCGTAAGTAACCCAGATAATACACCCTATTTAATTCAGTCATGGGTCAGTAAAAATGAGAACAGTGATGATGGTGATAGCCTTTTTGTCACTACGCCGCCGCTATTTAAATTAAATCCACATGCGCAGAATTCTGTACGTGTGATGTTAGCCGGTAACGCTGTACCTCAAGACCGCGAAAGCGTGTATTGGTTGAATATTAAATCAATACCTTCTTCGTCGGCGGAGGCGAAGAATGAGTTGTTGATTGCTGTAAAAAGTAAAATGAAACTTTTTTATCGCCCGGCAGGATTAAAAGGCGACCCTTCATTAGCTTATCAGCAATTAACCTTTTCCGCCGCGGGTGGAAAACTCAGTGTGCATAATCCGACTCCTTATAGCGTGTCGCTTTATGATGTAAAAGTTAATGGTAAAGAATTAGCAAAACCTCCAATGGTTTTACCATTCCAGACGCTATCGCTACCTCAGACAACAGTAGCGAGTGGTGAAGTATCGTGGCGTGCGATAAATGACTTTGGAGGCGTTACGGCTCAACATAAATTTAAAATTTAGGTTAATTATTCATGCTCCAGTTTAATACGATGTCAGGTTGTGCAAAATTAACTCAGTTAGCTGCGCTTATTTATTTATGCATTTATGTCCCAGCGCTACTGGCTGAGGATTATTTTGCCCCGGATTTTATTGAAACTCGCGGAAATCTTCCTCGTGATGTTGATATCTCCCGTTTTAGCAAAGCCGACGGGCAGATGCCCGGCGTGTATCATGTCGATGTTTATCTCAACGGAAATTACGTCGACTCGCGCGACATCGTATTTGTCAGTCATGAAAGCGATTTAATGCCAGTGCTGACCCGTGCAGATTTTACGCAATGGGGCGTGAAGCCAAATGCGCAGCCCAACTGGATGGCGTTGGATGAATCAGCGACGGTTGAAAATATCAGCAACCTACTGCCCGGTAGTCAGCTTCATTTTCAGTTTAATGAAATGCGGCTTGAGCTCTCCGTTCCCCAGGAGTATCTGCGACGGGATCCTCAGGGTTCGGTATCACCGGCTCAGTGGGACGATGGACTAAATATGCTGTTTTTGAACTATAACTTTTCCGCCGCCAATAACCATGGCGGCACTGAATCGCAAAACGATAGTTATTTAAACCTGCGTAGTGGCATTAATGTCGGACCCTGGCGGCTGCGTAATTATTCAGCCTATAACAACAACAACGGAATGAGTCGCTGGAACACCATTGCTACCTCCCTTGAGCGGGATATAAAAACGCTGAAGAGCCAGTTTAGCGCGGGTGATGGGTATACCCAGTCCGGGGTCTTCGACAGCGTAAATTTTCGTGGTGTTCAGCTCTATTCGGATGACTCAATGCTGCCAGAAAGCGTACGCGGGTTTGCTCCCGTGGTGCGCGGTATCGCACAAAGTAACGCCCAGGTAACCATACGTCAGGGTGGCAACATTATCTGGCAGTCGTATGTTCCACCAGGCCCTTTTGTGATTGACGACCTATATCCCACTGCCGCCAGCGGCGATCTTGACGTGGCGGTACGTGAAGCGGATGGCTCGGTACATCAGTTTATCCAGCCCTTTTCCGCGGTACCGGTAATGCAGCGGGAAGGCCAGTTTAAATATGCGCTGGCTGTGGGGCAGTATCGGGCGGCAAATGATCAGGATAAGGAACCAACGTTTTTGCAAACGACTCTGAGCTATGGTTTACCCTGGGATACCACGGTTTACGGCGGAATGCTGACTTCAGCAGATTATTGGGCTGGCGCATTAGGAATGGGGAAAGGATTTGGCGACCTTGGTTCGCTCTCTTTTGATACCACATTTGCCCATTCGCAATTACCCGAGAAGACCCAGGAGGGGGTTTCGTTACGCGCGCAGTATGCCAAGGATTTTGCGACAACTGGAACCTCTCTGAGTTTGATGGGCTACCGCTACTCCTCATCGGGCTTTCGTGACTTTCAGGAAGCAAACGGCGATGTGAATCCGTTCCGCATGGTAAGTGATGAAACGCGGCTTGATGACAACTGGCGTTATCAACGTAATAAACGCAGTAAAGCTCAGGTCACGCTGAATCAAAGGCTCGGTGACTGGGGTAACGTAAATCTTTCCGCCTGGCAGCAGGATTACTGGGGAGGTGATAGCGAGCGCAGTGTGAATGTGGGATACAACACCAGCGTTAACAATATCAATTATGGCCTGAACTATAGCTATTCGAAGGGGCCATGGCGCAATGACAACGATCATATTGTCGCTTTTACGATGCAGATCCCGCTGTCACGTTTCTTGTCGGACAGTTGGATGACGCTCTCTGCTAGCAGCAATAAGAAAGGTGATAGCGTTTCGCAGATGGGATTATCCGGCTCTGCATTGGAAGATAAAAACCTGAGCTGGAATGTGCAGCAGGGCTATAACAGCAAAGGCTCCGATACGATGGGCAGCGCTGCCGTCAACTATAAAGGGCGCCATGGAGAGTATCAGCTTGGCTACAGCTATTCTCGTGATAGCCGCCAGCTTTCAGCAGGCGCGATGGGCGGGTTGGTGGTGCATCCATACGGTATCGCCGCGACTCAGCCGCTCGGCGAGACCATGGCGCTGGTAAAAGCGGATAACGCCGCTGGAGTGAAAGTGGCAAACAATGGTGGGGTTTATACCGACAGTAAAGGTTTTGCCGTGGTGCCATATGTGACGCCCTATCGGCAGAACAGTCTATCGCTGGATACCGCCACGTTGAATAACAACACGGATGTTCTCAATGATACTCGTACGGTAGTGCCCACGAAAGGTGCTTTAGCGCTGGCAGATTACCCCACCGTAACGGGATACAAAATCATGCTACAGCTGTCCGGAAAAGAGGTCCCGTTTGGGGCAACGGCCAGCATAAAAAATCGCGATAACCTGACGGATGGCATCGTTGACGAGCGCCAGCGGGTCTGGCTAAACGGCGCACCGGAGAAGGGGACCGTGGAGGTGAACTGGGCGGGTGAAAGCTGCCGCGCAACATATCAGATAACCTCGTTTTCAGACACCACGCATTACGTTACTGCACCATGCCATTAAGCAGGAGAGAAAAAATGAAACCGATTGTCATCACCCTGTTTTTTGCTGCTCTGGGGATATTTTCTCAAGCTGCTCTGGCCTGGGATTGCACGACCCCAACGCCTTCAACCACCGTCTCGCCGCAGAATATTACGATATCGCGCGATCTCCCTATTGGTGCAGTTATCGGCACTCAGCTTGTGACGCCAACCATCAATGCGTTCAGCTGTTACAACTCTGCTGATGGCGTAATCTCCAATCAGACCTTAGGCGTGATTGCGAACGGCACATTTGATTCGATGGTGAACGGCCGGCGCGTGTATAAAACCAACGTTGCCGGTATTGGCTATGCCATCTCGGGTTCAACGACAAAATGCGCCGGTGGCAGTGCGGCGGTTACCGGCAGCAATACGATCCGGGGCGATATCAATACCGCTAAACTTTGTGAGAACACCAGCGGAATGATTAGCCCGACGTTAAATGGCACCGTAACGGTGACGTTTTATAAAACGGCAACCGAAACCGGATCCGGCACGATAACCGCGAAATCCGTAGGTGCGCTGGTTTTACTGAATAATTCGCTGCTTTGGCAATCCCCTGAGGCGGAGGTCAATATCAACGCCTTCACGGTGACAACTCCGGCCTGTAAGCTGGCGACGGCAGCGATACCTGTTGATATGAGAGAGGTCGATAAACGCGCCTTCAGCGGCAAAGGTTCTACTCCTGGTGACGCCTATACCCAGTCGTTCAATCTCCCGCTCACCTGCAACGCTGGAACCCGGGTTAGCGTCAAAATGGAGGGGAATATTTTTGATGCAACAAGAGGAGTGATCAATACGACCAGCGGCAATAATGCTGCCACGGGCGTGGGCATTCAGTTGCTTTATAATAATCAGCCGATGGCGCTGGGTTCGGATGTCGGCGTGGGGACTTCCTCGGCAAGCGGTGGATTCAGCGTACCTCTAAAGGCGCGTTATTATCAGACTGGGGATAAGATCACTACCGGTACCGCGAACGGCGTGCTGTCATTTACGATGACTTATCAATAACGAGATTGCCGCTTCATGCATGTCTATGTAAAGTGGATTGCTGGGAGCGATTTCATTAGAAAACTGGCCTGTACCGGTTGTACCGCCTGAACCAATACATGGGCTTTGATATCGGTGACACCTATATTGCCAATTGCAGGAAAAACATCTCTTTCCAGTGAACGCCAGATATCTTCGGCGTAGTCTTCTGTAACGCTGGTTTTCTTGACGTTCCACCAACATTCAGCGACAAGTTTGAACGTGTTGGTCTTTGCTTCCAGGTATTCCTTGCCAGTTCTTTCTGGTGTTCTTGAGGATCGATTTCTTTTACCAGTAATGCACGAGATTCAGCTCTGAGTTTACACGCATCGGAAAGTGAGACAGCAGGGTAGGCGCCGAAGCTTTGCTTGGTTCTCTGCTTTGTTAAGGGGCGATGATAACGGAACTGCCAGAGTTTGCTTCCACTGGATTTGATAAGCAGCTTCAACCCATCACCATCGTATAGCTGGTAATCGGTATCTTTAGGTTTGGCGGCTTTGATTTCCGTATCCGTTAACGGCTTGGTTCGTCGTGCCATGAGTCGTCTCCATGCTTTTAGGCCCAACGAAAACAATAGAGCTTTTCGTTGGGCCTATCAATGGGCCTAAAAAGTTCAGATTAAATTAGTTTTCTTGAGATTTTGCGGGACAAATTGAAGGCACAAAAAAGCCCGCAGGGCTTGCGCCGTGCGGGCTCTTAGGACTTCATCGGATGACTCTGGTAATCACCGATGGAGAATTTTGGGCTGGCGTCCTTGTAATTGGTGGGGGAGGGGGTTGAGTTTGTTGGATATTTTGATTTTTTGCGCGAAGGGGAAGGCGCAAAAAGAGTGGTGATGATGTTGATATGGAAGGCGTTTTTGTATCTTATTGATTTTTAAGTCGATTATTGGGATTGTTGGTTGATGTTCTCGTTGGCAGTCGCTGGCTTGTCGTCTATAGTCGATCGGACCGAACTTCACTCAGACCGTTTTGTATTAGAAGCGGAGAGCCATAACATTATGTTGTGCTACTTTATGATGTACTCGTAAACAAGTCATAATACCTATCTAAGGAAAAGATATGTCTTCACAAAAAACAATTGAGCGCTTTGTTGCTACGGATGTAAGCGGTGCTATATGGTTGCGACTGAAACGACTCACAAGCTCTCAACTTTGTAAAAAAATAATCCAAAAAAATCATCCTTTATTACAAGAAAATGAATATATTAATAAATCAATCGGAATGTCCTCCGCAATACGAAGTGCAATTGGATATTGGGAAACTGAAAATGGTGGTTTAAATTCAAAAATCCTCTCGAGGTACTATGCTTTATTACAGATAAGCTTAGCTGAACAAATTTCCTCAGGAGATCCTAAAGATGATTTAAAAGCTGTGCAAAGGCATACTGAATCTGGTCACGGACTTTTTACTCAAACTATTGAAAATGCAACATTCCCTGACAATATAAAAATTGGATGTGTTCGGGGTGGACATTTTTATGCATATGCAAAAAAAATAGGAATAGAAATTAAAACATATGCAGCAGAACGTCGGCCAAGAAATTCTGAAGAATTGGAAGCATCCTGTACATATACTTTGACTGATTTGTTAAGAAGAATCCCAGAATTAAGGCCATTGTTAAAAGAAATTATTGATGAAAATCCACTTTCATTTCAAATCGGGCATGCAAGTAGAAATACGATATTAAGAACAAAACGATTATCATCGCAAGGCATTGTAAAATCTACACCAGAGTTCTCAGGGTTTACATATGCAGCTATTTATACAAAAGACGCTGGGATAACTGCTGAGGAACTTGATTCCTATGGTTTAGGAATTAAAGATATTGAGCAGGAGTGTACGGAAAATATAAGTGGATATGACGAGCCATACTTTGTTGGTAAAGTGTACCATCCTGAAAAAGAGCTGTGGTGGGATTATGTTTTAACGCATAAATCTGGTTATTGCGGAACAAGTGTAATAGTTCCTTTCTGGGGTACTCAAGATCCCTTTGTATTACACTTAGTTGTATTATACGCGCTTAGTATTATAGTTAGGTATCTTCCCGAAACATGGCATGAGATAGAGCATGGTAACTTGGATTATATTAATTCTCTCTTGGAAAATTATTTGACAATTTTCGATAGTGTGTTGCCTAAACTTGCAGTGGAAAGGTTAACAAAAACACATCTAGTTGTGACTTCACCGGATAGCATGAATTCTCCTATTTAATTACATCTTGTGTAGGTCGGAGCGCAACGAGCCTGATATGGACGTTAGCCTAGCGATCCAAAAGGGTTATGAAAAGATTCCGAAGAGCGCAATCGTCAAACGTCTCCTGTTCATACTTGTTGTTGGACGACGGGAAACTTGGAGAGGAGGCAATGCTACTGCGGTCTTCGATTTCGCTTATACGCTCCTCAATATCTGAGATGGCTCTATCCAATACACTATCTGGCACACCAAAACGCGGAGCGAATTTTTTTAGAGCGTCGATCCGATCCGATAAGGAAGACTCACTGTCATCCTGGTAAACGCGGCTAGTATTATCCTCGAACTCTTCGAGCACCGCCCTCCTTAAGGCAAGGGTAATGCTAGAAGGCAAACCTTTTGCTGCGTCCACCGCATCAATAAACGTGGAAAGCATGTCAATTGAACTACAGCTTATAGTGTCTGTGAGTTCCTCTTCAAGGATCTTTAATAATTCATCTTCGTAAATAAATTGTCGGCTATAGCTCTTTTGATCCCGCAGAGAAAAGAACTCGATCAGAATCTCTCCATCCAACCATGTACTAAAACCCTGCGGGGGATTGCGAGCAATCGTCATTATACTGTCGGCAAATCGTTGTTCGTTTGTGAGTTGCCACCAATCCATTAGCATTTGGAGCCGCTTGGAGTTTGCGACGTCATTGTATTCAAGTGAGAGGGAATCACCAGCTTTCGGACGCCAGGGAGGACGTGTTTCGATCATCTCCAGCATGCCAATGCAGGCTCTGGCGATCTTCGCTTGATCGACCTCACTGAGTTCAAGTGTATGTACGAAGTTCCACAGCCTCAACAACCAATCAATTGAGGCTGCCGTGGGAACAAGACGAATAAGGAAGGCTATATCAAACAGATAGCTTGAGAGATAATCCTTGAGTGAAGGATTGATAAAAGAGACTACAGGTTTTCTGATGTTTATGATTTTAATAAAACTACCTTCCAGAATACGAAGGGCTTCTTCAAAATCCTTAGGCCCATGTGGCAAACCGTAAGCAGTGCTCATCGTGGTATGCAGTTTATCGAAAGATGAATGAAGATCAGCAAAGGCAACGCCGTATTCCGAAAGGAAAAACATCGCAATCAGAAGGTGTTGGCAGCGGTGATCAATGTGCGTACGGAAAGCAGTGTCCCAAATCTGGCTGGGATTATTCAGGGTGTCGATAAAGACTGTGGGATAGTTGATGGATTTTATATCGTTGGTACGTAATGCATCGGTCATAGCCTCAATGATGCGAGGATTATAATTCTTATGATCAACAATTTTCGCGATCTTATTACTCTCCAAAAGTGCTTGGATGTGAGATTTAGGAGTTCCTGACACAAGCAGGTGATTATAGAGAATCCGTGCCTTGATTCGGCGAGTATAGACACCAACATCGAGCACATACTTCGTCACATCAAGGCGTTGATCGCCAAGGTACTCGGAGACTCTCCGGGCTTCCTCAAATATGTACCCCCTAGTCGTCAGGATAAAACGAGCGTTCGGCGAGCGGCGCACCCGATTCATGAACCGCATCAAATCAGAATCCTTATGCGCCAAAGCCTGCCTATCGAGGGCAACTTTTCCCAAGAAATCATCGAAAAGAAAGATCTGCTTTTTACTATCGATAATGGCAGAAAAGCCGTCCTCCAGACTGCGGATAGGGACTAGCTCCCATTGATCGCTCAGAAAGGTGTAGCAAAGCATTTCAGCTAGTGTTGTTTTGCCTACGCCAGGTGGCCCAGAAATGATGAGAAGCCCATATTTATTTAATGTTACTAATGACTCGCCGAAGCTGGGATTTGATGCGTAAACACGAACCTTCTGTTCGATCTCTTCCATCGTCAACGCCGCAAAAGTATGGGCTGCGGCGCGTACGACCTGCTCCAAAATGCCCGCCCCCGATAGCCACAGCTTGATATGCGACTTGAGAACCTCAGGATACTTACGAAGGAGACCATTTATGTCTTCTGGCCCCCAAATATCCGCCTCGGATTTCAAGCTCGGCCCTATGAGCGAAGCGAGATTGCCTTTATTCGCTGGAGTAAGCTTACGGGAGGTTGCTAGAATATAGCGTGTGGGGGCTAGCTTATCTATCGACAAGCGCTCACGCTTCATAGCGGTCATCAGTTTACTGAACGACGACCCTTCATAATGCTTTGCCTGTAGGATGACATTCTTTCCAGCATATGCGTGTCGGCCATCAATACCATTATCCGGCCCCACACAGAATGCTTCAAAGCGAAGCCTTTCTTCTTTTCCGATAAGATCTCGAACAAGATCCTCAAAGTCTGCGGATGAAAGGTTTCTGAAGTCGTAACTCATATAGCGACTCCGTCCGTAATATTAGGATTACTAACACTCGAAGCTATCTGATGGATATGAATACGCTTGTGAATCTCTTGGTGATTCACGTAATACCGGTGCAAATTGCGCGTCTTGTTGGACCGATAATGAAAACCACGCTCTCCCCACATAAGCCATACCAATACCTTACCGGATTGCATCAAATAGCGGTCAAGTAGATCACGACGTAGATAGCTGACAGAGCCACTGACGTCCGAACCATTTTCGCCAATTTTGCGGTAAAGTGACGCTACACCTGCAGCATCATGCAAATCCCATTTGTTTGCACGGTACCTGAGATTCAAAGCCTCACAAAGTTGCTTTGAGGGCAGGCTCGCACCGCTGCTTTGGTTCTCCACGCTATGGTAACTCTCCCAGTTGTAGTCCTGCACAGTGATATCTACCGCAACGCCATTGCCTGACCATCTATCTGCGGACACCAAATTTTCATCGCTATCATCCTCTAGTTCATTTGCGACTAGCAGCCCCGGAATAGACGGGAAAGGCATCTCACCCGCATAGGTGTAATAGTAGCCAGGAGCATCAGGGATGGCGCTATTGCCAGGATATTCAAGATCAGTGAACAACCTACATAGATTGTCAACTTCTTGGCTATCTACGAATACCCCTCGCAGGAAAGTGAAAATCTGTCGGTCATCCGAGGTAGCATTTTGCTCAACAAAACCGTCAAGTAGGATCCATGGCCCCGTCAGACCATCAATCTCCGTAATCTCAAGGATGCTACGGTAGTCAGGTTGTGGACCTCTCATGATCCAATCACCATCATCTGACGACTGTTCGCTGAACAAGGCTGGAAGTGGCAAATCAATGCTCACAGCGTCTAGCGGGAACGTCGGGTCGATATCTGCGTCCGATGGACGAGCGCTGCGGTCTTCGGAAAGGAGGCCTTGCGCGTATCGTATTCCCCACATCTCGAAGTAAGCTATCCAGCTGTACTTTTTGCCATATCGATCGATTTTGTGCTTGTCATCTCCCATACGAGAACCTGAGTACATTTGCCGATCAACAGCTTCAAACTGCTCAGGGTCATAACCAAGCATCAGCATTCGAGAAACAATGGCCCGCAATACCTGTTGATACTCCGGATTGCTGTCATCGTAATTGGCTCTGTCTGGAATAAGTCTACCAATCGTATAGTTACCGAAGTCCATTTGAATCGCTGCGCTCTCCGCTCGCTCAATCATTGCTGGATCGTACTGTTGAATGCTTTCAAATACGTTAGGCAGATGGCTAAATGGCGGAAGAAGATAAGCAGCTTCATCCTCTGAAAAACAATTTGGATCTACCATCCTTGCAATGGCAATGATTCCCAAACAGTATTGCTGATATAATGCGTGCCAGGTAGGAGCTGTAGCACCAGGTGCCAACATGGTTTGGTAAATCTCGCGAGCGAATCGTGGCAACGCATCATGTAACTCTACTGCATCGATATCCGACCAAGTGGTCAGGACTGCACCGTAGGCTGCGGCGAACACTCGCTCGGGGACGTATGGGTCTGAAACTACATTTGTCTCCATCGCTAACCGGAAAAACTCTTCTGGCCGCCTGATGGCAAATTCATACAGGGCTTTGGTAGCCATATCCCGCAAAGCTCTGGATGTCGTCGTCAGTGTCCACATCACCCAGCGAACTCTCCGAAGCTCACGCTCATCCAGATGACCCGATTTCCATCTCGTCGACAAGAATTTTAAGTCGTCTTTGACTTGTTCAGATTTCTGACGAATCCACTCTGACCAAAAAAGATCGCGCTGAGTGTTGGACATAGCCATTAGCACATCATGCAAAAAACTCATATCAAACGGATGTGCCAGTGCAGCCCTGATGCTCCGTAGCTTCTCGAAGGCAAATTGTGCAAATCGCTTCGACTCCTGCATAGCTTGAGCAAATCGTTCAACAGTAGCCCGCCCGATATATCTTGGGTCCGATTGCGTCGTCAATAACAGAGCGTTCATAACGAGTATATCATCCGACAAGTCTTGCCAAAGCTGCCGCCTACCAGAGTGTTGCGGATACAGATCAACCAGAGCCCGGAATACGTCATAAGCGAAGGTATGCGAATCAGGTCCATGAGATTTAAATTTTGTGCTCCCTTCATCGCTTTTTAACCATTGGACCAACTCAGGCTTCCTAAGCAGGTGGTGCGCCATCATATGTCCGGCCATTAGGTCGTATGCAAACGCAACTCCTTGCCTACCTTCTTGAGAAATAGTCCTAACTAGTATGCCTTCAGACTCCAATGCACGAATAATACTATCGTTCCACCCCATATCCCGAACTGCCGCCCGTGTAGCTTGAAAATCTACACTTCTCGCATTGTTATCCCAAAGAAGACCCGCGATCGTCAGTAGTGCATCCTGAACGTCATCTTGATAAATGCGATGCATCGCCGGTGAAAGCTCAGCGACTCGTGCAGCAACCTTGTTAAAATGTGCTTCGAACAGGCTTGCAAGCGAACGGGGCAATGCTTCCACTCCGACAATATGCTGACGAGGAGAATTTGCTACTTCGCAAAAAATTCTCAGTGTTAAGGGGTGCTGCAAGAGTTCGACTGGTAGATCCGCATCGGTAGCATCGATCTTGTAGTACTCAAAGTACTTGTCAAATGCTGTCTTCGGATCTTCCTGAAACCCGTTATGTTCAACTTGGGGAAACCCCTCAGGCAGACACATCTGGGCGAATTCATTGCGAAGAGTGACAACTAACAAGACATAAGGAAAATTCTTTAGAAGCTCATCCGCTCGGGATAATTCATCCTTCCAATTTCTCGGATCTTCCGCCTCATTCAGACCGTCAATAACAATAGGTATGCGTTTGCCTGCACGCTGGCCTGCCGCATCTATGGCCTCAATCAGGCGGTCGAAACTTTCTGCTGGCCTCCCAGAAATCTTGAAGGCAGTTACGAGATCATCAAGCCCTTGACCTGAATGAAGATTCTTACCCAATAGGAGGATTCCCCCTGGGAATTCCCCTTCTGGCTGTGTTACCTTAACTGCAAGTTCAGATTTACCTTCACCTGCCGCCGCAAGTACAGCAACTGCCCGAGCACCAATTGACTGCTCCAAACTGCGGAGAACAGACGAAACCATGTGAATATCTGCAACCAAATTAGCGGTTAACGGAGCCCCGTCAAAGCGAGCTCCACGCAATTTCGAAAGCAGCCTGTCATAACGTACCGGCTGACGCGGATTTGAAACCAACGCTTGATGTACAGAGTTAAAGTCACCTTTGCCGAGCGCCGTGTGTAAACCATCAATAAACTCAGTCAACCCAATTACCCGGGACAGGAGTAATTCAACTTCAGTCCTGAGCTCAATTTTGAGTTGCTCAGTAACCGAAGCAATGCTCGTATGATTCTTTTTTAAAGCGTTTGAGAGTTCTTCCAGAGATTCCCATGCGTTTTGGCTGCACAGATGCCTGAATATATTCTCCTCAGCCCCCACCGCTACATGAACGTCTGGCTGGTAGCGGTTCTTAAATGGAGCCACGGCAAGCTTATACTGCTCAGCAATTAGCTCTGGGGTTAGAACCAGTTCACCAAAGTAGGTTTCTCGTAAAAGCGCTCCCGGTCCGACCAAAAGATCTTCGATATCCGTAGCAGTGAGCAGTTCTAACTTCAATTCAGGGAAGCGGTCTTGCTCTAGCGCGAAAAACCACTCTTGATCACCTTTTGTTAACGTGTGATGAGTCCAAAGCTTCCAATTGGTCACTCCTGGGACATGCTTACGCGTCTTTTCGATACCTTCGATGATCTTGTTGCGGCGGGAGGCTCCCAAATCTTGTCCATTCACCAGCTCATACCACTTGCATTGCCAACCAATCCAGCCTGGTGGCGCACCGAGATCACAAGGCTCCGTCAGCTCGAGGTGAAACTCCACCCCTGGCTGATTTGCGAGTTGCTTAAAGCGACCGAAACGACCATAGTGTCGGCGTACCAGAGCGCGGCAAAGGTTTTCGAAGTTCACATCTGCTGCACCGGGCAGTTCGTTGAATACTTTCCAATTTACTTCAGGCATCAATGCATCCTCTTTCAACTGGCATCGCTGGAATCGGACGGATAGTCATGCGCTGAGAAAATCTCGACCTTTGCTCCAGCCTCGACAAACAGCTTTACGAACGCAGATACCTCTGCCTCATCAGTAGTTATTGTTATTCTATCGCCTTCACGATCTAGATGATGATCTGACACCAATTGACCAAGATCGGTTGGTCCTAAAGTGTGGAGTTTTAAGCTGCATAGTAATGAGAGCATTTCATCTGAAAACCGTTGATTCTCTGGCTCATCAAAAGGGAGCGAGTAACATTCATCTTTCTCAGCCTGAGTACTGAGCGTTTTAATATCCTTCTCGACCTTCACTGCATCTTGCTCTTGCTTGAATTTTCCGATGAGAACTAAGTTCATCGAATGCTCAGATCCGTATCCGTTCCAAATTTTCATGATTGTGTCCCTTGTTTAATCTCTAAGGTATTTCTAAGCCGTTTGAGCGCGGACATAACGCCAGTTTCTTCAATATCCATACCTGTGGTTGAATAAGAACTCGTGCGTAATATCCCGGAAGCGTCTATATGCGCGTAGGCTTGAAGGCCTGTCTCATTAGGAAGAGGGTCGCATACGGGGAGCCCTGATGCTCCCACCTCACTTACTGCAAGTCGAACCTTTCCTCTATAGTTAGAGACCCAGTTTTGAAGCTCTCGGCCGACCAATTCGTCCATACTTGCGACTGCATTAGTTGCTTGCTGAGGTAACAACAGCAATTCACTAGCTCCAAACTGTTGCGCCAGTTCAGCCACTGCGTCAAGCTCAAAAATCGTACGCTCGTTTATCACGATATTGATCCCAAAGGGCGACAATTTCGCGATCGACTCAATGCCTCTGAGTAAACTTGAAAACTGCCTTCCACGCTGTTCTTCGTAGGTATGACCTATCCCGTCAACGCTAATGCGCGCAAAGTGGATCGAACCTTTGAGGTTTTTAACCAATGGTTGGGTCAGACGGTGACCATGAGTCGTAAATGTGACTGCAAGATGAGTTTCCCCAGCAGCCCGTTTGCATATTTCGACGAAATCAGGATGTAGTGTTGGTTCTCCACCACCAAATCCGATACCGAGGCATCCTTCAGTATCCAGTTCTTTTAACCAAGTAAGCACTTGGTCAGTATGTAGCAATGCCTTGTGCTTAGGCGCAAAACAATGTGCGCAGTGGAGGTCACAAAGATTGGTAAGCGCAACGGATACCTGGCGAGGAGACTTTGACCAGACTGTCTGATGAGGGCAAAACTCGTCTAAAAGGACATTCAGACCTGTATTTCGATCAAAGAAATGTACTCCATTTGGCCCGATTCTGGACTTCATAACACATAGTTCCCCGCTGATTAAAATCCACAATAGTAGTGGTACCTTAACACTGTAGAGAGGAATCTTTTTAAATCGATTTTATAAGTTCTGCTGATCACTCAAAACTGCCCAGTCTTTCTAATCTTTCCCTGCTTATTGACCGGCTTGCGGAGTTAAGTGAAGAAGATGGGTACAGGACGTTCTTAAATAGTGATAGCAGTACGGCTGGAAGGGTGTACTGGATTTAACCATTCGATGGAATCTGAGGACATTGCCAATGCAGATGACCAAACGTTCCCCGAACCCAAATCCCACACTTCCCTCCCTTACCCTTAAAGGCCTTTAAAGGCCCTTTAGCGAGCTTTTGCGGGCGTGCATTATTCGAGCCAAAGTTGGCTAAAATCCGGCCATCCCAGCGTATTTAAATCCCGCCAAGTAAATGACTTCTCGGTCGCAAATTCCATCCAGTGATGCAGCAAAGGAATGACATATCGCTGATGGGTCATCTCATGGAAAAAGGTGGCAATGGTGGCGAACGCCTGCTCATCGTCGCTGTTCAGAATCGTCGGCAGCAGGGCGTTCAGGTTTTGTCGCTGGGCTTCAGGCAAGCGCGTAAACAGCGCGGTGGAAGCCAGCCATTCCAGAAACGCCGGAACCGAAAGGGTATCGAGCATAAAGTTGCTGAGCCAGATATCCGCGGGAGGGCGCGGCTGGCTGTTAAAGTGGTCAAATGCGTCGATCCGTATTTCGGCGCGAATATGCCAGCGCTCAAGCAGGATGCGAATCGCTCCGGCAAGCTCCACCAGTTCCGGCTGCTGAAAGGTGCTGATGATAACCGGCTGACGCAGGTTAAACGGCGCGGTGATCCCGCCGAAATCTACCGGGCGGTGGTTCCACTCCGGCAGCATGCCCTGAGCCACGGAGAGGATGCGCGCATATTCGTCGGGAAGCTGCGTCTGGCTGAGGAGTTCGACAGGCTGCAGCAGATAATTGATAAACCGTCTTCCGGCCTCATCCGCAAAGGCTCCTTCACTGTCTAGCAGCACAAAGCAGCAGCCCTGCTCCAGACTACGCTCGTTGAGCGGGCGATCATCCTGCGCCTCCTCGCCCCGCAGCAGGGGAATAAAGCTCATGCTGATATGCTCCGGAGCCCAGGTGAAAATGGTGATCTCATCCAGTCCGGGCCGCGCCTGGTGCCAGTGTTGATTGCGCCGCAGAACCATAAAGTTGTCGCTGTGCTCCTGCAGGTGGAAAGCACCGGTACAGCGGATGTGTCCGTGCTGGTAATCAAACAGCATCGTCGGCTGGGTGGCGAGCAGGCAGTCGAGCCGCCTGACCGGGTGATGCGTTTCAATCACCAGATGCCAGGGGGCGTCAGCGGCGATGGTTTTGATTGGGCTGAAAAGCGGGGCGAACTGCGGGCTCTGGCTGGCGGCGAGCAGGCAGCGCTCAACAGCGCTGGCATCCAGCTCGCCGCCATCGGCAAAGCGGGCGGTGGATTTCAGCCAGAACTCCCAGCGGGTAAAGTCCTTGTTGTGGGTCCAGTAGTGGGCAATATCGGGGACGATCTTGCCCTGAACGGCGTCATAGCGCGTCAGCCCGCTCAGGCACTGGCGCAGGAGGTGGCGTTCGGTTCGCCGCAGGGGAACGAGCGGGTTAAGCGGATCCAGATTGCGGTAGTAGGGGATGCGCACCCGCGTTTCGCTGCTTTTATCCTGTACCCCAAAGCGCCACAGGCTCAGGCGATCCAGCAGATACTTGTCGTTACCGATAAAGCGCAGCACGTTGCCGTAATCCTGCTTCTCCAGCAGCTTATTGACGTTCTGGCTGAACAGCTTTTCCGGCGAGGTTAACAGATTGAGCCGTGAGCGCTTGCCGCGCCCGCGCTGGGGCTGCCAGTCGAGCCATTTTTCCTGATGCATCTTTTTCAGCGCAATTCGGCAGTTACGCACCGAACAGCCGAAGATGGCGGCGATCTCGTGCATCTGTAATTCGTGCGTCTGACCTGCGCCGTAGCGGGCGTGTAGTCTGCGAAAATGCGCCTCGAAGATACTCATGTGATGGCCTCCCACCGAACGCGATTTCCTCTTTTATCCCTTTCTGATGGCTTCTGGCGTGATTGTCCTCATAAATTTTCCGGTTTTAAGCGAAAACCGGAAATAACTTTCGTCTTCGGTTGCTGTTTTTTTAATCATTTTGGGTTCGGATACTGAAAGTGTTCGGAGCAAAACCTGCTGTTGTGCGAATCCCTGTCATAAAGACGCGCTCAGGAGATCGAGATGAAAAGATTCAACCTTCTGCAAATGTTACAAAGCATCGGGCGATCGTTAATGATCCCCATTGCCATGCTGCCTGCCGCCGGTATTTTGCTGGCCTTCGGCGTCAGCTTTCAGGATCCCAATATTGTCGCCAGCCTGCCGTTTCTCGGCGCTGACTGGCTGGTTCACGTGCTGAAGCTGATGGCGGAAGCGGGCAGTGCGATTTTCGCTAACCTGCCGCTGCTGTTTGCGGTCGGCGTGGCGGTAGGGCTTAGTGACGATCAGGGGATTGCCGGGTTGTCGGCGATCGCCGGTTTTCTGATTATGAACGTCACCATCGGCCAGTTTCTTGGGATCACGCCCGAATCGGTGACGCAGGTGCGTGACTACACGATGGTGCTGGGCATCCCTTCGCTCCAGACCGGCGTGTTTGGCGGCATCATTATCGGGATTATCGCCGCCTGGTTGTATAAACGGTATTACCGCATCCAGCTTCCGTCCTGGCTGGAGTTTTTTTCCGGCAAGCGCTTCGTGCCGATAGTGACCTCCTTCGCCGCGCTGTTTGTCGGGCTGGTGATGGCGGTGGTCTGGCCGCCGGTTCAGCATCTGATTAATGGCCTGTCGAATACCATGACGGTGCAGGGGCCGGGCGTGGCCGCCTTCCTGTTCGGCTTTATCGAGCGGCTGCTGATCCCGTTTGGTCTTAACCATGTCTGGTGGCCGACGTTCTGGCTGCAGTTTGGCGAGTACGTGAACAAGGCCGGGCAGGTGGTGCATGGCGACCAGCTTATCTTCTTTGCCCAGTTGAAAGATCAGGTGCCGATCACCGCCGGAACCTTTATGGCCGGGCTGACGCCCATCAAGATGTTCTGCATTCCGGCGATTGCGCTGGCGATCTACCGCTGCGCCAGCCCGGAAAACAGAGCGCGGGTGAAGGGCATTATGCTCTCTGGCGCGATCACCTCCATTGTCTGTGGTATCACCGAGCCGATTGAGTTCTCCTTCCTGTTTGTTGCGCCCGTGCTGTATGGCATTCACGCCGTCCTGGCGGGGGTGGTGTTCCTGCTGATGGAGTGGTTCAGCGTACACATCGGGCTCTCTTTCTCCGGCGGGCTTATCGACTATCTCTTCTTTGGCGTTCTGCCGCGCGCGCCTCACTGGTACATGGTGTTCCCGGTCGGGCTGGTGATGGGAGCGCTGTACTACGTCCTGTTTACCTTTGCCATTCGCCGCTGGAATTTGCTGACGCCGGGGCGTGAAGTCGAAGAAAGCACTGTGGCGCAGGAAAACGAACAGAATGACCTGGTGAGCGGCATCATTCTGGCCTATGGCGGGCCGGGAAATATGACCAGCATCGAGGCCTGCATGTCACGTCTGCGCATTGACGTAACGGATAAGACGCTGGTGGACAAAGCGCTGCTGAAACAGCTTGGCGCGGCGGGCGTCGTCGAGGTCGGGAACAACATCCAGAGCGTATTTGGCATGAAGTCCGATCGGCTGAAAGAGGCGATCCGCGCAGCTAACGCGTATACACAGGAGGCAAAATGAAACAGCTACACCACAGCGGCCTGCCGCTGTATCTCGATGACGACGGCGTAATGGCGCTGAAACCGCCGCTGAACTATCTCGGTTTTGGTCGCAAAAGCGCCGGGCAGATGGCGGTGGTTTTACCGGAATTCACCGAAGCGCAGCGTGATGAACCGGCTTACGATGTTTATCGCGGGCTGAGTTTTCCGGAGGATCAGGAACGGCTTGCCGCTGACCAGTATCAGTACGACATCACCATCATTATGCCAGGGACGATTGGCCATGAGCGCAAGAAAACCAGCGGCCATTATCACGGTTATAACGACACGCGGCGCAACACCCATCCGGAAGTGTATGAAGTGATTAAGGGCACGGCGGCGTATATCCTGCAAAAGTCGCCGGATTTTGCCGTTGAACCAAAAGATCTGCTGGTGGACGATCTTATCGTGGCGGTGGTGAAGGAGGGGCAGAGCATTATCGTGCCGCCGAATTACGGCCACTGCTCCATCAATATCGGCGACGGGCCGCTGGTATTCAGCAACCTGGCCTATAAACCCTGCGCGGTTCACTACGACACGGTGCAGTTTTACCACGGTATGGCCTGCTACATCGTGGAAGAGAACGGGCAGCTCTGCGTGCGCAAGAATCACTACTACCCGCGTATTCCGCGCATCAAATTCGCCACCGTCAAAGAGAACCCGCATCTTGGCATCACCTTCGATACGCCGCTTTACCAGCGCTACTGCGCCGCACCGGAACGTTTTCATTTTCTGGGGCATGTCGATAACTATGTCCGGGAAATCATGGGGATGCTCCAGTATGAGGATGATTTATTCCCGTTCTGCCAGGAGGACGAATGATGGAAACGCAATCTGTTGCAGGCGTTGCTTGTAGCGACCTGAATCAGGCGATGTCGCGGATTGATGGCGCTGCGCTGGCACGTCTGGAGCAGGCCATCGCTGAAGCGAACGCGATATTTGTTTTTGGCGCAGGGCGTTCGCTGTTAATGCTGAAAGCTCTGGCGATGCGCCTGATGCATATCGGCCTGAAGGTGCATGTTGTCGGCGATGTGGTCACGCCTGCGCTGCAAAAAGGCGACCTGCTGTTACTGGCGAGTGCATCGGGTGAAACGGCTTCGCTGGTGAATGTGGCAACGAAAGCGAAGCAACTGGGTGGCACTTTGGCTTTGCTGACCATTTTCCCCGAGTCCACGCTGGGGAAACTGGCGGAGGTGGTGATCAGGATCCCGGCCTATACCGACAAACTGCCGGATGGACCTGAGAATGTGAAAGGTATTCTGCCCGGCGGCAGCCTGTTTGAAGAGGCGGTCATGGTGCTGGGCGACGCCATGATTGTGAATCTGGCCCAGTCGACGGGATATCGCTTAACCAAAGGTTTTGCGCTGCACGCCAACCTCGAATAGTCATTCGACACAAGGAAACCAACATGAAATTACAGCTTGCCCTGGACGAGTTAACCCTGCCTGAAGCGCTGGTATTTATTGATAAGGTGGTTGACGACGTTGATATTATTGAAGTAGGAACCCCCTTTCTTATTCGGGAAGGCGTGAACGCGATTAAAGCCATTAAAGAGAAATACCCGCATAAGGAAGTGCTGGCGGATGCGAAAATTATGGATGGGGGCCATTTTGAGTCGCAGCTGCTTTTCGACGCCGGGGCAGACTATGTCACGGTGTTAGGCGTGACCGACGTGCTGACGATCCAGTCCTGCATCCGCGCGGCAAAAGAGGCCGGAAAGCAGGTGGTGGTGGATATGATCTGCGTTGACGATCTGCCAGCGCGGGTCCGCCTTTTGGAAGAGGCGGGCGCGGATATGCTGGCGGTACACACAGGCACCGACCAGCAGGCTGCAGGGCGCAAACCGATTGATGATTTGATAACGATGTTGAAGGCGCGCCGGAAAGCCCGGATTGCCGTGGCAGGTGGCATCAGCAGCCAGACGGTGAAGGACTATGCGCTGTTAGGCCCGGATGTGGTGATTGTGGGGGCGGCGATCACGCATTCGGCGGATCCGGCGGGGGAGGCGAGGAAGATTTCACAGGTGTTGTTGCAGCATCACTGAGATTAGACGAAAAGGACGGCATCTGGCGCGACTGTGTGCCAGATGTCGACCAATAGTGGACATGCGGTTAAGTGAGTAAATTTTCTAAGGGCATAACTGTTCCTGCAAAAAATATCTGGCCTGAATATAAACTACTCGATATTCTGAAATGCTTTGTATTTGTTGTGAACAGGAAAAAGTATGCTGAGTACGTTACCCGATTTACACAGAAGTTTTGCAGAGCAACTCAAACTTAAATTTCAGTCAGATTCGCGAATTCATTCCCTTCTTGCTGGCGGCTCGATGATTCATGGCGGATTTGATAAATACTCCGATCTGGATTTTGTCGTTGTCGTAGATCCTCTCTACTATGATGAAATTATGACGCAGCGTAGGGAACTTGCCGGAACATTAGGCCATCTGCTGCATGCTTTCACCGGGGAACATGTGGGAGAGCCTCGCCTGCTTATATGCCTGTATGGCCCTGAACTCCTCCATGTCGATCTGAAATTTGTCACCCTGGACATGCTCACTCAACGCGTTGAGGAGCCAGCGGCGTTATTTACCCGTGATAACACTGCTCTGAAGCGACAACTGGCAAAATTTAGTGCTCACTGGCCCAACATGACGCCGGAGTGGTTTGAGTCCCGAGCCTGGATCTGGCTTCATTACGCAGTGGTTAAACTGGGAAGGGGCGAACTCTTTGAGGCGATTGGTATGCTGGCATTCTTCCGGGAGCAGGTGCTGGGACCAATGCTGTACCGTCGCGCAAATCTACCGCAACGTGGGGTTCGCCGCATTGAATTCTACGGCATTGATCCTGATGGTCTGCTGACTTCCACGTTGGCAACGCACGATCGTGACTCCGTTGGTGTTGCCATCAGAATGGCTGTTGACGCTTATATCAATCTGCGGGCTGATGCTCTGCCTGAAAATATTGCAGATGATGCGGCTCGTTGGGCGGTTCTTGCCATGTTGAAAGAGTATTCTGGCAGGGGTTAAATTTATGCTCCGGTCGCTTACACGGCCGGAGTAAAAGTATCATCGGAGAGGCAGGCAATAGCCAAATCCCGAGGTGGATATCGCTATTTAGCGACTGCAATCCATGCTAAAGCTAGGTTCAGGTGTGCGGGAAAGGGTAAATTTCAAATGTCGGCAGAGTGCCAACAGTGGAAGTTGGAGGGCCAGAGACTCTCTAAAAGTTGATGGTTCTTTTTGCAGGGATATGTACAGTGGCGGCAGGTATGGTAGAGCTGATAAGCTATGTATAGAGTTAAAAATTCATTTAATCGCGAGATAACAGTCAAATTATGCAAAGAATTATTCCTGATAAAAATTGGTGGGATAACGAGAGTCATAATCGAAATGCATCAACTGTATGCCCATACGCGAATTCGCATAGCTGCCCTCGATACCATGACAGTGTAGTTCTGCTTAAACGTAGCAAAATGATAGCGGGCATAACGGATACAAAAGAAGAGGAGTTGAGTGAGTATTGGGAAAGAACCAAATTTTCATCTTTATGTGATGAAGAATTACCCTCAGTTTGTTCAAATAAAAACGGAGGTGTTTCATCGATCAGTAATTTTTGCCCTGAAATATCATATAAGTATTTTTACTATTATGCTGATTACATGTGTAAATATGTCGATGAAATAGATCAGGATACAGGTGTGCGTATTGCGAAAAACGATAGTATAAAAAATGACTGGAAGTATTCATGGATGACCGTTACTCCTAGGTTTTATTTGGATTGCGATGTCTTTAGTCATGTTAAACAGTTCAATGAAACTTTGGGGAATGATTACTTAAAAAGATTGCACCCCAATATTGTTCAGCAAATAAGTAGAATGAATAATTGTTTAGATTCCAATGACCCGGCAGGAGCGTTGCACGCCGCCTCTAATATTTTAGAAACAATGGCGAAAGATATTTCTCAAAACCCAAATGTATCAAATCAATCATTGGGTGGTTTTTTTGAACAGTTCAAGAAAAAGTCAAACCTATCTAATAACCTTATTGTTGCGATTAAAGATATTTATGATTTGCGTAACAAATTACCTACTGCTGGACATGGAAGCCTAGACAAGCCTGAATTGACTATGGCAGATGCTATAGCTATTGCGGCAATGACAAAGGCGATATTAGAAATTGAATATCGAAGCAAGGCCATCTAATAAGTCAAATTCAACAACGCTTCAATTTCCCAGCGTTGTTGACGCTAGCAACAACTCACCGCTGCTATGACGACAAAGACCGCAACCGCGCCGGTGGGTTTACTCAACCTACATACCCGACAAGGATTCCCTGATATGCCCAGGGCTATCAGTGAAACCCGGAGCCGCAGCTGGGGTGTATGCCCATGTTCGCATGGCCAATGTCAACTCAGCATTGAATTCACCGCAAGAACAGCGGCGTTTACTCACCTGCCCACTTTTAATAGCTTCATCTCGCGCTAGGCGCATTTGTACTCGAGCAGCCAGAAGAACTAACCGAGACCGGCCTCGGCCAGGTAACGGCTGAGTCCGCACTTTCTACGACCGTTTGCAGGAACATGCCCTGATGTTACGTACTTTAGTAGACCAGAATGACCGACTGCTTAGTGCCAAAAGCGGACCTTAATGCCTTAGGCAACTCACTAAAAAAATTGTAAAAAAATTCATGTCAAAATTATACTACTGTGAGGTTTGAACATTTACGAACTTAGGGGGGATTCTAGTACCTGCGTAGATCAACTGAAAATTTTAAATGCAAGATTAGCATGTGATTTTTTACGAAGAAGTTATCATTAACTGGCTTTCAATAAAATGTCCAGAACCGACAGGAAGGATTCGATTGTTTATGGTTGATAATGGTCTTGATGCTGTCAATGAAATCATTGAGCAGTATAAAAAATATAATTATCCGATGTTTATTGTTACCGATAAGGGAGAGCCGGAACAAATTGGCACATTCGTCATCATAAAATTAAATTCCAATTTCTATCTACTGACCGCTGCGCACGTTGCCAATATTTGCAGTAAAAAAGGTTACTACTACTTTTTTGATAATAGTCACATTGAATTCACTGGCTTCCTTTTAAAAACCGAAGGTTCACCATCTGATGTTACTGATATTGCAATTCTAAAACTGAATGATGAATTTCAGGTGAGTGGTCTTAACGTCGTTACTGAGGAATTGCTTCCTGGACCCGGACAGGTTTCAGATGGCATACACTCAGTTATGGGATATCCAGCCAGTAAAACAAAACTGAACCGTCCCGAGAAAAAAATCAGGTCACATCTTCACGTTTTCTACAACATACTTTGTGAGACTGACGTTTACGAACGTAACGATTTGAATATTCAGGAGCACATAGCTATCGTATTTGACAAAAAAAATTGCTTATCAAGCGAAGGAGAAAAGGTCACGTTCCCAGACCCGCAGGGAATGAGTGGAGGTGGGATATGGTGCCACGATGTTGTTTCCGGTAAAACGTTGCTCGTGGGCATAGCTTCCACTTGGAAAAAAAACAATAAATGTCTATTTGGCTCCCGGTTAACACTTATAATAGGTGTAATACAAATGTCTATAGAAGATGAAATAGGTAAAGCTTTCAGTGATGCAGCTGAAAATTATGAATTAATTGTCAGCCTAATTGAGCTCAACCCTCCAAAATCCGACAGTGATTATATAAATATAAACCGCGCTTACTTCAGAATGTGCACAAATTTCAACCAGTCCCTGATGATGCTGATTGGGGATGGAAAGCCCTATCCTGCCATTGTCATTCTGAGGTCAATGCTTGAAATATTCACAAAGGCCTTATACCTCGAGTACGTAGAAAAGCCTAAAGGCACCGATATTTTGCCAATGATATCAGGTGATAAGAACTTCCCTAACTTTGCAAACATGTCGAAGGAGCTTGATGAGTTTTTATCTAAGCATTCTTATGGTCCCGATAATTTTTTCAAACAGTTCACTAAACGTGGATTAGGTCAGTACGAAAAGTTTTCATTATTTACCCACGGTCGCGGTGACTATGTCATAGCTCTGATGGAGTCTGCTTACGTTCCCCTTCACCTGGATGATGTACGGGATTTGATATTAACGGCCAAAGGAATGTATGAAGTTTTTGCCCTCTTTTACTTTGGCGTACAGGGAGAAAAACATAAATTTAGGCTCATTAGCGAAAAACTGATGGAATCAAGTCAGCATAATCCTGATAAAGGTAATCGCGAATAAACTTCTGGATTCACAAGAATCCAAATCTAAGTTGAAAACAAAGAAGCTGCAAGCAGACCGTTCAATTGGTATAGGTCTGCTTTTCGCTCACAGCAGGCCTCGCCCAGCGAGCAGGTCTGCTCAGTGCCATAATTAGTCTTTTCAGCAGACTATAGTAGTCCTCAATCGGAGACATGTGGCAAGTGGGAGGAACATAACATCCGTCAAAGAGTTCTCGTAGCTTAGGCATTTCTATGCTCGCAGCTTAGCAGTGTAACGTTTACTATATCGATCCACTTTAGGCTTAAGGATTCAATATGGCGTTGCACCTACTGTCCGCTGACCAAGTCGCGTCCTCATGCCGCCAGAGGATCGAATCGTGCGAACTCTGGTTACGCTATTTAATCCACAATCAACTAAGCATGACGTTTGGAGATGGCTACCTCACAGGCGAATCACCTTCTAACAATCCAATATTTTCGGCAAGTGTTCAACGCAGCGCCGCTGCACGGCATGAAACTGCTCGCATAAAGCCTCCGCGTCCGGTGGACACGCTGCTATTTGACGACCTAGCCCGCGTATTGGCTAAAGTCGACGTGTACGACAAATGGTTCAAGGCAGTGCTCCACACAGATTTCCCCTTGGGAAGTATGCAGGTAAGGAACATACTAAATCTGCTAGTACCCATTCGAAATAAGCTAGCGCATGCCAATGGAGTTACGTTAACGCTCCACGAAGCTGAAAGAGCACTTTGCTATTGCAACGACCTAATCTCAGCGATTCAGAACCACTACACAGGAGCCAGCATGGCAGATAAATTCCCTGCACCGATGTTCACTAGAATATCGGATTCTCAGGGAAATGTTCATTATCCGAGTGACCACAGGCCGAACTTCTATGGGAAGGAGCCGCTGAGGTGTGGTGACACGATCAGATTTGAAGTGGAAGTTGATTCAACTTTTTCACCGAATGAATACGATATCTCATGGGTTGTGAACAACATCGCGAATGGACAAAGAGGCACCGGTCCAATCTTCAGCGTTGTACTGGATGAAAGGCATGTTGGCCTCCAATTCGCTGTATCAGCTACGCTGTTGTCTCACAAGTCTTGGCACCGTGACCAGAATTTTGATGCTATGGCGACTTTGCGATACGAGGTTTTGCCACCTCCAGCTTGAACAGTTGCTCCGCCTGAGACCATGTAGCGGGGAGTGTGAGTATCCGTGCTGAACTTAATTACGGGAAGGAAAAGCTGTATGGTGAAACCTTTAGTGGCAATCGCCGCATCCCAATGCCACTTGACCAGCTCCCAGCGGCTCCCCATATGGCAATGTTAGTATTACAACTATGGGCGAATGTCCGCTTCTCGCTCAAAGCTGACCATGCTTTCTAATCATTCCTGTGCTTTGACTGGTTTGCTGGGTTAAGGGCTTTACCAATCTGACGTAGCAGAAAGGTACCGCCCTTAAAGTTATGGCATTATGGGCATTCAGGTTTCCCGCTCTCCAGACTGCGATGTACCGCCTCGCAAATCCGGCTCACCGCCAGCCCGTCCTCTGCCGTCACCGGGTACGGTGACCGGTTCCTGACCGTCCGCACAAAGTCATTGATCGGGTCGATACCAAAACCGCTGGCAACGCCGTTGCGGTAGTTGATGAAATAGCTGTTGGGCGTGAGTGTCATGCCCGGTGTGGTGATTTCCAGCCCCCGATGCTGCGAGGTGTTGCGGATATAGGCTGTCCCGCAGAGGATCTCGATGCGCCCGTCGTTATCCTTTGGAAAACCCTCCGGCAGTACCCACGAATTCTCGACCACCCATGAACTGCCGTCGGCCATCGTCAGCAGGCTCTGCACGCTGTCGAAAGTGTTGATACCTGCCATATTCAGCAAATCTTTTTGTCCGACAGCGTAGACCGATACCACCTCCAGTCCGGAAAGGTAGCGCACCAGGTCGAAGCAGTGTGAACCAAGGAACCACACCGGAGAGCTTGCACCCGCCCAGTTCAGCCACTCCGTCGGCACACTAATCACATCATCCATGCTGATATGCCCGCGCAGGATACGCCCGGTTTCCGGCTTCTCCAGTTCGGCCTTAATGCGCATTACCGCCGGGTCCCAGCGTTTATGGAAATCGACGCCGACCAGCAGGTCCCGCTGCTGCGCCATCTCCACGATAAGCTCACACTCGCGTACCGAGGTGGCGAGCGGCTTTTCCGCCAGCACATACTTACCGTGGCGCAGCGCGGTGAGGATGGACTCGGTGTGGTACGGGTCCGGTGTCGCCACCGAAACCACGTCGATGGCTTCCTCCTGCAACAGGACATCCAGCCGGGTATAGCCCATCACGCCGTACGCCATGGCAAGGTCGTCACAGCGCTCTGTGTCGGTGTCGCAGATGGCGACCAGCACCGTGTCCGGGTTATGGCGGTACGCGTTCATGTGGTGTTTGCCGTAGATACCTGCGCCGACCACGGCGGCTCTGATTTTGTTCATTAGTGAGTCCTCAGAATAAGCCCAGGGAAAACAGCCAGCCGATG
>NZ_ALNJ01000128.1:0-15576 GCF_000293135.1 Klebsiella sp. OBRC7 | reverse complement strand
AAAACGGAATCTATGGTCACTCCCGTTTTTGCAACACCGATTTTGACGACAAGTTGGCTTGCTTGAATCTATCCGGCGTCTGAATGGGATTTTATTCCCGCGCCTTGATGAGTTCCGCGCCTGATGAACCTCCAGAAAATATACGGCTTCAATGAGCCTTTCCGTTTTACAGGTTCCTCAACAGGCCGGTGGGCCGTTAGTATCATCAATATCAGTATTCGCAAAACCAGATCAGTAATTCTTTAAACCGGTGTATTTCTGCCGTTATGCTACATAAGTTTGCTGTCGTGCCGTTAGGGCCCAGGCTATTCTGGCCAGCTTGTTTGCCAGAGCACAAGTGACGACAAAGTTGCTTTTCCGGCACAGTAAATCCCTGACCCAATCGGCCAATTTGCCAGACTGGTGTTCCAGTTTTTGTATGAATACCCTGGCACATTGAACCAACAAAGTTCGGATCTTTTTATTACCTCGCTTACTAATTCCCAGCAATGTCGTCCTACCTCCCGTGCTGTACTGCCGAGGTACAAGCCCTGTTGCCGCCGCAAAGTCACGGCTGCTGGCGTACTGCTTCCCGTCGCCAATCTCAGTTGAAATAGTACTCGCTGTCAGTGTTCCGACGCAGGGAATGCTCAGCAAGCGCTGTCCAACCTCATCTTCGTCCAACTTTCGTTTCAACTGGGATTCCAAATCTTTAATCTGCTCAACAAGATAGTGATAATGCTGTTGTAATTTCAGCAATAACTGGCTGAGGTAAAGAGGCAAACTATTATCCTCAAGAATGGTACTCAGTCGGCTAATAACGGCAGCTCCTCGGGGAACGCTAATGCCAAATTCCAGCAGAAAAGCATGCATTTGATTGGTTGTTTTTACCTTATCCTGAACCAGGGATTCACGGACACGATGCAGAGCCCGCATTGCCTGCTGAGATTCCGTTCTGGGCTGCACAAAACGCATAGACGGACGCGATGCAGCTTCACAAATAGCTTCGGCGTCGACAAAGTCGTTTTTATTGCTTTTAACGAACGGGCGGACAAATTGTGGTGATATCAGCTTTGGGGAATGCCCCAACTCTTCCAACTTGCGTGCCATAAAGTGAGAACCGCCACAGGCTTCCATTGCGATGGTTGTAGCGGGGCATGTCGCCAAAAATTCGATCAACTTTGGCCGGGTAAATTTTTTACGGTAAACAGCCTTCCCGCGACGATCCTGGCAATGAATATGGAAAGAGTTTTTACCCAGATCGATACCAATGAGCGCAATGTTTTCCATGATAGTTCTCCGAATGAAAGCCTGTCCTCAGCATAGTACCGGGAAGGAGGGAGTGACCATCTCATTAAATATTATGTCTGACAACTCCACCTTTTCTCCGGCCCTGACGAGCCGGGAGCGTACCGCTGTACCTGCAAAATCCCTCAGTTTCATTGAAGGCGTGTCGATGATCGTCGGCACCAATATCGGCGCTGGGGTGCTATCCATCGCCTACGCCTCCAGCAAAGCGGGCTTTCTGCCGCTGCTGTTTTGGCTCGTTGTTGTCGGTAGCCTGACGACCATCACCATGCTCTACGTGGCGGAATCGACGCTGCGCACGCGTAAGCATCTGCAGCTTAGCGGCCTGTCGCAGCGCTACGTCGGCCGCTTTGGCGCGCTGATGATGTTCCTCTCCGTTTGCGTTAACAGCGTCGGCGCGCTGACGGCTTATATGACCGGCAGCGGTAAACTCCTGCATTCGTTATTCGGCATCTCGCCGGCCCTGGGCAGCGCGCTGTTTTTTATTCCGGCGGCCGGGGTGCTTTATCTTGGCCTGAAGGCGATTGGCCGGGGTGAGAAATTCATCAGTATCGGCATGGTCGTTATGATAACCATTTTGGTTGCCGCGACGTTGCTGAAAGAAACCGCGAGCGTGAGTTATTTACTTGAAGGTAACTGGCTGTATATGGTGCCAGTGTTTAATGTGGTCGCGTTCTGCTTCTCCGCGCAGTATATCGTGCCGGAAATGGCGCGCGGGTTCGCCGATAAACCGGAGAAGCTGCCGAAGGCCATTATGGTGGGGATGTTATTAACCTTTTGCCTGCTGGCGCTGGTTCCGCTTTCGGTGATTGCATTAAGTGGGCTGGATAATATTTCTGATGTGGCAACCATCTCGTGGGGCAGGGCGCTCGGCGAGTGGGCTTTCTTCTCGGCAAATCTTTTTGCGCTCTGCGCGATGCTGACCTCCTATTGGGGGCTGGGCGGAAGCTTTCTGACCAATATTTTCGATCAGTTTCGCCTGGGTAACGACGAGCAGCCGTTCAAACGCTTTAAGGTGCTGTTAGTGGTCGCCGTCCCGCCTTTTATTCTGGCTTATAGCGGGATGGTGTCCTTCGTGAACGCGCTCTATTTTGCCGGGGTATTTAGCGGGGTGATTTTGTCTATCATGCCGATCCTGATCCTCAAAGGCTCGCGTCGGCAGGGTGACATCTCCCCCGGCTGGACCTGCCCGGCGCTAATCACGCATCCCTTAATCCAGATCTTCATCGTATTGCTCTATCTTTGCAGCGCCGCCTACGCCATCGCTTCGGCCTTTGGCTATCTGCCTGCGGGCTGGTAGTCGCGTTGCTCATGCCACCGCGTTCGGTTTATTCCGGCGCGGGTTTTTATTTGTCACTTATCTGTTACATACTCCGCAATTTTATCGTTTCCAATTCTCCTGAATGACGGTATGTTTAGCATAGTGTGCTGCAAAAGCGCAGGCGGCAGACCCTAATCTAACTATCATATGCTTTTCTTATGTGTCTAATTAGAATAATGCGCTAATAAACAACATCACAACAAATGCAAAAACCATAATAATGGGGAGCCTCAGGATGAATATGAAGGGTAAAGCGTTACTGGCAGGATGTATTGCCTTAATCATGAGCGGTACGGCAATGGCCGAAGATATCAAAGTCGCCGTCGTTGGCGCGATGTCCGGTCCGGTAGCGCAGTACGGCGATCAGGAGTTTACTGGCGCAGAGCAGGCCATTGCCGATATCAACGCCAAAGGCGGTATCAAAGGCAATAAGCTGCAGATGGTAAAATACGACGACGCCTGTGACCCGAAACAAGCGGTTGCCGTCGCTAACAAAGTGATTAACGACGGTATCAAGTACGTCATCGGTCACCTGTGCTCTTCTTCCACCCAGCCGGCCTCTGATATCTATGAAGATGAAGGCGTGCTGATGATTACCCCGGCCGCCACCGCGCCGGAGCTGACGGCTCGCGGCTATCATCTGATTCTGCGCACCACCGGTCTGGACTCCGATCAGGGGCCAACCGCTGCAAAATATATCCTGGAAAAAGTGAAGCCGCAGCGCATCGCGATTGTCCACGACAAACAGCAGTATGGCGAGGGCCTGGCCCGCGCGGTACAGGATAACCTGAAGAAGGGCGGCGCTAACGTGGTGTTCTTTGACGGTATCACCGCCGGTGAGAAAGACTTCTCTACCCTGGTAGCGCGTCTGAAGAAAGAGAATATCGATTTCGTCTACTACGGCGGCTACCACCCGGAGATGGGGCAGATCCTGCGTCAGTCTCGCGCCGCTGGCCTGAAAACGCAGTTTATGGGGCCGGAAGGGGTAGCGAACGTGTCGCTGTCTAACATCGCGGGCGCTTCTGCGGAAGGTATGCTGGTCACCAAGCCGAAGAACTACGACCAGGTTCCGGCGAACAAACCGATTGTGGATGCGATCAAGGCGAAGAAACAGGATCCAAGCGGCGCGTTCGTGTGGACCACCTATGCCGCGCTACAGTCGCTGCAGGCGGGCCTGAATCAGTCAGAAGATCCGGCTGAAATCGCTAAATATCTGAAGGGCGCAACGGTCGACACCGTAATGGGGCCGCTCACCTGGAACGAGAAGGGCGATCTGAAGGGCTTCGAGTTCGGCGTGTTTACCTGGCATGCCAATGGTACGGCGACCGACGCCAAATAATTTAACCTGCGCCTTTCACGCCGCAGATGCGTTGTCTGCGCCCCTCAACCCCGGTCACTTACTGATGTAAGCTCCCGGGGATTTCGGGTCTTGACGCCTTTCTGCAACGCGAAATTCTTGGTTAAATCAGTTGATCCTTGCCTCTTCGCACAGGTCAGGAGAAAAGTAAAAGCAAAAAGGCAACGTAAGTTGCCTTTTTTAGTCGGTAGCCCGGGTAAGGCGTTACGCCGCAACCCGGGGAATGCGCCGGAGTTGATGCATTGGTACGGTTTCTTCCCGGGTCGCGCTGCGTTTACCCGGGCTACAGGCTTACGTTGCCTTTTTTAGTCGGTAGCCCGGGTAAGGCGTTACGCCGCAATCCGGGAATGTTCAGCCTTCTTTTGCCGATTTATTGCTTTTTTACCCAACCGCCGGTTTGCGCGTTAAAGCCCAGCGCCTGCATAAAGGCCGCCATCACGCCGCGATCCTCCACGTCGGTATCCGCGATGCGCCAGCTGCCGATCTCTGGATTATCCCTTAGCACCTCTTCCACTAAATACTGTCCGACGCCGCGACGGCGGGTCACTTCACGCACGCACAGCGCGCTGAGTTCGCCCTCAACGCCGTTTAGCGTTACGCGAACCGCGGCCAGCAGGCGCTCATTGAAGCGGGCGGCATAAATACGATGGCTCTCATCCAGAGCCAGCGCCGCGAGATCCTGCGACGGCCAGATTTTACCTAAGTCGATGCGATCCTGATCGCTGAAGTGCTGTAAACGAATAATGGTCAGTTTCATACGCGAGGGTCCAGTCAAAACAGAGGCGTTAGTGTATCCAAATTCCCCGCCAGGCGGAGCGCCGTTTTTTGCCTGTTCATCAGGGGATTCGTTTTCCTGGACGGTAGAGGGTAGAGCAATTCATCGTGGATCGAAAAATAAGCAGAATTTTAACCTAATATGTAGCGTTTTATTCCGCCTTATGTATCGTTATTTTATGCTGTTTACTGGACTTTTTTTGTTTATCTTCCAGCAAATACAGAATATTATCTTTGCTTAATCGCCTGAAAAATAGAGATTTTACTCTGTATTCAGGCAAAAAACCTCGCTAAACCATTAAAGATAATGGTAAAAGTAGCGTTGTTTAATAAAAGTACAGAATGCTTTTTAACCATAAAAATACAAAATATTTACACCACATCACGAACGGGGTTCTGCAGCATGAAAAGGAACGCGAAAACGGTTATCGCGGGGTTAGTCGCACTGGCGATGTCCCAGGCGGCTTTTGCCAAAGATATTAAGGTCGCCGTTGTAGGCGCGATGTCTGGCCCGGTAGCCCAGTGGGGCGATATGGAATTCAACGGCGCGCGCCAGGCGATCAAAGATATTAACGCCCAGGGCGGCATCAAGGGCGATAAGCTGGTTGCCGTGGAGTACGATGATGCCTGCGACCCGAAACAGGCCGTTGCGGTGGCGAACAAAATCGTCAATGACGGCATTCAGTACGTTATCGGCCACCTCTGCTCTTCTTCCACCCAGCCGGCATCCGATATCTATGAAGATGAAGGCATTCTGATGATCTCCCCGGGAGCGACCAACCCGGAGCTGACCCAGCGCGGCTATCAGTACATCATGCGTACCGCCGGTCTGGACTCCTCGCAGGGGCCGACCGCCGCAAAATACATCATGGAAACCGTCAAGCCGCAGCGTATTGCTATCATTCATGATAAGCAGCAGTACGGCGAAGGCCTGGCGCGTTCCGTCCAGGAGAGCCTGAAAAAAGGCGGCGCGAATATCGTCTTCTTCGACGGCATTACCGCCGGTGAAAAAGACTTCTCCGCGCTGCTGGCACGCCTGAAAAAAGAGAATATAGACTTCGTTTACTACGGCGGCTACTACCCGGAAATGGGCCAGATGCTGCGCCAGGCGCGCTCCGTGGGCCTGAAAACTGTGTTTATGGGCCCGGAAGGCGTGGGTAACGCGTCGCTGTCCAACATCGCGGGCGATGCGGCGGAAGGCATGCTGGTGACGATGCCAAAACGCTATGACCAGGACCCGGCCAACAGCGCTATCGTTGACGCGCTTAAAGCAGAGAAGAAAGACCCGAGCGGTCCGTATGTCTGGATCACCTACGCCGCCGTGCAGTCTCTGGCGCAGGCGATGGACCGGGCCGGAAGCCAGGAGCCGCTGGATTTAATCAAAGATCTGAAAGCTCACGGCGCGAAAACCGTGATTGGGCCGCTGAATTGGGACGAAAAAGGCGATTTGAAGGGATTTGAGTTTGGTGTCTTCCAGTGGCACGCGGACGGGTCATCCACCCTCGCGAAATAAGCCATAAGACAAGTTATCCCACCGCCCGCGCAAAGCGGGCGGGTAGAAAAAGGTTACCTTATGTCCGAGCAGTTTCTCTATTTTCTGCAGCAGATGTTTAACGGCGTCACGCTGGGAAGCACCTACGCGCTGATTGCCATCGGCTATACCATGGTTTACGGCATTATCGGCATGATCAACTTCGCCCACGGCGAGGTCTATATGATTGGCAGCTACGTCTCCTTCATGATCATTGCCGCCCTGATGATGATGGGCATTGATACCAGCTGGCTGCTGGTTGCCGCCGGATTCGTCGGCGCTATCGTCATTGCCAGCGCCTACGGCTGGAGTATCGAACGCGTGGCCTACCGGCCCGTGCGCAGCTCCAAACGCCTGATTGCGCTGATCTCCGCCATCGGGATGTCTATCTTCCTGCAAAACTACGTCAGCCTGACGGAAGGTTCGCGCGATGTCGCGCTGCCGAGCCTGTTCAACGGCCAGTGGACGGTGGGCAGCAGCGACAATTTCTCCGCGACCATTACCACCATGCAGCTGGTTATCTGGGTCGTGACGTTTATCGCTATGCTGGCGCTGACGCTGTTCATCCGCTATTCACGTATGGGGCGCGCCTGCCGCGCCTGCGCTGAAGACCTGAAAATGGCCAGCCTGCTCGGCATCAACACCGACCGCGTAATTGCGCTGACGTTTGTTATCGGCGCGGCCATGGCGGCGGTTGCCGGCGTTCTGCTCGGTCAGTTCTACGGCGTGATCAACCCGTACATCGGCTTTATGGCCGGGATGAAGGCCTTCACCGCTGCGGTTCTTGGCGGTATCGGCAGCATTCCTGGGGCGATGATCGGTGGGCTGATCCTCGGTATCGCCGAAGCGCTCTCTTCTGCCTATCTCAGTACGGAATATAAAGACGTGGTCTCCTTCGCGCTGCTGATCCTGGTTCTGCTGGTGATGCCTACCGGTATCCTGGGCCGTCCGGAGGTAGAAAAAGTATGAAACCGATGCATTTTGCGATGGCGCTGCTGTCCGCGGTGATGTTCTTTATCCTGGCGGGCGTCTTTATGGGCGTGCAGCTGGAGCTTGACGGCACGAAGCTGGTGGTGGATACCGCCGCCGATATCCGCTGGCAGTGGATCTATATCGGTACCGCAGTGGTCTTCTTCTTCCAGCTGCTGCGTCCTGTTTTCCAGAAAACCATTAAGAACGTCTCCGGGCCGAAGTTTATTCTACCGGCTATCGACGGTTCGACGGTAAAACAGAAGCTGTTCCTGATCGCCCTGCTGGTTATCGCCGTGGCGTGGCCGTTTATGGTGTCGCGCGGGACGGTGGATATCGCTACCCTGACGATGATCTATATCATCCTCGGCCTGGGACTCAACGTGGTGGTGGGGCTTTCCGGCCTGCTGGTGCTGGGCTACGGCGGTTTCTACGCCATCGGCGCCTATACCTTCGCGCTGCTGAACCACTATTACGGTCTGGGCTTCTGGACCTGCCTGCCGCTGGCGGGGCTGGTTTCGGCGGCGGCGGGCTTCCTGCTTGGCTTCCCGGTTCTGCGCCTGCGCGGCGACTATCTGGCGATTGTGACGCTCGGTTTCGGTGAAATCGTGCGCATCCTGCTGCTCAACAACACCGAAATAACCGGCGGTCCGAACGGCATTAGCCAGATCCCGAAACCGACGCTGTTCGGCCTTGAATTTAGCCGCAGCGCCCGCGAAGGCGGTTGGGATACGTTCAGCAACTTCTTCGGCGTGAAGTACGATCCCTCCGATCGCGTGATTTTCCTCTACCTGGTCGCTCTGCTGCTGGTGGTGTTAAGCCTGTTCGTGATTAACCGCCTGCTGCGTATGCCGCTGGGCCGCGCGTGGGAAGCGCTGCGTGAAGATGAGATTGCCTGCCGCTCGCTGGGCCTCAGCCCGACGCGCATCAAGCTGACCGCCTTTACCATCAGCGCCGCGTTTGCCGGTTTTGCCGGCACCCTGTTCGCCGCCCGTCAGGGCTTCGTCAGCCCGGAATCCTTTACCTTCGCCGAGTCGGCCTTTGTGCTGGCGATTGTGGTTCTCGGCGGTATGGGTTCCCAGTTCGCGGTGATCCTGGCGGCGGTTCTGCTGGTCGTTTCGCGCGAGCTGATGCGTGATTTCAATGAATACAGCATG
Organism: Klebsiella sp. OBRC7; assembly: GCF_000293135.1. Lineage (NCBI taxonomy): Bacteria > Pseudomonadati > Pseudomonadota > Gammaproteobacteria > Enterobacterales > Enterobacteriaceae > Klebsiella > Klebsiella sp. OBRC7. The sequence goes on along the minus strand of NZ_ALNJ01000128.1, from coordinate 7,180 downwards.
CTGATGCTGGGTGCGCTGATGGTACTGATGATGATCTGGCGTCCGCAGGGGCTTCTGCCGATGACCCGTCCGCAGCTGAAGCTGAAAAATGGGCAGGCCAAAGAAGGAGAGCAGGCATGAGTCAGCCATTATTATCCGTAAACGGTCTGATGATGCGTTTTGGCGGCCTGCTGGCGGTCAACAACGTGTCGCTGGAGCTGCGCGAGCGGGAAATCGTTTCGCTTATCGGCCCTAACGGCGCGGGCAAAACCACCGTCTTCAACTGCCTGACCGGCTTCTATAAGCCAACCGGCGGCACCATTATGCTGCGCGACCAGCATCTGGAAGGGCTGCCGGGCCAGCAGATTGCCCGCATGGGCGTAGTGCGAACGTTCCAGCACGTGCGTCTGTTTCGCGAAATGACGGTGATTGAAAACCTGCTGGTGGCGCAGCATCAGCAGCTGAAAACCGGGGTTTTCTCCGGCCTGCTGAAGACGCCGTCCTTCCGCCGCGCCCAGAGTGAAGCGCTGGACCGCGCCGCGACCTGGCTTGAACGTATTGGCCTGCTTGAGCACGCCAACCGGCAGGCCAGTAACCTGGCCTACGGCGACCAGCGCCGTCTGGAGATTGCCCGCTGTATGGTGACCCAGCCGGAAATCCTGATGCTGGATGAGCCCGCGGCGGGGCTAAACCCGAAAGAGACCAAAGAGCTGGACGAGCTGATCGTCGAGCTGCGAAGCCATCACAACACCACCATCCTGCTGATTGAGCACGATATGAAGCTGGTGATGGGCATTTCCGATCGTATTTACGTGGTAAACCAGGGCACGCCGCTGGCCAACGGTACGCCGGAAGAGATCCGCAACAACCCGGACGTGATCCGCGCCTATTTAGGTGAAGCATAATGGTGGTGACGCATAAGATGGAAAAAGTGATGTTATCTTTTGACAACGTCAGCGCGCATTACGGCAAAATCCAGGCGCTGCACAACGTCAGTCTGCATATCAATCAGGGAGAGATTGTCACCCTGATTGGCGCCAACGGCGCGGGAAAAACGACTCTGCTGGGTACCCTGTGCGGCGACCCGCGCGCCTCCAGCGGCCGCGTGGTTTTCGACGGTAAAGATATTACCGACTGGCAGACGGCGAAAATCATGCGCGAAGCGGTGGCGATTGTGCCGGAAGGGCGCCGCGTTTTCTCGCGGATGACGGTGGAAGAGAACCTGGCGATGGGCGGTTTTTTTGCCGACCGCGACCAGTTCCAGTCCCGCATCAAATGGGTGTATGAGCTTTTTCCGCGCCTGCATGAGCGCCGGGTTCAGCGGGCGGGCACCATGTCCGGCGGCGAGCAGCAGATGCTGGCTATCGGGCGCGCGCTGATGAGCCAGCCGCGCCTGCTGCTGCTGGATGAGCCTTCGCTCGGCCTGGCGCCGATTATCATTCAGCAAATCTTCGATACCATCGAACAGCTGCGCGAGCAGGGGATGACCATCTTCCTCGTCGAGCAGAACGCCAATCAGGCGCTGAAGCTGGCCGACCGCGGCTACGTGCTGGAAAACGGTCACGTGGTGCTGGAGGATACTGGAGACGCGCTGCTGGCGAATGAAGCGGTACGCAGCGCCTATCTGGGCGGATAGTGAAGACAAAACGCCCGGCAGATGCCGGGCGTTTTACTTGGCTACTACAGTTCCAGAGAGCGTTTCCACAGCATAAAATCATACTGTTCGAGCGCATCCGCTTTGGTGCGCCAGGTCCCACTGGCAGTGGCGATGATTTTCTCAAACAGGCCGTCGGCGATGTCCGCCAGCGGCGTGCCTTCGATAATCGGCCCGCAGTCATAATCGATAATATCCGGCATCTTTTTTGCGAGCGCGGTGTTAGTTGAAACTTTGAGAACCGGAACGATAGGGTTCCCCGTCGGCGTACCCAACCCGGTTGAGAAGATCACCACGTTGCACCCCGCCGCGACCAGGCCCGTTACCGCGTCCACATCGTTGCCCGGCGTGCAGACCAGCGAAAGGCCGCTTTCTCCCATCGGTTCGGCATAGTCGCATACTGCGCTTACCGGCGCTCTGCCGCCCTTTTTCGCCGCGCCGGCAGATTTTATCGCGTCAGTAATCAGCCCATCGGCAATGTTTCCCGGGCTGGGGTTATCGGCGATGGTGGTGCCGAAGAAGTTCGCGACATGCTCATAGTTTTTCATCAGCGACAAAAACTTCTCTTTCAGCTCGCGGGTTGCGCAGCGTTGCACTATATCCCCTTCCGCGCCGCACAGCTCGGGGAATTCCGCCAGCCCCGACGCGCCGCCGAGGGCGACAAGACGATCCGACACTTCGCCCATCGCCGGGTTAGCGCTGATCCCCGAGAACCCGTCAGAAGCGCCGCACTTCACGCCGATTTTGAGGTGGGAGAGCGGGACGTCCTGCCGCTCGGCGACGGGGGCTTCGCGGATCGCGTTATAGGTTTCAGTCAACGCATCCTGCATCATTTTTTCTTCGCTACTCCAGTCCTGCTGTCTGAAGTAAATAATCGGTTTGTTGAAATTCGGGTTGCGCTTCGCCAGCGCGGCGTTGAAATCAACAATCCGCGCTTTTTCACAGCCGAGGGCAAAGACCGTCACGCCAAGAACGTTGGGATGATCGGAATAGGCGGCCAGCACGTCGCACATCGTCATGCTGTCCGAGGTGGCGCCGCCGCAGCCGGAATTGACGGTAATACAGCGGATGCCGTCAAGATGCGGGAAGGGCAGATGCCGGGTATCGTTTAATGCCCCTGCCGACGTCACCTGGCGAGCAAAATTTTTCAGGCCGTTATTGGCGTAGCCGAGGGCGTCGTTCAGCGCATCGGTGACGCGCTGAACGTTGCGGTTTTCACAGAATACCAGCGGAATGACCAGCCAGTAGTTCGCGGTGGCGACCCGGCCATCTTCGCGCACGATCCCCTTAAACGTCCGCTGCTGCCAGGCGGAAACATCCGGCTGCTGCCAGTCATAGGGCGCGACGTCGTCAAGCGAAACCGGGGCCGCGTAGTGTTTGATATTCTCAGTGGTAATGGCTTCGCCGCGGGTGATGGGGCGCGTCGCTTTGCCGACCGGTACGCCGTACAGCGACACGATATCGCCGGGCGCAATATCCTCGGTGGCGAATTTATGTTTGGTTTTGACATCGCTACGCAGAACGTAGGCTTCATCGTTCCAGTGAACCCGCTGCTCTTTGCGTAAGTCCTGCAGCGCAACGATCAGGTTATCGGTAGGGTCAATTTTTAAGATGGTCTGCATGTTCATTATCCTTTGTTATAAGCGCATCAGGACTTAGTGATGGGGGACCGCGACGCCGTTTGTCGCTTTTCTGCCTGCAAGGGCGGCAATCAGCAGCGCGCAGCAGACGGTGATGAGCGACAGGGCGACCAGACCCGCCGAATCGTTGCCGAAGAAGGCATCGACCTCAACGCGAATCAGCGGCGCGAGGAAGCTGCAAAATGCGCCCATGGTGGTGCAAAAGCCGATACTGGCGGCCAGCGCTGACCCTGACACGATTTGCGCCGGGAAAGTCCAGAAGATAGGTTGCACGGAGAGGAAGCCGATGGCCGACAGCGAGAGCGCGGCAATGGCGAGTACCGGGCCGGACCAGGCAGAAACAAACAGCCCCAGCGCCGCCGCCAGCATACAGATGACTGAAATCAGCACTCGACGGGCCGGCATTTTGTCCGCCAGACGCGGAATGTAATAGACGCCGACGGCGGAGCAGGCCCACGGAATGGCGGCAACCAGCGACTCCTTAAAGCCGAGCGTGGAGCCCATTAGCGAGGCGACTTGCGAAGGCAGGAAGAACATCAGCCCGTAAACGCTGATCTGGATGGTGCCGTAGATCAGCGCCAGGTGCCAGACTTTCAGGCTTTTCAGGGCGGTGCCGACGCTGCTGGTTTCCGTCTGCCGCTGTTCCTGCTGAAGCTGGGCAATCAGCGCCTTTTTCTCTTCGTCGTTGAGGAAGCGCGCTTTGGCCGGCGTATCATCAAGCCAGAACCAGGCGAAGATCCCCATGATGACCGCCGGAATGCCTTCGATAAAGAACATCCAGAACCAGCCGGGTTTGCCGAGGAAGCCGTGCATTTCCAGAAGCGCCCCGGAGATGGGCGAGCCTAAGGTTAATGCCAGCGGTACGCCGAGCACGAAGATACCGACGACGGAGGCGCGAACTTTATTGGGAAAGTAGATTGAGGCCAGCAGCAGAATACCGGGATAAAAACCGGCTTCTCCTAACCCCAGTAAAAAGCGCAGAACAATAAACTGGGTTTCCGTCTGCACCAGTCCGGTGAGGGCAGAGAGAACGCCCCACAGCGCGGTGGTGATGCTTAACCATTTTTGCGCGCCGATTTTATTCAGAATCAGGTTAGCGGGAATACCAAACAGCGCATAGGCGGCGAAAAAGATCCCCGCGCCGAGGGCGAAGGCGGAATTGGAGAGCCCAATATCCACCTGCATCGCCTCTTTGGCGAATCCCACGTTCACCCTGTCGATAAAGGCGATGAAGTACAAAATAAACATCAGTGGCACCAGGCGCTTCCATGATTTGGTAATCGCGGAATTGAGGGCCGGATTGTCATAAGCTGTGATGGTTTTCATAATACCTCCGCGTGGGGTCAGGCATTAATTTCAATACCAGCGCGGGAAAGTATCCGCAGAATACTTTCGGTCTGGCAGGTGGTGAGCGAGCTAAACGGTGGCGTGCAGCGGTCGGACTGAATAATTCCGCGCAGCTGTAACGCTTTTTTAAATGTTGGAATGAACGGATCGTTAACCGCGTAAATATCCATTAACCCATCCACTTTTTGCTGATACCGCGAAATTTGCTGCACATCGTTATCGTTAAATGCCTGCATCCACTCGCGGAATATTTCAGGGCAAATATTGGATAACCCGCCAATACATCCATCGCCCCCCGCCAGGACATTGTGCGCAAAGTTATTGTCATAACCGGCATAGACGTCAAAATACGGTAGTTCAGATTTTACCTGGCGAATCACCTGCGACGTGTGATTGGTGTCCGGAATGGTGTCTTTAAGACCGACAATGTTTGGGAACTCGCGGGCGAGTCGTAAACAGACCTCCGGCGAGACGGAATAGCCGGTGCGCTCCGGAAAGTTATAGATGAATATTTTGGCGGCGGTGCGGCGGGCAATCTGGCTATAAAATGTATAAATGCCTTCATCAGTCAGGCGGAAGTACCACGGGCTGATAATCATGACGCCATCCAGCCCGCACTCATCTGCATAGTTTGCCAGCTCTACGCACTCGTCAATATCCATGCGGCTGGTACCCGCATAGGCCTTTATTCCCTCGCGCGGGAACTCTGCCGCCATTTGAATTATCTGACGGGATGTTTTCATATCCAGCGAGAAAAACTCGCCGGTACTGCCCATGACGACAAATCCCGATACGCTGTTTTTAATAAAATCGTACAGGCGAAAATTTCCGTCAGGATCCAGCCTGCCCTGCTCATCAAAAACCGTTATTGCCGGGGTGATGTAACGACTTTGCATATTCAACCTCTTTATTGTTCGTATATACAAACACTGTTTGTATTTGCGATTAAGCATAAGTAAACACGCCATCGACGTGAAGTCAAATGGCGTAAAAGGCGGATGGATAATTGATTAAGGCAATGAATAAATAGGGAATTACGCAGAAGATACGGGCGTCACGGCGGATCATTAAATCTCTGTATTGTGTGGGTAATCACAATTCCGACGGCACCGCTGGCGAATAAATCAGTAATTTTTAATATCAGGCAGCTTATTCAGCACGCTTTCGATACGACCCTTTGCCTCTTTTAACGCGTGAATAACCTGCTGCGTTTTTTCATCGCTGGCGCGGAAAGAGGGCAATGAGACGCTGATAGCCGCCAGAATAATGCCTTTCTGCTGCAGGGGGACGGCAAAGCAGATGGTATCGTCGTTGATTTCCCGATCGTCCATGGCATAACCGTTGGCGGCGACCCATTCCAGCTGCTGACGAAGCTGAGCCATATTCGTTACGCTGCGGGCGGTAACGGAAGGAAAACCCTGCGGATAGAGCTCGAGGATCTCTTCGTCGCGGTGCTTATGCAGCAGCGCCTTGCCTAGGGCAGAGCAGATCGCCGGAAGGCGAGTCCCTACCTTAGAGACCAGCTGCACGGTTTGGTCGCCCTGAACTTTATCAACATAGAGCACCCAGGCGTCATCCAGAATGCCGAGCTGGCAAACTTCATTGCATTCATTGACCACCGCGTGCATTTCGCTATTGATCGTTTTCAGCCAGAACTCTTTTTCCACCGTTGAGCTGGCCAGAACCGCACACGAGATCCCCAGCGTATATATGCCGTTGCGATCGTCGTGGCTGATATATTTCCGGTACTGCAGCGATTTGAGGATCGGGAAAATGGTTCCCTTCGAAATATCCGTTTTGAGCGATAGCTCGGAAAGCGTCATTCCGTCCGCGTTGGCTAAGGTTTCCAGAATGAGTAAAACGCGTTCGGTAGGTTTATGAAGCGTCTTCATATTTTTCCTTATGACGGCTCGCCGGAGAGTGCTGTTTAACGCCCCCTATTTAACTACAGATCCCCGCTTATCTGTAGCCTGCGCCGCCTCTCTTTTTCGCTTTGCCATTTCCCTGCCACTTTTTTTTCACCCTTTCATCATGTTTTTGCCAATTTATTGTAATATTTTTGTAATGCAATAGTTATTTTTCTGTCATTCGAGCATGTCATGTTACCCCCGCGAACATAAAACGCGTGAAATCGCGCATCCGGAACAACAAGAGAGATAACCGATGATATCGTTACGACATACAGCTTTAGGACTGGCGCTCAGCCTGGCATTTGCCGGACAAGCCCTGGCGGTAACCACTATCCCGTTCTGGCACTCGATGGAAGGGGAGTTGGGGAAAGAAGTTGATTCACTGGCGCAACGTTTCAACGCAGCCAACCCGGACTACAAAATTGTTCCGGTGTATAAAGGCAACTATGAGCAGAGCCTGAGCGCCGGCATCGCCGCCTTCCGTACCGGCAACGCGCCGGCTATTCTGCAGGTTTATGAGGTCGGCACCGCGACGATGATGGCCTCGAAGGCGATTAAGCCGGTCTATCAGGTGTTCAGCGATGCGGGCATTCAGTTTGATGAAACGCAGTTCGTGCCAACCGTCTCCGGTTATTACACCGACTCCAAAA
>NZ_ALNJ01000127.1:0-4985 GCF_000293135.1 Klebsiella sp. OBRC7 | reverse complement strand
ACATAATGCGGGGAACATCGGCTTCGACAATGGTGGTGAACTGGCAGGTATCAAGATGGCGCCATTTACGATGACGGTGATCGTGAACAGAACAGGATTTACCGCAGGTCGGACAGGCTAACCGGGTGTTTTCAGCGATCCCAACAGTGACAGTAACAGAACCGGCATTTTCATCGAGAGAAAGGGACTTTACCTGCCACGGAGCGGACAGATTGAGAATATGAGCGTAGAGGGACTTTTCGTCCATGGCGGTGACCTCTGGCGATTAAATACACCATTATCATGCCTTCAGCCACCACAACAAGGGAAGACCCATATAAACACAGTTAATGAGACGCTAAAGATGAAGTTTATTGCTGCCTCCCTGGAACCCGGGGTCATGACCCTCCCCCTTTTTACCGAGCGTTGCGCCGCCGGTTTTCCTTCACCGGCGGCAGATTACACGGAAGCGGAGCTGGACCTGAACGAGTACTGCATCCGGCACCGGGCCTCCACCTATTTTGTCCGGGCTATCGGCAACTCGATGACCGATATTGGCCTGAACTCAGGCGACCTGATGGTCGTCGACAAGGCAGAGAAGCCGGTGCACGGGGACATTGTCATCGCCGAAATGGAGGGAGAATTTACCGTCAAACGGCTTCTGCTGACGCCCCGTCCTGTACTGCAGCCCATGAACCCGGCCTACCCTGCCCTTCACCCTGACCCGGAGACGCTGCAGATTTTTGGTGTGGTGACCGCGTTTATCCATAAGACGCGCGGCGCGGACTGATGTTTGCCCTGGCCGACGTCAATTCGTTCTATGCCAGCTGCGAGAAGGTGTTTCGCCCTGACCTGCGGGGTAAACCGGTTGTCGTACTGAGCAACAACGATCTGAGTGGTAAGAAACGTTAGTTAAATCTATGTTGTTCATATCATCTTATTCTTAATGGTCTGAGGCGATTCAGTGGGCACTAATCATCAGAGGGTTCTGTCAGGCTGTATTCACTAATAAACCACGTAGGTAGTGGGTGTCGGTACAGGCGTGCCGACAACGCAACCAGGATTTGCCAGTTACAGTACCATCTGAAATCTGAAGGGGCTGCTGCATCGTCAAAGGTATTAATTGACGCCTCGGCTTCCTCCTTTGCTGAAGGTCTGAGGCCAGACAATGCCTTGGAAATACCGACGCTGTGGATTCCCAGTGTCGATCCGCTGAGTTTTTCGAGTAGTGCTGTAGGGAACCAGCGTTCGAGTGTTACCCCTTTCATCAGTGGCAGGACCTTATCCCGTAGAGACTGGAAGGCTTCTTCATCACCGAGCAGTGACGTCACAGTAGCGAGTGCTGGCACCAACGTTGAGGTCTGGAAGAAATCACGACTCTCAGCCTTGTTTCTGTCGAGGGCAATAGCATCTTCCTGAGAGTCGGTGTCAACCGGCAGATAACAATCTGTTCTCAGCGCATGGTGAAGTCGGGCCACAACTTCTCCTGCAATCATCCGCGTATTGTCCCAGTCTGACTCGCCCATCAGTGCGCAAAAGAGCAGGGTTAGGTCGATGGTGTGCCCGTCATAAAGGGGAAGCAGTACCCCCGAATGCTGATTGACCAGATAAATGATGGCGTTGCGGATAGTCGTTCGAAATGCCTCCTCTCCTGGCTTTTGCTGGAGCAATAGCAGGAGGGTGGACAGGCGCCCCAATTCCTCAAACATAAGCTCCAGGTAGAAGACTCGCTCAGGGCGCCAGCGTAGGACTGCTCGTGGTGACTCCAAGGTTGGCATTACCTTTTCAAAGTAGTCCACCAGAGCCTGTATATGCAGCGTAACCAAGTTTTCAAACCGGTCGGCAAATGCGTGGTCGGCATGCAATTCCAGTTTTACCGCCTCTGCCCAGATACGCAGTATCAGATATTCGCCGGTAACTACCCCAGGCTTTAAATTGCCTTCGCTTTTTCCCCAGACCAGCAGGATCGCCCAGCCCATTGAAGCTGCGGCACATCGTCTTAAAAACTTTTTCTTTTGCGTTGCAGCACTTTGTTCCGACTCGTCGGCCTGTATTTCAAAACAGGCATCGACAAAGCGGGTAAACCGCCTTGTAGCCGAACCTGACTCCTCAAGGCCAGCCAGGGCCGCTCGCAGGTCAGATTTTCCTCGCGCCAGCAGTAATGTTTCATCAAAAAGGTACTGTTCTATCCAAGGTGTGAGCTGATCGGAGCCCCAGAATTCTAAACTGCAAAGCGGGCGTGTTGCGATGTCTGCCGTCTGCGCTGCAAAACCGGCCTGAGCTTCCTGAAGCAGGACGCCATTGGATACCAGAACGATCCGCTTGCGCAGCGGTTTGAGTGGTTCCGGTAAACGATTTCTGAGGAAGTCATTGCAGGCCTCACGGATAGAGGGATCAATAGACTGAGGCCCACCGTAAAGATCAGCCCGTCCGACGTTGCCAAATTTGATGATGTAAACATAAACCTCATCAATACCATCTGCCCCCGTTTTGGTCGATAGCACGTCAACACCAGCCTGCCCTGGACCAACCTGTGGACGGCTGAGCACATTGTGCCCCATAGCTTTGAGCAACTCTGGCAGCAGTACATCGAGCTCATTGCGCTCACGCAGCCCCGCCAGATAATGGGATAGAACCAATTGAATACTCATTTCAGCTTTCCTTTCCACAATCTTTTTCTGGTCAGTTCACCGGAAAGAGGATCGGTGCGCCAGGTGATGGGTAACTCAACTTCAACTTGGAAGGGTGTCATTTCCAACGTGGTTTCTTTGACGTCGTCACCGACAGAAAATTCTAACGCAGTTTTGCTGGCGTACTTGAAATACTGCTTCGTGAAAAGCTGGCCAAAAATGGATTTTTCTTCTGAGTGCCGTTGAATATCACGATTCTCACTGCGCTTGAGACTAGCATACATCAGCCGCATCTCGGGAGGCATTGCAAACTCACGAAGCACTGGTAGTACATTCAGATGATTTTGCTGTTGTTCCAGTTGAGCCAGCGCCATTTTAGCTATTTCAAGCGAGGTAAACGGAGATTTCAGGCTGGAAAGTAGTCGCAGCGTGGTCCATGGATACTCCTGCATGTGATGCAGCACGAGTGCTCTTGCCGCATTTAGTGCCGGGGCACTTGCTGGGTGTGCGGTTGCCAGGCTTAAGGCCCAGCCGAGCGAGATGGCTGGGGAAACATGCAGTGCGCAGAGTCTGCATGCCGCCAGGATGGCGCGTGATTCATCCAGAGAGGAAAGGTCATACGCCAGTGGGTTTTCCGCCTGTAAGTGGTTCACACTTGCCTTATCTGCAAGGGCCTTCGCGAGTCCATGGTACTCATCATCCGTAAGCCAGCAGGAGAGAGCGACTGCAAAAAGTGAAGCAGAATTGCTGATTTCATGCAGGCAGTTGTCTGCGGCAAGCAGGCATTCTTCTGGGGATGACGATGTTTTTGTTTCGCGGCACAACAGAGTCAGTTTCTCGATAACGAGATGAATATTGCTGGCATCGGTTCGTAATGTGCCGAGATGGCGATAGAGTTCATAAAACTGATTTGTAGTCATACGGTCCTTAACTCAGAGTGCGCAATACGAGCGATACAGGAAGCTTCTGCAAGACGAAAAGAGCCGCTGACCTGCTCCCAGTAAACTAACATAGCACGATGTAAGCAAGTTCCGCTTCTGGCACACAACGGATGGTGACTGAGCGTTCGCCTATTTATAACTTGCTAACTAAAGCATCCCTCCAAGAACTAACACGCAGAAAAAGTTAGTAATTAAATATATATTTAAAACAATCATTTAAATATTACTAACTGTTAGTGGCATTCAGATATAACGACGGCTGCGTTATCGCCCGCTCAAAAGAAGCGAAACGTCTTGGTATTCAAATGGGGGTGCCGTGGTTCCGGCTGAAGGACGCGCAGTTCCCTGAGAAGCTGCACGTGTTCTCCAGTAACTATGAGCTGTACGCCTCGATGTCCGCCAGGGTGATGACTCATCTGGAAGAGCTGGCGCCACGCGTGGAACAGTATTCAATCGATGAAATGTTTCTGGATATCCGGGGCATCAACAGCTGCATTGACTTTGAAGACTTCGGCCAGCAGCTGCGTGTCCATGTTGGCAACGGTACGGGACTCACCATCGGTGTCGGTATGGGCCCTACCAAAACGCAGGCGAAGTCAGCCCAGTGGGCTTCAAAAGAATGGCCGCAATTTGGTGGCGTGCTGGCCCTGACCCCGGGCAATCCCCGCCGGACGGAGAAACTGCTCTCACTGCAGCCGGTGGAAGAAATCTGGGGCGTGGGCCGGAGAATTTCGAAGACGCTGGGGACAATGGGTATCACCAACGCGCTGCAGCTGGCGCGCGCGAATCCGACCTTCATCCGGAAAAACTTCAATGTGGTACTGGAGAGAACGGTTCGTGAACTGAACGGAGAGCCGTGCATCTCGCTGGAAGAAGCGCCCCCGCCCAAACAGCAGATTGTCTGCAGTCGTTCTTTCGGAGAACGCGTCACAACGTATGAAGCCATGCGTCAGGCCGTCTGCCAGCATGCAGAACGCGCAGCAGAGAAGCTGCGCGGAGAGCACCAGTACTGCCGGCATATCTCGGCTTTCATTAAAACGTCGCCGTTCGCCATCAACGAGCCTTATTACGGCAATCTGGCAACAGAGAAACTGATGACACCCACTGGACACGCTTTACTGCCCGAACAAGACGTCAGCGGCATCACCCGGCATTGACTTCATTTAAGCAGTGAAATTCTATCACTGCTTAGATCTCAATTATTCATTTTCTTTAAGCCAGTCATCTACAAGCTTGCTAATCACATCCGTTATTGAAGTTCCATTTCTCGCGCAAGCAGCTTTAAATCTGGTATGTTTCACCTCATCAAAATTGACGTTAACACGCTTGCTCTTACCTGATGAAGCTGGAGTAGCGACCACTCTTTCAAGATCTCTATTCTCACCAAAGGTCATTTTTTTACTACCACTATGGGCCTTTTCAAGAGCCATAGACT
>NZ_ALNJ01000126.1:0-32665 GCF_000293135.1 Klebsiella sp. OBRC7 | reverse complement strand
GGGCGTGGTCGGCGCGGGGGGCGCGGGTTTTCCCGCCCACGTGAAGCTGCAGGCGCAGGTAGAGATTTTTCTGGTCAACGCCGCCGAGTGCGAACCGATGCTCAAGGTCGACCAGCAGCTGATGTGGCAGCAGGCTTCGCGCCTTGTCCGCGGCGTACAATACGCAATGACGGCAACCGGCGCGCGCGAAGGGGTGATTGCCCTGAAAGAGAAGTACCGCCGGGCTATCGATGCGCTTACCCCACTGCTGCCTGCCGGTATCCGCCTGCATATTCTGCCCGATGTCTATCCCGCAGGCGATGAGGTGCTGACTATCTGGCTGGCGACCGGTCGCCGGGTCGCGCCCGCCGCGCTGCCGGCCAGCGTCGGGGTCGTGGTGAATAACGTGCAAACGGTGCTCAACATGGCCCGCGCGGTTGAGCAGCAGTTTGCGGTGACCCGCCGTACGCTGACCGTTAACGGCGCGGTCGCCAGGCCGCTGACCGTCACCGTCCCCATCGGCATGTCGCTGCGCGAAGTGCTGGCGCTGGCGGGCGGCGCGACGGTCGACGACCCCGGTTTTATTAACGGTGGCCCGATGATGGGCGGCCTGATTACCTCTCTCGATAGCCCGGTGACCAAAACCACCGGCGGCCTGCTGGTGTTGCCGAAAAGCCATCCGCTTATTCAGCGACGGATGCAGGATGAGCGCACGGTGCTTTCCGTGGCCCGCACCGTCTGCGAACAGTGCCGACTCTGTACCGATCTCTGCCCGCGGCATCTGATCGGCCACGAACTCTCTCCGCACCTGCTGGTGCGGGCGGTGAACTTTCATCAGGCCGCCACGCCGCAGCTGTTGCTGAGCGCCCTCACCTGCTCGGAGTGCAACGTCTGCGAAAGCGTGGCCTGCCCGGTGGGGATCTCGCCGATGCGCATCAACCGCATGCTCAAACGCGAGCTGCGGGCGCAAAACCAGCGCTATGAAGGGCCGCTCTATCCGGCCGATGAGATGGCGAAATATCGCCTGGTGCCGGTGAAGCGGCTGATCGCCAAACTGGGGCTGAGCCCCTGGTATCAGGAGGCGCCGCTGGTGGAGGACGAACCAGCAGTAGAAACCGTGACGTTGCCGCTGCGCCAGCATATCGGCGCCAGCGCGGTAGCAAACGTTGCGGTGGGAGAGCGCGTTACGCGCGGGCAATGCGTTGCCGATATCCCGGCAGGCGCATTAGGCGCGCCGATTCACGCCAGCATCGACGGCGTGGTTGCGGCCATCAGCGAACAGGCCATCACGGTGGTAAGAGGTTAACCATGTCTCAGGCTATAGGAATTTTAGAACTCACCAGCATTGCCAAAGGAATGGAACTCGGCGATGCGATGCTGAAAAGCGCCAACGTCAATCTGCTGGTCAGCAAGACTATCTGCCCGGGTAAGTTTTTGCTGATGCTCGGCGGGGATATTGGCGCCATCCAGCAGGCCATTGAAACCGGCGCGTCGCAGGCCGGCGAAATGCTCGTCGACAGCCTGGTGCTGGCGAATATTCACCCCAGCGTCCTTCCGGCCATCAGCGGCCTGAACAGCGTGGACAAGCGCCAGGCGGTCGGCATCGTTGAAACCTGGAGCGTTGCGGCCTGCATCAGCGCCGCCGATCGGGCGGTGAAAGGCTCTAACGTCACCCTGGTGCGGGTGCATATGGCCTTCGGCATCGGCGGTAAATGCTACATGGTGGTGGCGGGCGACGTTTCCGACGTCAACAACGCGGTTACGGTGGCCAGCGAAAGCGCGGGCGAAAAAGGGCTGCTGGTTTACCGTTCGGTGATCCCGCGCCCGCATGAAGCCATGTGGCGACAGATGGTGGAGGGATAATGGAAAGACAGCCGACCACGGATCGCATGATTCAGGAATACGTTCCCGGGAAACAGGTGACCCTCGCGCACCTGATTGCCAACCCCGGGAAAGATCTCTTTAAGAAGCTCGGCCTGCAGGATGCGGTTTCCGCCATTGGCATCCTCACCATCACGCCCAGCGAGGCGTCGATTATCGCCTGCGATATCGCCACCAAATCCGGCGCGGTGGAGATCGGTTTTCTTGACCGCTTTACCGGCGCCGTGGTGCTGACCGGCGACGTTTCCGCCGTCGAGTACGCCCTCAAGCAGGTGACGCGCACCCTGGGCGAGATGATGCAGTTTACTACCTGCTCAATAACCCGGACGTAGCGCGATGAAACGTCTGATGTTTATCGGCCCCAGCCAGTGCGGCAAAACCTCGCTGACCCAGGGCCTGCGCGGTGAAGCGCTCCATTATAAGAAAACCCAGGCTATCGAATGGTCGCCGATGGCCATCGATACGCCGGGCGAATATCTGGAGAACCGCTGCCTGTATAGCGCTCTGTTGACCAGCGCCTGCGAGGCCGACGTTATCGCTCTGGTGCTGAACGCCGACGCCCAGTGGTCGCCGTTTTCTCCGGGTTTTACCGCCCCGATGAACCGCCCGACGATTGGCCTGGTCACCAAAGCCGACCTGGCCGACCCGCAGCGGTTATCGCTCATCGAGGAGTGGCTCAGGCAGGCTGGGGCGCAGCAGATTTTTGTCACCAGCGCGCTGAATAATCTGGGTCTTGATGCCGTGCTGGATTTTCTGAATTCGAAGGAACCTCTATGTCTTACAAAATAATGGCCATTAATGCCGGCAGCTCATCGTTAAAATTCCAGCTGCTGGAGATGCCTCAGGGCGATATGCTCTGCCAGGGATTGATTGAACGTATCGGCATGGCAAACGCTCAGGTGACCCTCAAAACGCCGGCGCAAAAATGGCAGGAGACGGCGCCGATTGCCGATCACCGTGAAGCGGTCACCCTGCTGCTGGAAAAGCTCCTCGACCACCGGATTATCCAGAGTTTGCAGGATATTGACGGCGTCGGCCACCGCGTGGCGCACGGCGGAGAGCGCTTTAAAGATTCGACGCCGGTCACCGATGATACCTTAGCGGAAATCGAGCGCCTGGCGGAGCTGGCCCCGCTGCACAACCCGGTCAACGCGCTGGGCATTAACGTTTTCCGCCAGCTGCTGCCCGAAACGCCGTCGGTGGCCGTATTTGATACCGCTTTTCACCAGACCCTGGACGAGCGCGCCTTTATCTATCCGCTGCCGTGGCGCTACTACAGCGAGCTGGGCATTCGCCGCTACGGCTTCCACGGCACCAGCCATAAGTACGTCAGCGCGACGCTGGCGGAAAAGCTGGGCGTGCCGCTGAGCGCCCTGCGCGTGGTGAGCTGCCATCTCGGCAACGGCAGCAGCGTATGCGCAATCAAAGGCGGGCGCTCGGTTAACACCTCAATGGGCTTTACGCCGCAGTCCGGCGTGATGATGGGCACCCGCAGCGGCGATATCGATCCGTCGATTCTACCGTGGCTGGCGCTGCATGAGGGGCAAACGCCGGAGCAGCTTAATCAGCTGCTGAATAACGAGTCCGGCCTGCTGGGGGTTTCCGGCGTGTCGCACGATTATCGCGATGTCGAGCAGGCGGCGGACAGCGGCAATCGTCGGGCGGCCCTGGCGCTCTCGCTGTTTGCCGAGCGCATCCGCGCCACCATCGGCAGCTATATTATGCAGATGGGCGGCCTGGACGCGCTGATCTTTACCGGCGGCATCGGCGAAAACTCCGCCCGCGCCAGGAGCGCCATTTGCCATAACCTGAATTTCCTCGGGCTGTCGGTCGATGAAGAGAAAAACCAGCACAACGCCACCTTTATCCAGGCCGAGAATGCGATGGTTAAAGTGGCGGTCATCAATACCAATGAAGAGCTGATGATTGCCCGCGATGTGATGCGTCTGGCGCTTCCCGAAGCGCAGACATTAACCGTTTCAGCCTGAGCTCGCCGCCCGGCAAGTTGCGGTGAATCATGGTAATAGCGGGATCGGCATGACACTATGCGCTTAAAATTCTGAAACTTTGCCCTAAATAATTCAGGTCACAGGACAAAGCACTTGTACTTTGTCCTGTAGCTTGAAGTATAACGGGTAAAAAGGTGAATACGTGGCCGTAGCGCAATGCCCCGCCTCCTGTGGGGAACTCATCCAGGGTTGGATCCTCGGCAGCGAGAAGCTGGTCTCCTGCCCCGTTGACTGGTACAGCACCGTCGAGGTGGACTACGGTTCGCCTCGGGCGGATGAACGCCCGCTGTCGCGGGCGATGGTCGACCGGCTGCTGAGCTACTGGCGCTATCCGGCGGCGCTCGGCAAGGAGATTCGGATCGATATTTGCTCCACGATTCCGGTCGCCAAGGGGATGGCCAGCAGCACCGCGGATATCGCCGCGACGGCGGTGGCCACCGCGCATCATCTCGGCCATCCGCTGGATGAACCCACCCTCGCCCGGCTCTGCGTCTCCCTGGAGCCCACCGACAGCACCCTGTTCCGCCAGCTGACCCTGTTCGACCACAACACCGCCGCCACGCAGATTGCCTGCCGCAGCCAGCCGCAGCTCGATCTGCTGGTGCTGGAAAGCCCCGCCACGCTGCTGACCACCGATTACCACCGCCTTCCCCGGCTTGAAAAGCTGTACGCCCACTCCGCGTCTCTGCAGCTAGCCTGGGAGAAAGTTCAGCTGGCCTGCGAGACGGATAATCCCCGGCGGATGGGAGAGGCTGCGACGATTAGCGCCATCGCCAGCCAGCATCTGTTACCAAAGCCGGGTTTTGATACGCTGCGGAGGCTGGTGGAAGAGTGCGATTTATACGGTATTAACGTGGCGCACAGCGGCAGCGTGGTCGGCCTGATGCTCGACCGTCAACGTCACGATATTGAGTATTTACAGCGACGGCTGGGAGAGACGCGGCTTAGCGAGCTCTGGCCCCGGCAGCACCTGCTGCGCATGGTGCAGGGCGGCGTCGAGCTGCGCTAACGCTTCCGCAGCCATGCATCCCCGGAGGCGGCGCTGCGCGCCTGTCCGGGCTACCGGCCCGCAGACGGCGGTAAACCCGTAGCCCGGCTAAGCGCAGCGCGAGCCGGGAAGAAGCCGCACCTATACATTAATCACGGTGCATTCCCCGGAGGCGGGCTACCGGCCCGCAGACGGCGGTAAGCCCGTAGCCCGGTCAGCGCAGCGCGAGCCGGGAAGAACCACAGACGAACAATGGCGGCAGACATCTACCCGTTAAATACCCGCCTGAAGGCCGCCAGCAGCCGGGTATTTTCCTGCTGGCTGCGGATCGCGACGCGGAAGTAGCGCCCGTCGAGCCCCGGGTAGTTGGCGCAGCTGCGGATCAGGATGTGCTGTTGCAGCATCGCGTATTGCAGATCCAGATCCGCCACGTCGCAGCGCAGAAACAGATAGTTTGCCTGTCCGGGATAGACCGTCAGGCCGGGAATATGGCGCAGCTGATGGTAAAAGCGCTGTCCCTCTTCCGCCAGCCACTGCCAGGTTTTCTGCTGATAGACGCTATCCTGGAGAATCATTTCCCCCGCCAGGGCGGCAAAAGCATTTATCGACCACGGCATCTGGCGCTCGCGCATTCTCGCCACCGCCCGCGCATCGCCATTGACCAGATACCCCAGACGCAGGCCGGGAATGGCATAAAACTTAGTCAGCGAACGCAACACCCACACGTGCGGGTTTTGGCCCAGCAACGGAATAAATCCCGGCTCGTCGGGGATAAAATCGATAAACGCTTCATCGAGAATCAGGGCAATGCCCAGCGACCGACAGCGTTCAGCAATCATCTCCAGCAGACGGCGCTCGGGCAGCAGGCCGGTAGGATTGTTCGGCGTGCAGAGAAACAAACAGTCCAGATCCGGCGTCAGGGCGTCAAGAATCGCCCCGGTGAGCTGCCAGCCATCCGCCTCGCGCAGCAGAAATTCCCGCACCGCGCACTCCACCGACTGCAGCGCCCGGCGGTATTCGGCAAAGCCCGGGGTGACGATCATCGCCTGGCGCGGCTTCAGCCCCTGAACCAGGGTAAAGATCGCTTCGGTTTCGCCGTTTCCGGCGAGGATCCACGAGGCGGGGATCTGATGGTGTTCCGCCAGCGCAAGGTGCAGCTGCTGATACTCAACGTCAGGGTAGCGTTCGGCGCAGGCCATATTGTCAAGGATGCCGCGCTTTAAACTTTCCGGCATCCCCAGCGGGTTGATGTTGGCGCTAAAATCCAGCAGCTGCGCCGCAGAGATGCCCATAAGCGCGGCGGCCTCGCGAATATTGCCGCCGTGCGCGCTCTTTAATAGAGCCATTTCACTTTCCTGTTGCGTTACCCTCGCCTTGCCAGCGTCGCGCCGTCGGCGAAGTAGGCTTTAATCCCTGCCAGAATCGACTCTGCAACTTCCTGCTGGAATTTCGCCGTTTTCAATTTACGCTCTTCTTCAACGTTACTGATAAACGCGGTTTCCACCAGAATCGATGGAATATCCGGCGCCTTCAGCACCGCGAAGCCCGCCTGCTCAACCCGGTTCTTGTGCAGGTTATTAATGTTGCCCATCTTTTCCAGCACCGCCTTGCCGAACTTCAGGCTGTCGGCGATGGTCAGCGACTGCACCATGTCGAACATCGTGTGGTCGACGTAGCGATCGCCGCTTTTGCTGACGCCGCCGATCAGGTCCGAGGCATTCTGAGTCTGCGCCAGATATTTAGCCGCGGTACTGGTGGCCCCTTTGGTTGACAGGGCAAACACCGACGATCCGCTGGGCTGGCGGCTGGTAAACGCGTCGGCGTGAATAGAGACAAACAGGTCGGCGCGCTGCTTCTGCGCTTTGGCGACCCGGACCTTCAGCGGGATAAAGACATCCTCGTTGCGGGTCATATAGACCTTCATATTGCCCTCTTTCTCGATCAGCGCGCGCAGCCGCCGGGCAATCTGCAGCACCACGTCTTTCTCGCGGGTGCGGTATTTTCCCACCGCACCGGAGTCTTCGCCGCCGTGGCCGGGATCGAGCATAATAACAATGGGCCGATCGCGCCCGGCTTTACCCGGTTTAGGCCCGCTCTCCGCAGGCGGAACCTGCCGCTGAAGATCGCCTTTGTTGTAATCTTCGAGCAGCGCCAGCAGCGGATCCTGCACGTCGGTGGCGTTAGCGGGATAGAGGTCCATGACCAGACGCTCTTTAAACCCGGCGACCGGAGCCAGCGCAAACAGCTGCGGTTTCACGTTCTGTTTCAGCTCAAACACCATGCGCACGGTTTGCGGATCGAACTGTCCCACGCGAGCAGACTGAATATAGGGATCGTCACCGCGAATCTGACTCCCCATACCTTTCAGTACGGAGTTGAGATTAACCCCTTCCAGATCCACCACCACACGTTCAGGATTGCTGAGCGCAAACTGCCGATATTTCAGGATATGGTTGGACTCCACGGTGACGCGCGTGTAGGTCGATGATGGCCAGACGCGTACGGCAACCACCTGCGCCGCGGCTGCCAACCCAACCGGACTCACACTCATTAACCACATGGCGCCCGCCCCCTGTAAAAATTGGCGGCGGCTTAATCCTGACTTGTATCCCGACATGCCACTCCCAAGCAGTAAGAAATCATTCGTATTTAAAACAAACAGATTGACCGGAAACTTTAACGAAAGGCGCATAACCTGTCATCTATAAAAGGGTAAACAATCTTTGACACCCTGATTTGGCTCACACTGTTTTCTCGGTTGCGCGAGAAATTGGGGCTTGCGTTTGCTGGCGAAACAGAATAAAAATACAGTAATTACGAATAATCATGCATTGAGGTTGTGTCATGGTGAAGGAACGTCGCACCGAACTGGTAGAGGGATTCCGCCATTCTGTCCCTTATATTAACGCCCATCGGGGTAAAACGTTTGTCATCATGCTGGGCGGGGAAGCCATCGAGCATGATAATTTCTCTAGCATAGTCAATGACATTGGCCTGCTTCACAGCCTGGGAATTCGTCTGGTGGTGGTCTATGGCGCCCGTCCGCAGATCGATGCCAACCTGGCGGAGCATCGTCACGAGCCGGTTTATCATAAACAAACCCGAGTGACTGACGCCAAAACGCTCGAGCTGGTTAAGCAGGCGGCGGGCATGCTGCAGCTGGAAATTACCGCTCGCCTGTCGATGAGCCTCAACAACACGCCGCTGCAGGGCGCCCATATCAACGTGGTCAGCGGCAACTTCATTATCGCGCAGCCGTTAGGCGTGGACGACGGCGTGGATTACTGTCACAGCGGGCGCATCCGGCGCATCGATGAAGAAGCCATTCACCGCCAGCTGGATAACGGCGCAATCGTGCTGATGGGCCCGGTTGCGGTATCGGTCACCGGCGAAAGTTTTAACCTGACCTCCGAGGAGATTGCGACCCAGCTGGCGATTAAGCTGAAAGCCGAAAAGATGATCGGCTTCTGCTCATCCCAGGGGGTTCACAATCAGGATGGCGAGATCGTCCCCGAGCTGTTCCCCAACGAAGCCCAGGCGCGGGTGGAAGAGATGGAAGCGGACGAAGACTACAGCTCCGGCACCGTGCGCTTTCTGCGCGGCGCGGTAAAAGCCTGCCGCAGCGGCGTGCGCCGCTGCCACCTGATCAGCTATCAGGAAAACGGCACCCTGCTGCAGGAGCTGTTCTCACGCGACGGTATCGGTACCCAGATTGTGATGGAGAGCGCCGAGCAGATCCGCCGCGCCACCATTAACGATATCGGCGGCATCCTCGAGCTGATTAGCCCGCTGGAGCAGCAGGGCATTCTGGTCAGGCGTTCGCGCGAACAGCTGGAGATGGAAATCGATAAATTCACCATTATTCAGCGCGACAACACCACCATCGCCTGCGCCGCGCTCTATCCTTTCCCGGAAGAGAAGATCGGCGAAATGGCCTGCGTGGCGGTGCATCCGGATTACCGCAGCTCATCGCGCGGTGAAGTGCTGCTCGAACGCATTGCCGCACAGGCGAAGCAAATGGGCCTCAGCAAGCTGTTTGTTCTTACGACCCGCAGCATTCACTGGTTCCAGGAGCGCGGATTTACGCCGGTCGACGTCGACCTGCTGCCGGAGAGCAAAAAAGAGATGTACAACTATCAGCGCCGCTCCAAGGTGCTGATGGCAGACCTGGCCTGATCCCTTCTCCCCGGAAAGCGCGCGGCCGACCGGGGAAAACCTTACTGGGCGGAAAAGATATCCGTCAGGCCGCTGCGTCGTTCGGTACGCGCAGCCACCGCCTGAGTCAGCACCTGCTCATCGGCATAGATCGACAGCTGCCGTTTCGCACGCGTAATGGCGGTATAAACCAGCTCGCGGGTTACCAGCGGCACGCTGCGCGAAGGCAGGATCAGCGCCGCGTGATCGAACTCCGACCCCTGCGATTTATGCACCGTCATCGCCCAGGCGGTATCGTGCTCCGGCAGACGACTTGGCTGAACCGACTTGATGCTGCCATCGGGCATCGGGAACCAGACGCGCAGGCCATCGCCTCTTTCCAGCGCGATGCCGATATCGCCGTTAAACAGCCCCAGCGCGCTATCGTTGCGGGAGATCATCACCGGCCGTCCTTCATACCAGCGCGAATGCCGCGGTAACGCGATCGCCCGCTTGCGGTTCAGCATCTGCTCCAGCTGTTCGTTCACGCCGCTGACCCCATACGGCCCCTCGCGCAGCGCGCACAGCAGCTGGAATTCGCCAAAGGCGGCGATCATCTCTTCGGGCTCAGCCCGCGCGCGCAGCAACTGCAGGAAGCGGCCATAGCCCGCCTGCGCCTGATTCAGCATCGCTTCATACTCTTCGGTGGCGCTCAGCGGATACAGGGCGATATCGTCGAACGACTGACGCAGCGCTGCGCGTACCGCGCTGCGCTCGCCGCTGTTGACCGCCCACGCCAGATGGCCGATACCGGAATGGCGACCAAAACGGTAGCTTTTTTGCAGCAGGCACAGGCTGTCGCGCAGCGCACCGGCAACGTTGCCCTCGCCCGCCGGCACCGGCTGGCCGGTCAACCGGGCGAGCTGTGCCGCCCGCTCCGGGGTATAGCCTGCATTAACCCAGGCGCAAATATCCCCCAGCACCGCGCCGGCCTCTACCGACGCCAGCTGATCGCGGTCGCCAAGGAAAATCACCCTCCCGTGCTCAGGCAGCGCATCGATCAGGCGCGACATCATCGGCAGGTCAATCATTGAGGCCTCATCCACCACCAGCACGTCAAGATGCAGCGGGTTGCCGGCGTGATAGCGCATCCGCTGGCTGCCGGGCTGCGCGCCCAGCAGGCGATGGAGGGTGCTGGCTTCGGTGGGCACCAGCGCCTTTTGTTGGTCGCTGAGAGGGAGGCGGCGCAGCGCCGCGCCGAGGGACTCGGTAAGGCGCGCCGCGGCTTTACCGGTCGGCGCCGCCAGGCGAATACGGCAGCGCGGGCTGGAGAACGTTTGGATTAGCGCGGCCAGCAGTTTAGCGACGGTCGTGGTTTTACCGGTGCCCGGACCGCCGGAAATCACCGAAATCCGTCGGGTCAGGGCGACCGCAGCCGCCACTTTTTGCCAGTCCGTTTCCTCAGCGGGCGGAAACAGCGCGTCGAGCGTCGAAGCCAGCCGGGCTTCATCCACCTCCAGCACCTGATTGGCTTCATTGAAAAAGCGCGCGACGGTTAATTCGTTGCGCCACATGCGGTTGAGGTAAAGCCGTTCGCCGCAGAGGATCATCGGCGTCGGGTGCTCACCGCCGCTGACCGCCTCAGCATCGTTAAGCAGCGGCAGCCAGCCGTCCGGAGCGCCGGTCAGTTCAAGGATCTGCTCACTCAGGCCAGCCGCTTTTGCGCTCAGCAGCTCATCCTCGGCGAGACGCGAAATCGGCAGGCAGACGTGGCCTTCACCGGCATCGCGGCTGAGAATGGCGGCGGTGAGCTTCACCGCCGGATGCGCCTCCTGCGCCACCATGAGCGCAAACTGGACGTCCAGCGGGCGCAGCAGGCGCTGTTCAACCGCCTGCAGTAACAGTTCATCCATGGTCATAGCACAACCTCCTGGGTTTCCCCGGCAAACAGCGCATCGAGGCCGTTAATCAGCGGCAGCGCCGGCCGGGTGGTGAAGATACCCTGCCCGCCGTCCTGCCCGTCCATGCCGCGTAAAAAGAGATAAATAACGCCGCCGAAGTGGCGTTCGTAATCATAATCGGCAATGCGGTGGCGTAAATATCGGTGCAGCGCCAGGCTATAGAGCTGATACTGCAAATCGTAACGGTGCGAACGCATTGCCTGCCGCATCGCGTCCTGGGTATAGGCCTCGCGATTTTCCCCCAGCCAGTTGGATTTGTAATCCAGCAGGTAATAGCGGCCGTTGTGGCGAAATACCAGGTCGATAAAGCCTTTCAGCATCCCCCGCACCTGGCGGAAATCGAGCGTTGGGGTATCCACGGAGAGCGGATCGTACTGACGAATCAGCGCATCCAGACGCAGGGGATCCAGCGGCTGTTCGATGGGCAGATAAAACGCCATCTCCACCTGTTTATCGCCTTCGCCCAGCTGATTAAGGGCGATGCCCGCGCCGGGCAGAGGGGTACGCAGCACGCCGTCGAGCCATGCGGTCAGCACCGGGGTCCACTTTTCCTCGAAGCCGTTCAGCTGGAGCCTGGCCGCCATCCAGTCGGCGGGAACCGGCTGGGTAAAATCGAGATCTTCGAACAAACTGTGGAGAAACGTCCCCGGCGACGCGCCGCGCGGGAACTGGTGCGGCGTAAGCTGCGGCTCTTCCGCGACCTCACCGACGCCGGCGGCATCGACATCCAGACGCGGCAGAAGATCCTGCGCCGCGCTGTGTCCATTCTGCTGCAGGCCGGAGTAGCTGGTGACCCGCCAGTCATCGGTCACCGAACGCGCGAGCAAACGGGCTGAAAGCGGCGGTAGCGCCGCCTGCGGAGCCTGCCACGGAGTTGGCGCAGCCGTATCCGGGAGCTGCAGGGCGATCTCCCCGCTGCAGAACGCCTGCAGACGGGCCATCAGCCCTGCGGCATCCATCGCTTCCCCGCCCTGCAGCAGGCGGCCCAGCGCGCTGTGGTGAAAATCGCTGGCGCCGGGCTTGTCGCTGCGCCGGGTGCTGAGCGGCGCAACGCCAAGGCTGCAGTGCCAGACCGCACGGGTCAGCGCGACATAAAGCAGGCGCAGATCTTCGGCCAGGCGTTCGGCCTCCGCCAGCTCCATGCTGCCCTCCGCCTGCCCCAGGTCGAGAACGGCGGCAAAGGAGGTTCTGTCGTGATAAAACGCCTGATCCTGTTTACGGAAACGCGCAATAAACGGCAGCCAGACCAGCGGATACTCCAGCCCTTTCGATTTATGGATGGTGACGATCTGCACCAGGTGCTTATCGCTCTCCAGGCGCATCTGCTGGCTGGAGGCGTTGCTATCCGGCTCGGCGATATGCTGCGCCAGCCAGCGCACCAGCGCATGTTCGCTCTCCAGCTGGTTCGCCGCCTCCTGTAGCAGCTCGCTGATATGCAGGATATCGGTCAGGCGCCGCTCGCCGCCGCTGGTCGCCAGCAGGTTTTCGGCAATGCGCCGCGCGTTCATCAGCGCCCGCAGCATCGGCATCACGCCGCGCTGCCGCCAGACTTGCCGGTAGCCGCTAAACTCTTCTACCAGCTCATCCCACGCCCGTTCGCTCTGGTTGAGGTTTTCAATGTCCTGCGCGTTGAGGCCGAACATTGCGGTCGCCAGCGCGCTGCGCAGGGTATTTTCCCGCTCGGGGGCCAGCACCGCCTGCAGCACCCACAGCAGCTCCTGCGCCTCGGGGGTTTCAAACACGCTATCGCGGTTGGAGAGATAGACGGAGGGAATCGACAGCAGTTGGAGGGCATCGCGAATTAACGACGCCTCCTGACGATTGCGCACCAGCACCGTGATGTCCGAAGCCCGCACGGATTCAGCTTTTTCACCGCGCCACAGCAGCGCCTTGCCCTGCTGGCCCGCGCTGAGCCAGTCGCGAATTTGCGCCGCGCACAGCTGGGCCATAAACGCCTGGTAATCCCCCGCCCCAACGGCCTCGCCCGGCATCAGCCAGATATTCATCGCCGGTACCGCAGCATCATCGACGGTAAAGCGCAGCCCCTGGTTTTTATCGGCTGACTTCACCGGCATAAACGGGATTTCGCGGAACATAAAGGGGTTATCGCTGAGGCTAAACAGGCGATTGACGCTGTCAACCATCCCCGGCGCAGAGCGCCAGTTGGTGTCGAGCGTATAGTGGGCGGTGACATCCCCACGCGCTTTCATGTAGGTAAAGATATCCGCGCCGCGGAAGGCGTAAATGGCCTGTTTGGGGTCACCAATCAGCAATAGCGCGGTGTCAGCCTGGCGCCGCCAGATGCGGCGAAAGATTCGGTACTGCTGCGGGTCGGTATCCTGAAATTCGTCGATCATCGCCACCGGAAAGCGCTGGCGAATCGCGCTGGCCAGCGCTTCGCCGCTCTCCCCGCGCAGGGCGTCATCCAGGCGGCTAAGCATATCGTCAAAGCCCAGCTCACCGCGGCGGCGTTTCTCCCGCGCGACCGCTTCGCGGATTTCAACCATCGCCCTGGCAATCACCAAATCGGTCAAGGTTAACGGTGTCGCCAGCAGCGCTTCTACCGCGCTGAACAGCGGGTGTACCGGCGGCGCGCCGTCCGCTTTGGTGCGCTCAAGCAAGAAGGCCTGGGAGAACTTCTCCAGCGCATCCGGAAGCTGGTAGCTGAGGGTCTCTTCCTGGGCCCAGGCGGTCACTTTCTCCAGCCATTTCCCCTGATTGCCGCGATTGAACTTGCGCCGGTCGAGGCCCGAGTTTTCCAGCACCGCCTCAACCTCGCCCACCTGTGCCAGCCACTGCTGCTTCAGCGCGTTGATGCGTTCGATAATTTGCTGATGGCGTTCGGCCAGCGTTTCGTCAGCCGGCGGCGGCGATTTGAGCTGCGGCGCCTCTCCCTGTAGCCAGCGGTCGATGGATTTCAGCAGATCGCGCGGTCCTTTCCACGCTTCGTGGATAACCGCCGCGATGTCACGCGGCAGCGGATAACAGTGGCGACGCCAGAAGTCGGCGCAGGCCTGATAGCGCAGGCGGGATTCATCTTCAATCAGCTGCTGTTCGAACAGCATGCCGGATTCAAAGGCGTTAAGGCTCAGCATCCGCTGGCAGAAGCCGTGAATGGTAAATACCGCCGCTTCGTCCATCTGCCGTTCGGCCAGCAGCAGCGTTTGCGCCGCCTGGGTTTTATCGGCGATTTCCGCCAGCAGCCCGGCGTAGAGAGGATTGTCGGTACTTTCGCGCAGGCAGGCGATACGCAGCTCGTGGATATTGCTGCGAATACGCCCGCGCAGCTCTTCGGTCGCCGCTTCGGTAAAAGTCACTACCAGCAGCTCTTCCACGCTGACCTGGCGGGGAAAGGCAGATTCCCCGCCCAGCCCCAGCAGCAGCCGCAGATAGAGGGCGGCAATGGTAAAGGTTTTTCCTGTGCCCGCAGAGGCTTCTATCAGGCGCTCCCCCGTCAGGGGCAAGCGCAGGGGGTCAAGAGACTCGGCGGTGTCGGTCATTCATTCTCTCGCATCAGGGGTAAGGATTTCTGCAATGCGCTGACGTTCTCCCAGACTTTGCCATCCTGCGGATGCGCGTATTCCGCCTTGCCGTTCTGGCTACCGGAAACCTGGGAGAGCATTGCCATGCCCTGCGGATCCACCACCGTCTGATGGAAGAAGTCGGCAAGCTTTTGCGGCGTCAGCAGTTTAATCTGAGCCACTACTTTATCACGTGAATCGAAACGCATATTACCGCGATCGAAATCTTTGCTCAGCTTCGACGCTTCATCGCCCAGCGTTTGCGGCGCTTCCAGCATCTGACCGATTACCGCCTGCTGAATCTGCGCAAACTCTTCCGGCTTCATTGCCCGCAGTTTGGCTTCCGCCGTGGGGAAGAAGGCCTGGAAACGCTGCCAGAGGTAAGCCGGCTGCTTATCGCTGCTTTGCAGCAGGAAACCCATCCCCCACTGGCGGCCAACGTTCATCGAGAAGGCGAAGACCGCGTAGCCCAGCTGCTCTTCCGTACGTAGCTGGTTATAGAACCACGGCTGTATGATTTGACCGAGGAGCGAGCTGGCGGCAGAGCTGGCGTATTCGTCCACGTTCGGCGGCGCGAAAACGGCAGCCAGCGCGGAATCGGTACTGTTGCCCGCTTTTTCAAAAATCGCCAGCTGTTTACGATCGACCAGCACGTCTTTGTTGCGGCACCACTCGTTGCCGTCGGCACCCAGCTGTTTTTGAATCTGCCGCGCCATGGCGGTGGATTGATCGGCAGTAAGATTACCGACGACCATCAGCTCCGGTCGCCCTTTCGCCTTGAGATTATCGCGGTATTCCAGCACCTCTTTCAGGGTAATCGATGGCAGCAGCGCCCGACGCTCTTCGCGCTGGAAGTACGGCACCTGAGAAACCATCTGAATCGGCATGATCGCCTGGTCGTAGGCTTTGCCTTTATCCGCCGAATCCATCATCTGGGCGTACCAGGATTTAGCCTGCTCCAGCTGCTCTTCGGTTGGCGTATAGCTGAAGTAACCGTCGAGCAGGGCGTTAAACAGCTCAGGCAGATGCTGCGTATAGCCGTTAGCGTTAACCATCAGGCCGTTATTCGCGCCGGTAGAGAAGCTGATCCCCCCGACCGCCGCCTGGTTGCTAAGCTGGTCGAGCGCAATGCCCGCCAGATAATCATTGAGCGCAAACATCACCTGCCGGCGGGCGCTGTCCATTGCCTGCGGGTTACGCAGAACCAACGAAATATCCGCTTTCGGTTCGCTGGCGAAGTACTGGCTCGGCGCGTAAATCACCCGCAGCGTCGGTTCATCTACAATCAGCTGCGGATGCGGGTAAGCCTTGTCGCTTTTGATTAAGCTGAAATCATCCGGAATATAGGGGTTCAGCACCGGCAGCTTGAGGTCGATGGCGCTGGACTTCTGCTGCCAGTCGGCAAAGGTCTGCTCGCTGATTTTATCCACCTGATAGGGCGCATTGACGAAGTAGGCGGTCTTGTTATGCGGCTCTTTCGGGCTGATGTACCAGATGCGGGCGTTTTGCGGCGTCATCATCGCCAGGCGGTCTTCGATCGCCTGCGGATCGTAGCGATCGGCAATGTTGACAACGTCCAGCGTATGCTCGACCGGCACGCGGATCATGGTGTCCGCCAGCCATTCGACGTAATCCATATTGCGGTTGATGGACGGGTAGCGGAAGTCGAGCGCCAGCACGTGGGCCAGCTCATCAAAATAGCGCTTATCGATTCCCTGGCTGCGCAGCAGATTGAGGTAGCTGAAGATGGCCGCGGTAACTTCATCGCGGTGCGCCAGGCCTTTGTCCGTCAGGGTCGCGGATATAGCCAGCACCCCGCTGTTGCCGTTCACCACCGGGTCGGAGTCCGCGCGAATCCCTTCAACCAGCCCCTGCTTTTGCAGCCAGTCTGAGAGCGTGCCGGGACTGCGATTACCGATCATATAGGTCACCAGCTCGTCGGTTTTGCTGCGGAACTGGTCGCTATTGTTATCAATGCGGAACTCCACGCGCAGCACTTTACGCGGCATCGCCGGAACGTAGTGAATGATGATGCCCTTCTGCGCATCGGTCACCACCGGGACGGTTATTTCCGGTTTGCTGATATTGTGGTTCGGCACGCGCCCGTAGGTGGCCGCCGCGATGCTCGCCAGCTCCGGCAGAGGCTTGTTGCTGTAGATCACCGCCTTCATCAGGTTGGCGGAATACCAGCTATCGCGAAAGGCGTGCAGGGCATCAAGCACCGGTTTGCCGGGCTTGTCGCTCAGCGTTTCAAGGTTACCGCCGGAAAACTGCGAGCCGGGGTGCGCCGGGTTAATGGTTTCCGCGCTAACCTGCGCCATTCGCATCCCGTCCCGGGTACGCGCCATCGTGAGCTCGGCGTTCACCGCATTACGCTCGCGATCGGCATATTTTTTATCCAGCAGCGGCGCGGCGATGGCGTCGGCCAGGCGATCGACCGCGCCGTCCAGGGCATCGTTTTCCACTTCGAGATAGAAGGCGGTGCGATACGGCGCGGTGCTGGCGTTGTGGCTGCCGCCGTGCATTTTGAGATACTCGGCGAGGCTGTCAGGCTGGGGATACTTTTTCGAGCCCATCAGCGTCATATGCTCCAGGAAGTGGGCCAGCCCTTGATGCTCGGCGGGATCCTGCAGCGATCCCACGGGAACGACCAGCGCCGACAGCGATTTTACCGCCTGGGGATCGGAAACCAGCAGCACAACCATGCCGTTATCGAGGCGGATCGCCTGATATTGACGGGTATCTTTTTCGCTTTTACGGATGGTTTCCTGGATCGGTTGCCATCCGGTATCTGCCTGACTTAACGGCGCCCAGAGGGCGGCCAGTAAAACAATAACCTTGAACCATAAACTGCGGGGCATTCACGGACCTCATCATTAACAAACCTGGCGCTGCACAATTGGCAGCCTTTATAAAACATCAGTCCGTGATTCGCTGCGCATCATAAATGAACTGCCATCCAGTGCGCAATTTTTATACTATTACAATGTTATTCGGACTGATGAAAACGAAACACTGGTAGCAAATAACGCTGCGTTTGCGTCAGGATCTCTTCATAGTATTCCGGCTCCAGCGTGCGCCACAGGCGCTGATACCAGACGTCGGCACCTTCGCCGCTGACCACCATGTTCCCTTCATAAGCCTGAAGAAATTTACTGCGCGCTTTTTGCTGCGTCTCTTCGTCCATTAACATGACATTCTTTTCGGCGTCATAACAGACTTTTAGCCATGCGCCGCCGCTTTCCGGCAGCAGCAGCAGCGGTTTGGACATTCCCTGCAGGTAACCGTCAACCAGATCGTTGAGGTAGCCCTGGGCCTGCTCCTGCGCCAGCGGTGGAAAACGCCACTCGCCCTCTTTGCGCACAAACAGCCGACTTTCGCCGGTACCGCCGCTAGCACAATAGACAAGATGCTCCAGCCAAAGTTGCATCCCCTGCGCCACGCTTAATAGCGAAGGCCGCCAGCGCAGCAAACCGTCGGATTGTACCTGCTGCAGCCAGCCGGTTATGTTGACTCCGTTGCATTGCAGATCGATTTCCATGCTCTGCCCCGGCTGGCGGCAGGCGATCACCCGTTCGGCCAGATTTTGCATCTCCTGACGCTGGGTCTCCCAGGCCAGTTCGCCGAACGCGCCATAGGGTAACTCCCCGGCGGCACGGAAGCGGCGATACATTGCCGAGGCGTCCTGCTGCTCAATCAGCGTATTGAGCAGCTGCTGGTTCAGCTGATAGCGGCTCAGCCCTTCGAGGGTAAAAGGTTCATCGTCGGGGATCTCGCTCTCCTCCGAGCGGAAATTCACCCGCAGCCGCTGCTGAAAGAACGCGCGAACAGGATGCTGCCAGAAGCGCAGCAGCTGTTCGAACGGTAAGTGATCGATTTCTGGTACCGGTAGCGGCTGGATGAACGCGCCGTGCGCCTCCCCCTGCTGGCTGGCGGCCGCCAGCCATTCCCGGGCATAGCTTTGATCTTCATTAGCCAGAAAATTGGCGGCATCGAAAGGCATGCGGGTATGCAGATGCGTGATGTGCTCTTTGACCCGCCGTTCGCTGGCATCGCAGTCCAGCTCTTCGTCCCCTTCCAGGCAGTGGCTCTGGCCGATGTAGTCCGCCAGCTCCTGAACCAGAACGGAGGGATAGCGCTCGCTATTGTCCTGAATGGAACGACCGATATAGCTGATATAGAGCTTCTGCTCGGCCGACATCAGGGCTTCAAGGAACAGATAGCGGTCGTCGTCGCGACGGCTACGGTCTCCGCGCTGCGGCTTCTGGCTCATTAAATCGAAGCCCAGCGGCGCCAGGGTGCGCGGATAAACGCCGTCGTTCATCCCCAGTAGGCAGACCACCTTAAAAGGAATCGAACGCATCGGCATCAGGGTACAAATGTTAACCGGCCCGGCGAGAAAGCGCTGGCTGATGCGCTGCTGATCGAGCCTCTGGGACAGCTCATCGCGCAGCAAAGAGAGCGGTACCGTTTCGCCATACTGCGCGTCGACGCCGCCGTCAATCACCGCCTGCCACTGCTGTTCTATCAGCGCCAGGGCGGCTTCCGTTTCGCTGTCCGGAAGGAAGAAGTCGTTCAGCAGGTCGCGGCATACCGGCAGCCACTCGGCTAATGGGCGATCCTGGGCCAGCCCGCGGCGCCAGAGATTAAGCTGCATCAGCAGCGATGCCAGGTTGCCCACCAGCTCGGCGATAAGCCCGCTCGACTCATCATAAGGCAGCACCGAGCGCCACTCCCCTTCGCTGCTGTCCATGGCGTAGCCCAACAGCATCCGCGTCAGGCCAAAGCGCCAGGTATGCTGGCCGGTAGCCGGGAGATCGAGTTCACGCACGTTGTCGTCATCCATTCCCCAGCGTACGCCGGATTCGTTAACCCACTGGCGCAGGTAGCGTAGCCCCTCTTCGTTAATGTTAAAGCGCGCGGCCAGCACCGGCACATCCAGCAGCGCCAGCACGTCTTCGCTGGCAAAGCGGCTGTCGGGCAGCGAAAGCAGGGTGATAAACGCCTGCAGCGCCGGATGCGATTCGCGGGCCCGCCGATCGGATATCGCCCACGGCAGCCAGCGCTCGCCGCTGGCGCTGCCGAAGACCGCCTGAATATAGGGGCTGTAGCTATCGATATCCGCCACCATGACGATAATATCGCGCGGCGTGAGCTCGGGATTCTCTTCGAGCATCGCCAGCAGCCGGTCGTGCAGCACCTCAACCTCGCGCTGCGGGCTATGGCAGACATGAATCGTCAGGCTGCGGTCGTCCGCCGCCAGCAGCCGCTTGCTGCGGCTGTTGGCAAACTCCTCGGCGCTGCGCCCGGCCACCGCCGCATTACGCAGTTCGAGAATATCCGCCTGAAGATTATGCAGCAGGTTATCCGGCGCGATATCGACAAAGGCGTCCAGCTCTTCATAGCGCTCAAGACCCGCCAGCAGGTAAATATAGTCGCGCCCCAGCTTGCCCCACGAGGCCAGCAGCGGATTACCGACATCCTGTTCCCCGGCATCATTGAATAACCCCGGAGCCTGTTGCGTATCGCGAAACAGGGGCAGCTCTCGCGTCGTTTCGCGGTGGTGGCGGCGCTGGCGGGAGAGCAGCTTTGCCAGAAATGCTGGATCTTTAATGTCGCCCCAGTAGTAGCGGCACGGGTTAGTGAAGAGAACATATACATCGACATGCTTACCCAGCGCCTGGAGCGCCTGCAGGTATACCGGCGGCAGCGCCGAAATCCCGCAGATAAAGACCCGCGACGGTAGCCCGGCGGGCGGCTGTTCGGCGGCCTCAAGCGCGCTGATAAAACGTTGGTATAAATTGGCGCGATGCCACAGCGGCTGGCCCAGCTCGGCGGTATATTCCACCAGCGCTTTCCACAGCGGCGCCTGCCACGCCTGCGCGTCTCCAAGCCCGTCAACGCGCTGGTCGGCCTCCCAGCGCATCAGCCACTCGGGGCGATAAACCAGATACTGGTCATAGAGATCCGCCACTCTGGCGGCCAGCTGAAACAGCTTGCGCTTGTCGCTATCGTCGTGCAGGTAGTGGCGCAGTAGCGTAAAGGATTCATCGTCAAGCCGCTGCGGTAGCAGGGTCATGAGTTTCCAGCTCATACTTTGCTTGCTGAACGCGCTTTCTCCGGGAATATCTTTTAACACCCGCACGAACATGTCCCAGATAAAACTGGCGGGTAGCGGGAACTCAATGTTGGCCGCAATCCCGAAGCGCTGCGCCAGCGTCATCTGCAGCCACTGCGCCATCCCGGTACTCTGTACCAGCACCATTTCCGGCATAAAAGGGTCATCCAGCCGCTGGCGCTCGACGATAAACTCCATCAAGGCTTCAAGCACATCCAGACGGTTTGAGTGGTACACCCTTAACATATTCGCTCCTGGCTACTGACTGACCGGGCAGTGCAGCCGGGTCATCTGCGCCCGCCTGGCTGCGGGCATCGTGATCGTTACCGTGATGCTGACACATCTTTGCACCGATGTCTGCATGCGGGATACCTGGCGATTCGCGGGAATCACCGGTGGGCTAAGCTGACTGAATCGCCACGCATCGCGCCACAGCTGACGGTACTGGTTGAGCTGCATAAAGCCGTTGGCCAGCCCACGCTGATAGCCCGCCAGCGCGGTCACGGTTGCGATAAGCAAGACTAAAGCCAGCAGCGTTTCGGGCAGGCTAAACCCTTTCTGCCGCCTCAGGGCATCTGGCATAGGCTCACCTCCTTTAACGGGCAAAAATCGCTCCAGCCGTGGGGCGAAAAGCGGACGCGGTTTTGTTCGATTGCGCCTGACTGCCACAGCAGCATGCCGCCGCCATCGCTGCCGCCAATCAGCAATACCGAGGCGTCGCTAAAGACTCGCAGGCAGGCGCGCCAGCCGAGCGCCACGTTCTGCTGGCAGCTAACCGTTTCCTGAAGCGGCCAGACGAGCCCCTTTCCCCACTGCAGCGCGGAATGCGCATCAGCGGCATCGCTAAGCGCCCGCGTTTCGCTGGCCGTCTGCGCTAACAGCGAACGCTGCTGCTGGTGCAGCCCCTGGAGTAATAGCGTGCCGAGCGCTAACAGCAGCAGCACCATCAGCAACGAAGAGAGCCCGCGCTGGCGATTCACAGGTTATACCCCGTTACGCCGTATTCCGCCCGCGCGCGGATTTGCGGGTCGGCGACCGAGTGCGCCGCCAGCGTAATCGATAATTCCGGCGCGAAGCCCGCCCTCTCCAGGCGCGTAACCTGAAACGCGGTGATCTGAATCGCCGCCGGGTTGGTCATTTTCTCCCAGCCTTTGCCGCTGCAGGCGCTTGCGCCGCGCAGGGTTTCCAGCGCGCCATCGCGCAGGCGAAACCCGGTGGTATCCGATTCCGATGACGGCGCGCTATTCCAGACGCCATCGCTGTTGCTATCCCAACTCACCAGCAGGCAATCACCGCCACCTGCAATATACAGCGCCTGCCCGCGACAGAGGCCACGGCAATAGCCGGCGCGCTGCAGGTGCTTCGCGACGGTGTAGATTCGCTGCCAGAGCTCATTTTCCAGCGACTGCTGCCGGGTCTGGCGAAGCGCGGCCCACTGCAGCGCCGGAAGAAAACGCGCGCTGCCGAGCAGCAGCACGGCGCTGATAGCCATCGCGATCAGCATTTCCGGCAGGGAAAAGCCACGCTGTTTTACAGACACGATGCCGTCTCCTCGCCGCGACACAGGCGGATGCGCCCCCAGTGAGAAACAATAATGTTCCAGCCGCCCGCGGCGCTTTGCAGGCGGATATGCCCGGCCCAGGCGGTATTACGCAGGCCATAAAACCCCAGCCCCGGCGTCATTGCGCTGAGCGAAACCTCCGGCCATAGCGGTTGCAGCGTGAAAGCGTCCCTGAGGCGACAGTCGGCCATCGGCCCGCTGGCGCTCAGGCACCAGCCCTCCGCGCTTTGGCCGACGCTTAATACCCTGTCGCGGTTGTGCCAGTTGGCGTCATCGCGTAGCAGCACCAGGTAGTCTCGGACCTGGCAGGCGGTTTGCCACAGGCGCTGCTGCCGTTGCCAGCTCTGCCAGCCGTACAGCCCGCTGGCGCCGAGAATGACGACCACGACCATGGTGAGCAGGGTTTCAATCAGGGTATAGCCATGTTCTCTGTTCATGGGCCGAGTATGCGGAGCATTGAGGCTTTATTCGAACGGTAAAATACGGGTTTGCAGCGCGCCCCGAAGAGTATTAACGGCGTTGCAGCGGGTTTCAACAGTGCAGGAAATCTGCTCGCAAAAAATCGTTCCATCGGGGGAATAAAGCTGGCCGTCGGCCCGGCTGAGGCATAAAAAAACCGGCGCTCGCAGGCGCCGGTTTTTCGTCGTCACTTCCGGGTTAAATCGCCACTGGCGCTTTAATCCCCGGGTGCGGGTCGTAGCCTTCGATTTCGAAGTCTTCAAAGCGGTAGTCGAAAATCGATGCCGGCTTGCGTTTGATGACCAGCTTCGGCAGCGCGCGCGGTTCGCGGCTCAGCTGCAGGTGCGTCTGCTCCATGTGGTTGCTGTACAGGTGCGTGTCGCCGCCGGTCCAGACAAAATCGCCCACTTCGAGGTCGCACTGCTGCGCCACCATATGCACCAGCAGCGCGTAGCTGGCGATATTAAACGGCAGGCCGAGGAATACGTCGCACGAGCGCTGATAGAGCTGGCAGGAGAGCTTGCCGTCGGCGACGTAGAACTGGAAGAACGCGTGGCACGGGGCCAGCGCCATCTTGTTCAGTTCGCCGACGTTCCATGCCGAGACGATAATCCGGCGAGAATCCGGGTCGTTTTTCAGCTGTTCCATCACCGTGCTGATCTGGTCGATATGACGGCCGTCCGGCGCGGGCCAGGAGCGCCACTGCTTGCCGTAGACCGGCCCAAGATCGCCGTTTTCATCCGCCCACTCGTCCCAGATAGTGACGTTGTTTTCGTGCAGATACGCCACGTTGGTGTCACCCTGCAGGAACCACAGCAGTTCATGGATGATGGAGCGTAAATGACAGCGCTTGGTCGTCACCAACGGGAATCCTTCCTGCAGGTTAAAACGCATCTGGTGGCCGAAGATAGAGACGGTGCCGGTACCGGTGCGGTCATTTTTTTGCGTGCCCTCGTCGAGCACTTTCTGCATCAAATCAAGATACTGTTTCATGGTTCCTCAAGAATTTTGTTGCTGCGGACGACAACGGTACGCCCAGACCATCATGATGATACCCGCAAGCACCATCGGGATCGAAAGAATCTGACCCATGCTGATGTACTGTACCCAGCCGCCGGTGAACTGCGCA
Source organism: Klebsiella sp. OBRC7 (assembly GCF_000293135.1). Taxonomy (NCBI): domain Bacteria; kingdom Pseudomonadati; phylum Pseudomonadota; class Gammaproteobacteria; order Enterobacterales; family Enterobacteriaceae; genus Klebsiella; species Klebsiella sp. OBRC7. The sequence continues at coordinate 8,925 of NZ_ALNJ01000126.1, read as the reverse complement.
TCGGGCTGGCGGAAAAACTCCACGATGATGCGGAACAGACCATAGCCAATCAGGAACAGACCGGAAACCGAACCTGCCGGACGCGGCTTGCGGATAAACAGGTTCAGGATCAGGAACAGCACGACGCCTTCCAGCGCCAATTCATAGAGTTGGGAAGCGTGACGCGGCAGCGCGCCGTAGGTATCGAACAGCGATTGCCACTCAGGATGTGATGGCAGCAGCGCCAGGTCTTCCGCCCGAGAGCCGGGGAAAATCATGGTGTAGTGGAAGTTCGGATCGACGCGGCCCCACAGTTCACCGTTGATAAAGTTGCCCAGACGCCCGGCGCCGAGGCCAAACGGAATCAGCGGCGCAATGAAGTCGGAAACCTGGAAGAAGGTGCGCTTCGTGCGTTTGGCGAAAATGATCATCACCAGAATCACGCCGATCAGGCCGCCGTGGAAGGACATACCCCCGTCCCAGACGCGGAACAGATAGAGCGGATCGTCGAGGAACACCGGCAGGTTATAGAAGAAGACATAGCCAAGACGCCCGCCGAGGAAAACCCCAAGGAAGCCAGCGTATAGCAGGTTTTCAACTTCGTTTTTTGTCCAACCGCTGCCCGGACGATTGGCCCGACGGGTGGCCAGCCACATCGCAAAAATAAACCCAACCAGGTACATCAGGCCGTACCAGTGGAGGGAGACCGGTCCAATGGAAAAAATTACCGGATCAAACTCCGGAAAATGCAGGTAGCCACTATTCATCTGTCACCATAAACACTTGTTATTCCGCCGAAAGTGGACAGCGGGGATCGTTCGCGCACGTCAGAAACGGGCGCTCCAAAGGCTGCGAATGATAGCATAAGCGCGAAGGGCGATCCGCGCCGGACATGTAAAAGATATGTATACGAATGCGAATTCGCAGCTGAGCATTCCCGGAGGCGGCGCGCTGCGCCTGTCCGGGCTACCCGACCCTCAGGCCACTAGAACCTCGTCAGCGTTGTCCCGGGTCACGGCTAACGCCTTACCCGGGCTACAAATTCATGAACCATAGCCCGTGCTAGCGGCCGCCGCGAATCAGGCCGCCGAGTCCGCGTCGCTCCATAAAAGCTGCGACCTGATGGCGCACTTCGGCGGTCATCTGCGCTTCCAGGCTACGCTGGGAAAGCTCCTGGGCTTCATTGATATCGATGCGCCGCAGCAGATACTTCACTCTCGCCACCGAACGACCGTTCATCGACAGATGACGATAACCCATACCAATCAGGATCGTCACGCACATCGGATCGCCCGCCATTTCGCCGCACAGGCGCAGGTCGATACCAAAACGCTCGGCGTCGCGGGCAATCATCGCCAGTGCCCGCAGTACCCCTGGATGCAGGCTGTCGTACATACTGGCGACCCGGGTGTTGTTGCGATCCACCGCCAGAATGTACTGGGTCAGATCGTTGGTGCCAACGGAGATAAAATCAACGCGGTTCGCCAGCTGCGGCAGCATAAAGACCATCGACGGCACTTCCAGCATCACGCCAAGACGCGGGCGGGGAATGGCGTAGCCAATCATCTCTTCCACTTCGCGGCTGGCGCGATCGATCAGGCGACGAGCCTCATCCACTTCATCCAGGCTAGTGACCATCGGTAGCAGGATGCTGAGGTTTCCGGTTGCCGCGTTGGCCCGCAGCATCGCGCGGACCTGTACCAGAAAGATCTCCGGCTGATCGAGCGTGATCCGAATACCGCGCCAGCCAAGGCACGGATTCTCTTCGCTGATCGGCATATACGGCAGCTGTTTATCCGCACCGATGTCCAGCGTGCGCAGTGTGACCGATTTCTCGTTGAACATCTGCAGCATGCCCTGATACTGGGCAACCTGCTCCTCTTCAGACGGGAAGCCGCTTTGCAGCATAAAGGGGATTTCGGTACGGTAAAGGCCGATACCATCGACGAAATTGCCGAGCTTTTCTTCGTGCTCGGGGCTGAGGCCCGCGTTGAGCATCACTTTTACCCGCTCGCCGCTTTTCAGTTCGGAAGCGCGTTCAAGATCGTCCTCGGCCAGGCGGCTAAGCTCGTTCTCTTCGCTGATCAGGCGCTGATACTCTTGCAGCAGCACCGGCTCCGGGTCAACGAGCAGCTCGCCGCGATAGCCGTCGACAATGAGGGTATGCCCATGCAGCAGCGAAGGCTGAATATCCGCACCCATCACCGTCGGAATGCCCAGCGCGCGCACCATAATCGCGGCATGGGAGTTGGCCGCGCCATCGCGCACCACCACGCCGGCTAAACGATCCTGAGGAACCTCCGCTAAGGTGGTGGCCGACAGTTCATCCGCCACCAGCACGATGCGCTCCGGCCAGGTGTTTGGCCCCTGAATACTGTCATCAAGATGGAAAAGCAGCCGCTGGCCCAGCGTGCGTAGATCGCCCGCGCGCTCTTTCAGATAGCCGTCGCTGAGCGCGGCAAACTGTTCGGCAAACTTCTCGATGATCTTCTTCACCGCCCATTCGGCCACCGCGCCTTTATCGACTTCGGCGAACAGTTCGCGGCGCAAGCGCGCGTCGGAAAGCAGGTGCGAATAGAGGTCAAAGATGGCCGCCGTCTCTTTCTGCGCGCCGGCAGAGTAGCGTTTGCTGTAGCGGCGAAACTCGTTCGCCGCCTCTTCCAGTGCGCCGGTCAGCCGCTCGCGCTCGGAAGCGGTATCGAGCGTCGAGGCTTCATAAACCTGCTCCATCAGCGGCAGGCTGACGTCCATCCAGCCTTCGGCAATCGCCACGCCTGACGAGGCGGGCAGCGCGCGGATGCGGGTCTGACGATATTGACCAAACAGCGCGTTCAGCTGCGATTGAGAGAGAATGCCGGCGATTTGCGTGGCCAGGGTGACCAGGAAGGACTCTTCGCTTTCGTCAAACTGGCGCAGTTCGCGCTGCTGCACAACCAGCACGCCGAGCAGCTGACGCCGCTGGATAATCGGCACGCCGAGGAAGGCGCGAAAGCGGCCCTCTTTGACCGCGGGAATATATTTAAAGCTGGGGTGCTTTTGCGCGTCGGCGAGGTTAATGGGTTCGGCCAGGCGGCCAACCAGGCCCACCAGGCCTTCGTCAAAAGCGAGCGCAACGATGCGCCCGCGCGGCTTTTTCAACCCGCGCGTCGCCATCAGGTAATAACAGCGTCGGTCATTGTCAGCCAGATAAACCGAACAGACTTCCGTCTCCATCGCGGCGCAGATATCGGTGACCAGGATATCCAGCGCCTCGTTTAAACGCGGCGCACTCGCGACCTTCTCGACTATTTCTCGCAACCGAGTGAGCATAATGTGCGTGGCTTAACCTCTTTTACGTCGATATGCAGGCGCGCTTTGCGGCTTAGGCGTGCTTTCCGCCAGCGCCATGGTGACGCTGGCAAACTCTTTCATCACCCTGCGGTATACGTCGCGCTTAAACGACACCACCTGACGCACCGGGTACCAGTAGCTTACCCATCGCCAGCCATCAAACTCAGGTGTACTGCTGGTTTGCATATTGACATCCGCATCACTGCCGATCAATTGCAGGAGAAACCACTTCTGTTTCTGGCCGATACATACCGGCTTTGTGTCCCAACGCACCAAACGTTTAGGCAATTTGTAACGCAACCAGTTACGGGTTGAAGCAAGGATCCGCACATCTTTACGGCTTAGCCCAACTTCTTCGAACAATTCCCGATACATCGCCTGCTCTGCTGATTCCCCTGGATTTATGCCCCCTTGCGGGAACTGCCACGAGTGCTGACCATAGCGCCTGGCCCACATAACCTGGCCCTGGCGATTACAGATTACAATACCGACATTTGGGCGGTAGCCATCGTCATCAATCACCGGACTACCTCAAAATAAGCTTCAATGTGAATGATTGTTTCACACTCGCTGGAAACGGTAAACCACTCTGTGAGAGCGATGAGTTCGAATAACATTTGAATAACTCACAGTAATACCCAGAGTTATAAACAGCGAAAGCCATACCCGGACGATTTTATTCACTTTTTCTGTGGATAGAGTTGTGAAGAAGTATGGAATTAACCCGGGAAAACCCGGAATCATCCGAACGGCGTGGTCATAACCCTTAATAATAATGATCTAATTTTCATTATGTTAGCATGTTTAAATTTCATAATTCACAGTATAACGTGACGATCATCACATAAGCGATCCTGGAACTGATGAAAGATCGAGCAATGTTGATTTTATCCACAGCTTACGCAAGCGAGCTGGGCATATTTTGTCTAAAAACTCGATTTTCCTCTCACGTCAAGGCTGTAAATGGAAACAGTAGTGGCGCTTTTCCCCAGTTATCCCATTTTTCTGTGGATAACAGGGTGTAAGATCCTGTTCATTGTCGGTGACCAGTTCTGGAAAACCCGGTTTCACCATTTTCACAGCGGCAAAAAAGTGAAAAAAAATCCATACGAATCATCAAATTGTCATACTTACTCAAGAAAAGGTAAACTCTATCCACAACGGATGAAATTACTGCTCACTTTTTAGTCAGAGGTTTTACGCTATGCCGACCATCGCGCCGCTCTTATCTCCCCCGCAAAGCCAGGAGCTGCTTCTGGACCAGGCGCAGCAGCTGGCAGGCTATTCGCTGGGGGAGCTGGCCCAGCTTGCCGGGATTCCGATTCCGCGCGATTTAAAACGTGATAAAGGCTGGATCGGCATCCTGCTGGAGATATGGCTTGGCGCCAGCGCAGGCAGCAAGCCGGAGCAGGATTTCGCCGCCCTCGGCGTCGAGCTGAAAACCATCCCCATCGATTCATCAGGTCGCCCGCTGGAAACCACCTTCGTCTGCGTCGCGCCGCTGACCGGCAACAGCGGCGTCACCTGGGAGAGCAGCCATGTGCGTCATAAGCTCAAGCGGGTACTGTGGGTACCGGTAGAGGGCGATCGCGCGATTCCTTTGGCCGAACGCCGCGTCGGCGCACCGCTGCTGTGGAGCCCCAGCGAAGAAGAAGATCGCCAGCTGCGTTTGGATTGGGAAGAGCTGATGGATTTGATCGTCCTCGGCCAGGTCGAGCGCATCACCGCCCGCCACGGCGAAGTGCTGCAGCTGCGCCCGAAAGCGGCAAACAGCAAAGCGCTGACCGAGGCGGTAGGCGCCCGCGGCGAACCGATCCTCACCCTACCGCGCGGTTTCTATCTGAAGAAAAACTTTACCGCCGCCCTGCTCGCCCGCCATTTCCTTCTCTCCTCGAAATAACGGCCTGGAGATGATTAATTTTTTGTTCTGCCGTGGCGGTTGCATATAATCGCATCTTTCTATTTTGCAGGACTTTGAACGATGTTATTTGCATGGGTAACCGATCCTAACGCCTGGCTGGCGCTTGGTACGCTGACGCTGCTGGAGATAGTGCTCGGGATCGATAATATTATTTTCCTCTCTCTGGTGGTGGCAAAACTGCCCACTGCGCAACGGGCCCACGCCCGCCGTATTGGGCTGATGGGTGCGATGATCATGCGTCTGGCGCTGCTGGCGTCAATCGCGTGGGTCGTCAAGCTCACTAATCCTCTCTTTACCGTGCTAGGCCAGGCGATCTCGTTTCGCGATCTGATCCTCCTGCTGGGCGGGCTGTTCCTGATCTGGAAGGCGAGTAAAGAAATTCACGAATCCATTGAAGGCGAAGAAGAAGGGCTGAAAACCAACGTCCATTCATTTATGGGCGCCATCGTGCAGATTATGCTGCTGGATATTATTTTCAGCCTCGATTCGGTGATCACCGCCGTCGGGCTGTCGGACCATCTGTTCATTATGATGGCGGCAGTGGTTATCGCGGTGCTGGTGATGATGGTTGCCGCCCGTTCGATAGGCGATTTTGTTGACCGCCATCCTTCGGTGAAAATGCTGGCGCTGTCGTTTTTGATCCTCGTCGGCTTCACGCTGATGCTCGAAAGTTTCGACGTGCACGTGCCGAAAGGCTACATCTATTTCGCGATGTTCTTTTCGATTGCGGTTGAAAGTCTCAACCTGCTGCGCAATAAAAAAAATCCGCTGTAGCCCGCTAAAATGCAGCCCTGAAACGGGCTGCAATTCTTTTTTAAGACTTAACTGCTTTTTATGTCTCACAAATCAGGCTATTAATATACTGGTACGAGGTGCGGCTATAATAGGGGTGATAGCGATGAAAAAATGGGCAGTATTGATTTCCGCCGTAGGACTGGCGTTCTCGGTTTCCGGTTGCAGCAGCGATTACGTCATGGCAACCAAAGATGGTCGCATGATTCTGACTGACGGCAAACCCGCCATAGACGACGATACCGGCCTTATCAGCTACGAAGATCAGCAGGGTAATAAAATGCAGATCAATCGTGACGACGTTTCGCAGATTATTAAACGTTAGCCCCCGCCGTCAGGTCGCGATTTACCGTTTTATCGCACCGTTGAGCAGCGTTCTTTATTCTTCAGCATTCAGAGAAAAGTCGGGATAAACCTGATCTGTCCGCAAGGATTCATCAGGCTGGATTCCGTAAGCCCGGCTTTTTTGATTTTTTTACTTCCCCTTTTTCTCCCCCTCTGCCATTTTTATATTCCTTTGTCGGGGAACGCCTGACCTTGTTGATAAAAAAGGAAGCCGGCTATGCAGTATCACCGTATCCCACACAGTTCTCTTGAAATCAGCACGCTGGGGCTGGGCACAATGACGTTTGGTGAGCAGAATAGCGAGGCAGACGCGCACGAGCAGCTCGATTACGCGGTGAGTCAGGGTATTAACCTGATTGATGTCGCGGAAATGTATCCCGTCCCGCCGCGCCCGGAAACCCAGGGCCTGACGGAGACCTACGTCGGTAACTGGCTGGCGAAGCGCGGTAATCGCGAAAAGCTGATTATCGCCTCTAAAGTGAGCGGCCCTGCCCGCAATAACGACAGCAGCATTCGTCCTGACCACAAGCTGGATCGTAAAAATATCCGCGAGGCGCTGCACGCCAGCCTGAAGCGCCTGCAGACCGATTATCTCGACCTCTATCAGGTACACTGGCCGCAGCGCCCGACCAACTGTTTCGGCAAGCTGGGCTACACCTGGGCCGATTCCGCCCCGGTCGTCACCCTGCTGGATACGCTGGACGCGCTGGCCGAATTCCAGCGCGCCGGCAAGATTCGCTATATCGGGGTCTCTAACGAAACGGCGTTTGGCGTGATGCGCTATCTTCATCTGGCGGACAAGCACGACCTGCCGCGCATCGTGACGATCCAGAACCCGTACAGCCTGGTGAACCGCAGCTTTGAAGTGGGCCTGGCGGAAGTCAGCCAGTATGAAGGCGTGGAGCTGCTGGCCTATTCCTGCCTGGCGTTCGGCACGCTGACCGGGAAATACCTCAACGGCGCAAAACCGGCAGGCGCGCGCAATACGCTGTTCAGCCGTTTTACGCGCTACAGCGGCGAGCAAACGCAAAAAGCGGTGGCGGCCTATGTCGAGATCGCGAAGCGGCACAACCTTGACCCGGCGCAGATGGCGCTGGCCTTCGTACGTCGTCAGCCGTTTGTCGCCAGCACCCTGCTCGGCGCGACGACCATGGAGCAGCTGAAAACCAACGTCGAAAGCCTGCATCTGGAGCTGAGCGCAGAGGTTTTAGCCGAGATTGAAGCGGTGCATCAGGTTTATACCTACCCGGCACCGTAAGGCCGTAAAAGCTCCCGGAGGCGATGCTACGCATCTGTCCGGGCTACAAGTTTGTGCGGTTTGTAGATACTGTGAACGCCTGCAACTCTTTTAACTACTGTCACCTTTTCCGGCTCCCGGATGACAGGCACAACAACGACAGCGCCATCCGGTGCTGTCGTTTAATCCGGCACTCTTTCTTACGCTATCAACAACCCATGCTGTGACGCATCGAACGCCTTTCCTGACTTCAGTACACCGTACGCCACCTGCGCCAGCTTTCGCATCATCGCCCCTATGATGACTTTTGCCCGCTTTCCGCTCTCTTCCAGCCTTTTCCTGAACGCTTTTCCCCACGCCGTATGGTACAGCGCCGATAATGCCGGCATGTATAACGCCTTGCGCAGTTGAACCGGCCCCGCTTTGCTCATCCGGCTCGCCCGCATCACGCTGCTGCCCGACTCATGCTGCACCGGCGTCAGTCCCGCATACGCCGCGAACTGCCGCGCTGTACCGAACTTCAGCTTCAGGCCCGTATACGCCAGCAGAACCGCCGCTGTTTTCTCCCCGATGCCCGGGATACTGTTCAGCAGCTTCCGCCGTCGTTTCATATCCGGGTCGTTATCCGTCAGGTCTTTTATCTGTTTTTCGATACGCGTCAGCTCCGCGCTCAGACATCCCAGCAGGATATCAATGCTGGCCAGTTGAACCTCCGGCGCGGTTTCCCGCCGGTTTTTCTCCTGCGTCTGCATCTCTGTCAGCGCCTGATGCCTTAACACCAGGGCTTTCAGTGCCCGCTCTGTCGGATGAGGGGCCTCCCAGGCTGACGGGCGTTTTTCCCGGCAGAAGTGAGCCAGCATACGGGCGTCCACTTTGTCAGTTTTACTGCGCAACCCCTCACTCTGTGCGAAAGCTTTACTGAGGGCGGGGTTGATGATGGACACGGTATACCCGGCATCACTCAGATGCGCGGCCGCGTCTTCCATGTAGGTGCTGGTGGACTCCATGCAGACATGGGCACGGTTCACGTCATGGCCGCGAAGCCAGCGGACCAGCGCTTCGTGTCCGGAGAGGGTATTATCAAATTTTTTACAACGATGCCGGCCATCAGGGCGAAGAATGTCGACATCCAGTTTAGCTTTGGCGACATCAATACCGATGAAGTGGAGTTCATTTTCCATAGTGAAACCAACCTTGCAAATACGGGTTACCGGTGAAAGCCGGTCCATGATACTGTCCGGTTTATCACATGAGAAAGAACGGCGGTCCGGTGCAAAGGATCTACGGAACAGGCGCGAAAGCCTAAGCCCGGACACGGCAT
>NZ_ALNJ01000125.1:0-1628 GCF_000293135.1 Klebsiella sp. OBRC7 | reverse complement strand
CATCGACACCAATGTGGGCCTTCATGCCAAAGTGCCACTGATTGCCTTTCTTGGTCTGATGCATCTCCGGATCGCGTTGCTGCTCTTTGTTCTTGGTCGAGCTGGGTGCCTCAATGATGGTGGCATCGACCAAGGTGCCTTGAGTCATCATGACGCCTGCTTCGGCCAGCCAGCGATTGATGGTCTTGAACAATTGGCGGGCCAGTTGATGCTGCTCCAGCAGGTGGCGGAAATTCATGATGGTGGTGCGGTCAGGCAAGGCGCTATCCAGGGATAACCGGGCAAACAGACGCATGGAGGCGATTTCGTACAGAGCATCTTCCATCGCGCCATCGCTCAGGTTGTACCAATGCTGCATGCAGTGAATGCGTAGCATGGTTTCCAGCGGATAAGGTCGCCGGCCATTACCAGCCTTGGGGTAAAACGGCTCGATGACTTCCACCATGTTTTGCCATGGCAGAATCTGCTCCATGCGGGACAAGAAAATCTCTTTTCTGGTCTGACGGCGCTTACTGCTGAATTCACTGTCGGCGAAGGTAAGTTGATGACTCATGATGAACCCTGTTCCATGGCTCCAGATGACAAACATGATCTCATATCAGGGACTTGTTCGCACCTTCCCAAAAGCTGACGGAATGAAGGCATTACCGTCATACATGAATCCAATCAAAAAGCCATAGAAACCATGCAGGTATTTGTTTGTATCCCTGCATAACGAACCATTAATTTTTAGAGCGCCTCTGGCACTCCAACTTCCGCTTTTGGCACACAGCAGCCGTTAAGATGTAAGGCCTTACGCCAACTAAATCTAATGGGACAGATTTAGTTGGTGATGGTCAAGTAATCTGCAAACGGTCACCAAGTAAAATGCAAATGGGTAGTCAAGTCCGATGCAATTACGCAGCCCGGCAAGGTGGGCCGATTCCCATATCGACATGTATGTAGCTTGTGTTATCCGTGGATTGTGCAGCTCAGCGGGTCGCTGGTCGTATGGCGTAGTGTCCCCCGTAACCGGCCGCGTGCGGCCGCTAACGCGCAGTACGGCGCCGCGACCCGAAGGCGGGCCGCCGTTCCCGCGCGCAGGCGCGCGGCGCCCACTGCGCACCACCGTGGGGGACGTGCGGCAGCTGCGTGGCGGCGGGCTGGGTTATGGCTTTGCAGGGAGGGGCTGGGCCGGGCGATACGGTCAGCGTTGCGGTTTCCGGCGATTTGCGGCCGGTGCCCGTTTAAGTCCGGCGTGGTCGCCTTCCATGCCCTGACGGGCATAAGAAAATAAAACCGCCATGCTGCGGTCATTCATGATTTTGTGGTGTAGCGATAAATAGTCATGCGAGAAACGTTGAAGCGCTTAGCAACTGCACCAACTGTCATTTCAGGATCAGCAAGTAAGATTCTAATTTGTTTAACATCTTCTTCAGAAAGTGACGGTTTTCTCCCTCCCACACGGCCCCTTGCGCGTGCAGCTGCAAGGCCTGAGCGCGTTCTTTCAATATTGCGGTTGCGTTCAAAGCTAGAGAATATCGCCATCAGATGAGTATAGATTTCCCCTATAACTGGCGCATTTGGGCACTGTTGCAAATAGTCGGTGGTGATAAACTTATCATCCCCTTTTGCTGATGGAGCTGCAC
>NZ_ALNJ01000124.1:0-14136 GCF_000293135.1 Klebsiella sp. OBRC7 | reverse complement strand
TTTCTGATGAAAAAGGTTGGTCAGTCTCACTCCTCCCAGGAAATATCCTGCGGGTACAGCGTTCTGAAAACAAGGGGGCATGGTCGCAGGCAACCGACCTCTTTGTACTCAATGGCGAAAACTCCTACTCGTTGATTCTTCAGGCTGTTGGCGATCCTGATAAACGAACCGATTCCCTCAAATTCACAAAAAAGGAACTTTCTAAGCAAACGGACAAGTTGGCCAAAAAATCCAAAGCCTGACTGTTGAATTGAAAATACGAGCGCATCTTTGGTGCGCTTTTTTTTCGGGAGAAGTTACATGACAGATTCATGCATCGACGGCTTAAGGCTGGTTTCGACCAGTTACCACATTGGTTTACCCTGGATTGAATGGTCAGAGGCGAGATCCTACATCGTATGCCGAGCACTGGTAGATCAGGGAGTAATTGCCGGAACTGCTACTATAGGAACACGTCGAAAAAAGGTCAAAGAACGCATCAATCCAGGAGATCGTGGGTTATACCAAGTCACTGAAACTCAGTACGGATGGATAGCACTTAAGGGTGGTGGCGTGATCGATCCCTGCGGCTTTCTTGGTAACTCTTTTTCCGGCCCGGAACCCCAGTTTTGTATCCTTGAGAATGATGAGTGCTATATCAGGGGTATAAATCCTGTTCAGTGCCCGAGAACTCACTTACCTGAACATCTTGTAAGTGATGAGTTATTCCCGCTAACACGCGGTGTTATGCGCGATACATGCAGCCGTCTGCTGGGTTACAGGTTGCATATACAGGGATTGACTATGTCAGAGGCAGCATACCTTCTGTCGAGACCGCTTACCGATTTTGACCGGTACAGCCGCCTGGTATATGAATACTTTATTAAAATGGGACTAAGCAGCATTATGCCATTAAGCAACATCAAAATGCTGCATCCGAATTTAGCCCGTAAAGGTTGGCGTTCATTTTATAACGACCTGGATATGGACGAACTTGAAGCGTTTCTTAAATGATAAAATCAGGGTTCATCCCGAACCCTGATTAAAATTCAATAATTAGGTATGTAATCCACACCACCAGTCCAACGAGATTCCCAGTGGGCCAGATACAGCGCTGTAACATCTGGTGCGTTATAAAGTACAAGGCTATTTTCACTATTTTTATTGAAAGCCGAACTTGAGTAATTATAACTACCGGTTTCAACAGATATCCTATCAACACACAAATACTTATCATGGTGCAGAAGAAATTGATCATTCGTCCGTAACGGAATGCCCGCGTTAACTACTGTATTCATAGTCGAGACTGCATATCGGTTATTATTTTGCCCTTTGTCAACTACGATCCTGACATCTACTCCCCTTCGGTGAGCATTAATTAATGCTTTCGCAATTACGGGTGACGTAAAAGAGTATGCCGCCATACGGATTTCCTGCTGAGCTGAATTGATCAGATCCAGTATTGCTTTCTGTGCAGACCCTTCAGGTGAAAATCCGACAACGACTCTAACGCCACCAGCCGGTAGCATTACTTCTGTTGGATTATCAGCCTGTGCAAAAGTAGAAAAAAATAATAATCCCAACGATGTCAACGTACTGACCAACACCTCTGATTTCAACATATCCACCTCGTTTAAATGTGACACTAGTAAAGTTGGCTTTCATACTCAAAAAGAAGTTTTCATCCAGATTTTCATATATGTTAATAGACACGGATAAATGTCACCTTATATCACACATTGCTATTGTATAACGCCCTGCTTTAACAATGAAATCAAACAAAACAAATTTTATATTAATAAAGTTCCCGGCTCAAACTCGTTAAATAGCTGGAGAACATCCAAAGATCGAAATTATTAAAACTCGTTATTAAGGATGTTTAAATGAACGCTATCAAATTTGAGAAGTTTAAAACCCCGCTGGTGATCACCGGCATTCTGATTCTTGCCATTGTTACCGCTCACGCTTCTGGTTCAACCCAGGCAGGTTTTGACGATGTATGGCTCAAAATCTCTGATTACATGCAGGGTTCTCTGGGTAAGGTGCTGATCGGTCTTATCGTTCTGGTTGGTCTCGCAGCTGCTGTTGTACGTCAGAGTCTGATGTCACTGGCGGTTGCTGTTGGTGGTGCGATCTCCCTGTACTACTCACCGGACATTATCAATGGCATGATGGCCGCATCCCACGCAGTGCAAACCACTTTACCGGCATTCATGTAACCATCATGGATGTAAAAAAAACCGGCTCTGGCCGGTTTTTTTACATCTTCATATTTTATTTCCCGCCCATAGAAAATTCCATAATCCGATGTAAAGAACTATCCAGACCGCAACGATAACCCGGAACCGACGTTGGTAAGCACTGCGTGTTTTGTGTTTAAACATTCGTTGAGCAATGAAACAACCTGGCCACCCGCCCAGCACAATGAGCGCATCCAGCGTCAGTTCATCCACACGGTACTCGCCAGCAGTCGCGGCCTTTTTATCTTTGTAATAGATGTAAATCGAAATCAGACTCCAGATTGACATCCAGACAAAGGACGATAAATAAAACATAGATTACCTCCTGTTGAGGGCCGCAGTAATAGTTTGATGGTACTATCTTATTGTATTACTCATGAACAGATAAATTTGTATTCTTAAAAATGGGTACAATTTGCCCCCATTTTTAAATCATTCGCGCCGTGTCAAAAGGTACTATGAAACGATATCTAACATAAAGGTAATTCTGATGCCGGTAACTGATGAACAGAACGTGATCATAGGTTTCAAACCTACACCTGGCAGTATTGTTTCAGTACAGGCATACGCGGGGTCTGGTAAGACCTTTACACTAAAAGAATTCGCGGATGCAAACCCCTCACTCAAAATTCTCTATATCGTTTTTAATAAAGCTATTAAAGATGATGCAAAAAAGAAATTCCCAAAAAACGTCGAGTGTAAAACATCTCATGGTTTGGCCGTGACCCGGTACAAACACTTTGCTCATAAATACAGACAGTTTATATCCGTGAGCGAATACCGCGCAATGATGGGTGAAGATGACTGGAGAGTGGTTAAGCTTGCAATAAATGGGCTTACCCATTTCATGAATTCAGATGAACACGAAATTACTACTGAACACGTACTTAAAGACTTAAGTAAAACCGATAAAATATCTCAAAGCAGGTTGGATCAAGCGCTACGTGCAGCAAAACGTACATGGCAAATGCAATCTGACCCACTCAACGATGCCTATTGCTCACCGAATACCATCCTCAAGTTGTTCCAGTTATCGAACCCAGCCCTAGACCAGTTCTACAATGTCATTCTCTTCGACGAATCGCAGGACGCAAATCCGGTAACGATCGATATCGTTCTTAGAAACAACTGCTGCAAAGTTTTTGTCGGCGACCAGCACCAAGTGATAAACCGCTGGCGCGGTGCGGAAAACGCCCTTGAGATTGTTGAAGACCACGGGGCTCAGGTTATGCGCCTGACTAAGTCATTCCGGTTTGGGCCTCTTGTTGCAGCACTGGCCAACGTTGTGCTGTCAATGAAGGGTGAAACGTTCCCCTTGGTAGGCCTGGGTAGTCTTGATGCTATCGTTGAGCCATCGGCGATACAGGATCAAAACTTTTACGCCATCATCAGCCGCACCTACATGGGAGTCATACAATCTGCCTACGAGTCGATTATGTGGGGCAAACGGGTGATGTGGAATGGAGGTATTTCAAAATACCGTCTCGACGAGCTCCTTGATTTACATGCGCTAAAAACAGGTAACATTGCTGCTATTAAAAATAACCGTATCACTACGGAATACGGGAACTGGGCAAATTTTTTAGAGATCGCAGAAACCACCAAGGACGTGGACATGGTGCGGGCGATTAAGTTAATGGAAGTCTATGCTGATATCCCCGGGATGGTTGAGACCATGAGGATGAATGAAGCCAGAACAGAAAAGGAAGCTGATTTAATTGTTACCACAGCCCATACCTCGAAGGGAAAGGAATTTGACCATGTCATCATCAATGACGACTTCCCATCCATTATAGAAGCCGTTGTGATGAAGAAGCCACGGGAAGTAATTATTGACGAACTTAATCTGCTGTACGTAACTATTACCAGAACCAAGAAATCTGTAAACATCAATACTTCGTTAATGGAGCTATTAGAAGAATACCGAAGTCGTATTGAGCGAAATGTTTCAGTAGTGATAATCTGACAAAAAAAGCCCTGGTTAATTCAGGGCTCTTTTTTATTTCTATTTATCTTGTTGAGCTGGTGAGGCTTCGCCTGATGTGTCTCTCTGAGAATCGACAACCATAGACTGGATCACTTCAACGAATTTTGAGAAGGGCTGTGCGCCTACAACAGAGACTTCTTTACCGGTGACATTATCACGCACAATCGTGGTTGGTGTACCATCAACACCGGCAGCTGAACCGGCCTCCATATCCTGCTTAATGCGCTTAATCACTTCAGTACTGCCCATACAGGTATCAAATTTCGCCTGGTCTACCTCAAACAGTGCTGGGATGCTGTCCGCATCCTTAAAACCTTTACCGTTTGTTTCAGTATGGTTAAACCAATAATCAGTAACGGCCCAGAAAGCACTCGGCCCTTTCTGCTCCGCAATACACTCAGCAACAGCTGCGCCCTTCGATGCGACCGGCTCATGGAATGACATAGGGTAATGACGCCATTCCCAGTTAACAGCCCCGGCTGTCGCGGTATCAACGATATACTTCGGCGTTTCTTTGAAGCGTTTGCAGAATGGACACTCCAGATCTTCATAGTTGATCAACGAAAACCGAGCGCCAGGCTCGCCATAGATATAACGGCCATCAGTATTTTTATTTGCTTTGTCCCAGCCTTTATAGAGTGCCTTTCGTTCTTCCGCGAGCTTTTGGTCGGCGATAGACTTAAGAGCACCCTTTACTTCGTCCTGAATATTTCCGTTCACTCCCTGTTGAACTGCGGGGTTCTTGGCCAGCGATGTACTAATTTTATCCAGCAGTTGATTGGTCATCACCTGGGTTTTGTACGAGATAAAACTAATTACCATCAACCAAACCATTCCGATTACAACAACGATTCCCCCGGCCCAGGCAAAAATTGTTTTATTTCCAGAACTGCACTTTTCATTTCTTTGCTTATCCATTGTACCCTCGCATTTTGATGGATTAGGACTTAGGTTGTTGGTTATCGATCTGCATCTGAATTCGATATTTCCGCAGCTCTTCCGGTTCACCACTGGAAAGCACATTTAATTCGTGGGCACTTAACCGATAGCCAGGTGTTGAGCAGTATTTATCTTTGATACGGAGGTATTCAGCCCTACTGGCGTTCTGTGTGTTATTAGGAAGGAGAAAGGTATTTTCCCCGCAAAATGCTGGGGTCTGTGTGAACGTGCCACGCGGCCCATTGGCATACTTTGTGTTTGCCACTGAAGTGAGCAAGACCTGGGTGTAATTGTCATGTGCCACATATCGCTTCCCGGATGGATCATTGATGGCATACGGACTCACGAGCGTATGCTCATACCCAGGGTAACGTATAGCCGCGCCACCGCGTTCTGTACCACGCCAGGATTCGGAGTACTGATACTGGTAGGGGTACTCGGCCCTGGCGGGGAGATTGCGCGTTTCGTCGAGGTAAGTACGTTGTGGCTTACCTGTCCCACTGCAACCGCTGGTGATTACGCCGGTAATAACCACCAGCAGGGGCAAAACAATTTTATTCGCCAATTTCATTGCTTAGTCTCCAATTGGATAGCAACGTCATTATCTTAATTTCTCACCCTTGACGTTATGTTTTATGAAGACAAAACGTCGTCATTTTCCAGCACGATTTTTTTCTCAATCGGTTAACTTACAAGGTACTTAACCGGAGAAATCTTTTAATGCTGAGACACATTAAAAATATTCTGAATACTTTTTTGCCTGATAACAAAAAGGCTACCACTGATCTATTCGGTGACGAAATCGATATGTCAGTAGATGAAGAAATCGGGAAACTCATTTCATCACGAGATAATATGCGCTATCCGGCAAGCGAAATCGGATTCCCGGCTCAAGTACCGGGTGAGTACGTATTACGTCATTACCAGAAACCACTTGTGATGGCGATTAAACGAGAACTGGATATTAGGGACTCTGAGTTTAATCAGCTTATTCTTCCTATGCTGATAAATTTCGCTAACTTTGTTCACCTCTTCCCGGCATCCGAAAACCATCATCACCGTGCTGCAACCGGATTGTTGCGTCATTCATTGGAAGTGTGTTTCCAGTGTATCCGGCGTTCTAAAAACATCGAGTTTGATTCAATGGCGGTTCCCGTACATAAATCAAATCGTGCATTAGCATGGCGACTTGCAGTCGCAGCTGGTGGGCTACTTCATGACCTCGGGAAACCATTTACCGATTTTGAAGTATGGAACGAAGACGGGAAAATTCACTGGCCTCCAGGCCATGAACCAATCCATGTCTGGGCAAAAGAGAACAATGTAAAAAGATACTATCTTGTATGGAAACCAGGCCGTCACCGCCAGCATACCTCCAGCACGAGCAATATGTTGTTGATGATCATGCCAAAAGAAATGCATGTTTACCTTCTTAACGGCGGGAATGATATTTTCAATGAATTGACCCGGGCACTGAATGCCAGTGCGCAGCTCAATGCAGAAAAAATCAGTGGTCAGGACGTTAAAAACAAGATCCTCACTACCATTAAGGCCGCCGACTCAGCATCCGTTAACTATGATATGCGGCAATACGCCGGTGATGCGATTCGTGCAAGCCAGTCAGGTGTACCTGCGGTTCAGCGTGTAGTTGATGCCATGCGCCATAGATTGAAAAAAGGAGATTGGATTCCCAACAAGCCAGGAAGCCCTGTATGGGTGACTACCTATGGCGTATTCATCGTCTGGGGTGTTGCGGTCAAGGATATTATTGAGACCGTTAGGAACTCCGGCGCTGTTATTCCACAAACCCAGAATAGTCTGGCTGACCTGATGCTAAGTTATCATCTCTGTCGACCAAACGTTCACCAGGACGATGACACTGCATACTGGCGTATTGCCCCTCATATCTTGAATGATAAAAGTTCAAGAGAAAGCAAAGACCCTAAAGTTGCGTTGAGCTGCATCCTTCTGATATCTCCAGAAGTACTATTTGTCGATACTGTTGACCCTCTACCATGCAGCAGCCGCATCCGTATTGAAGGTAAATGGGTGGAATACCTGACCGGGAGGCCAAACCAGCCAAAACTCGTCGAAAGCGAACCCTACATTGGTCAGAAGCCGGTTCCGTCAACCGGAATACCGAATGAGGTCGACCGCTCAGTTTTACAGGGCGGAACAATCATTGCTGATGAACAGGAATCTCCACTGGAGAGTATTTTTGGAAACCGACAGGTTACGCCGGAAAACGCCCACGAACTGCTGCATAAGCTCAATCTGCTTTCTGATGAGGACTACAATCGTGTAAAGGAAAGAAATACCAGTACCAAAAATCAAAAAGATTGTCTGGATGACACTAATTCACCAACAACTGAGCTGGCGGGCAGCGGGGAATCAAAAGGGCTCAAAGATAATCAACCAAAGCCAGTGTCGGAGAATAATGAACCCAAGCGCCGTCTTTCCCTCAAAGAAACCCTGGCATCGGCACAAACAGAGATTGAGTTCTCTGTACCCAGTTCACTTATAAAAGAACCAAACCATAAAACTCTGAACGAAACCCTTGAGTTTCATTCAATCATCAACTCGTATAATAGCAACGAACCAACTTCAAGCGATGCATTGGATCAGACCCAGCCCTCACCTACCCGTCAGGCATTAAAGGAAATTCAGCTGCACCAGGATGCTGTCGATACCGGCATTCAGTCTGGTGAGGTAATTGATGATTATTCAATTTACGAAGATTATGATTCCATGTGGCAGGATGACGTGAAAGCTGATAACGATTTTGGTTACTCGGCTCATGCGGATACTTCGGCCAACATACCGGCTAACGTAAAATTTTACGATAAATTTAGTCAGCTATACGTATCTGGTCTTGAAGCGGCCAAAGAATTTCTCGTTAAATATGTTACCGACCACTCAGACGATCTTTTCATTGAATCAGGCCACTTAATCATTGCTATTGATAAAGATTTTGATGAGCGTAATTATGCTCTGCTTCAGGACTCCAACTGGTTATGGCAAAGGTTTATGGAAGCCCCAGCCCAGTATTATTTCCATCGTACTCAGAAGTGCTTATATCTCAGAAAAGAACTTAATAATGATATCGACTTGCTGATGGATGGGAAGTTTAACGATCTGCTTTACTCTGCTTTAACTGATGTTTCTGATAAAGATTACAACATTACAGATTTATGCAATGAAATGATTTCAAAAGGTATGCTGAAGCGAACCTATTCTGGAGAGCCTGTCATTGCCGTAAGCGTTGCCTTAAAGCGACGTATTGCGGATGAACTCGGCATTGATATTACTCAATTGCAGAAGATTATGCTGATGCACTTTGATTTCTATTCAAAGACCGGTGTTGACTACATTCTTCCTAATAGTGAACGAATGCATAATCAAATGGTGGATAAAGATGAGTGAGTGGAAATATAACTTACGTTGGCGCACAAATTTTGAAGGCCTTGAGACTCTTGGTTGGACAGCAGGTATAGCCGCAACTATCGGGGTTAATACACTGTTTAACATGCCATCTCTACCCTGTTACCTCTCAGTTGCAGTCCAGGCTGCTTATGGTATTCGTAGTCTCCCGGCAGCATGGGATATTTATACGCACAAACGCCGCCTGAAGCGAAAACCAAAACCACTCGTAATGGACATGAAATCATTTATCGAACAGATGATTCGTGAGCCTGACAGCTATCTTATTTGCAGAGGCTTTGAGTGGGGCCAGAATGAGGGTCAACTGGCATCTGAGTTGATAAAGCGTGACATAAAGAAATTTGTAGCCAAACCATCCAAAAATTTTATGGGCCTCGGCTGGATTCATGCGCTAGGTAAAAAAAACGAATGGATCGGAATTTCTGAAGAACTTTTATCGTTGCATACGCTTATAACTGGCACAACCGGCTCAGGCAAAACAACATATTTTAAACTACTTATTCTTCAAGCCGCACTAAAAAAACAACCACTAATCCTCATTGACCCCAAAAATGATGAAGAACTGGCTGAATGGATGAAGTTCTGTCTGGAATTGGTGGATCGCTCAACGAAATATAATTACGTTTCATTGGCGCATCCTGAAAAATCAGCTCGAATATCTCCAATTACTAACTACACTCAGGCTGGCGAGGTAGCTAACAGAATTACATCGGTTATTCAACGTGCTGATAGTACGAGCGATCCGTTTGTTTCATTTGGTATTATGTCATTAACTACGGTTGTTGAGCTGATGAAAATCTGTGAAATCAAACCGACTTTACGCAATATTAAATCACAACTGAGTGCTGACATCTCTTCATTAGCATCTCTATTGATTATGGCCATCACTAAATTCGGCCACAAGACTTTAGGAGAGTCCGATTTCGACATTATTTTACAGGCGAAAATTGACCGTTACTCGTCTAAAATTAAAGGCCCAAAAGAAATAGCAGAAATATGTGCAGACATTTACCGAAATGACATTAAAGGTAATAAAGGGAAAGGCGATACTTCAATTGAAGCCGGTATTGATATGTTCGGTCATCAGCGCGAACACTTCCAGAAAATGATTCTGAACGTGATGCCAATTCTTAGTCAACTAACTCAAGGGTTTATGTCAGAGTTGTTATCCCCTGACAGTGCTGATGAAGATGAACTGAATGATACTCGTCCAATTTCGAATATTCAGGATATCATCACTACCGGGGGAATGTTGTATTTGGGGTTAAATTCCCTTGCAGATGCTGAGACTGGATCTGCGGTCGGTTCTATTTTCCTGTCTGATATAACATCTGTTAGCTCGACTGTGTACAATTTTTTAAAACCTGGTGGTCAGGACTTGGCTTCTGTAATGGTGTTAATCGATGAAGCAGCTGAAGTTATTAATGACCAAGTTATTAAAATGTTGAATAAAACCCGTGGTGCTGGGTTCCGCTTATTTATTTCGTCGCAATCGACTTCCGACTTCGAAGCCCGTCTCGGTTCAGAAGCCAAAATGAAGCAGGTTATAACCAATACGAACCACTTTACGGCGCTACGCACACCAGATCCTGATGCCCAGGAAGCAGTCATGAAACGAGTACCACCGACAAAGTTCAAATATATTATGCGTGGTCATGGCTCCAGCGCAGGTGCAGATCCTGAACAAATCACCGGCAGTGTCGGGGAACGATTGATGGAGGAAGAAGGCGAGTTATTTCAATCTCAACTGCTAGGTTGGTTACCCAACCTCGAATGCATGGCCATAAATCAGGCTAATAAAATAGTAAAAGGTAAAGTCCCCGTCATATTAATGCCGAGGAATGAGTCCGAGTTAAGCGATGTCCGAACTATCGCTAAAAAGTACCTTTCAATCTACGAACGTCAACAAAAGGTTCGTGGTGAAAAATCACGTATCAGCGCCGAGGGGTAAATATGATTAAAACCAAAACTCTATTAAAGCGTAAAGATGATCAAGCCTCATATGACGGTTTGACCATGATCTGGCCATGTGTTGATGGCATCACTGGGCAAATGTTAGCTCTACTGAAAACCCTTACTCCTGATGAACGCGTTGGTGCAGCAGTGAGCTCCGCTATCAAAGCTTATCATCAGGACAACGAGCAGGAGCTGAATGACTGGGAGCGGCTTGCGATCTATATCATTGAGCTTGGCTTGTTCGTTTGCCGGGAACTTCAACACACGTTGAATTTCTGTGAAATTACTTCACGGATAAATCTCCCGAGAAAGCTAACCAACGAACTGATTATCCAGGCTGGGAGGAAGGCGAAGATTGGGGATATCGAATGTCTGATAAGTTGAATGAGGAAAAGTGGCCTAAGACGATAAAGACACTGATCATCTGGAGTTCGACGATTCTCCTTTTTATCTCTGTCTTCTTTCCGGTTGAGTATTTTAAGTCTAATGCTCTGAAAGAAATCGCATGGGGTCATAAAATGATAGGCGAAAAAGATTTCGTCATGGTATTGCAAAAGGCTCGCGACAATTATACTGAAGCATTTGTAAATACGGGGATTGATAAGGCGTTAAAGGATTTTTACCAGCTTCCTCCCAGCGACATGGCCAACCACGGCGGGCCACTGAAATACTTTGTTGGGCTTTTCCAGAACATTGCCGAGAACCTGAATTATTGGCTCTACATGATTATGTATCGTTTAACACTTGATATGTATTGGTTACCGTACATGGCCGTGGTCATCATCCCGTCTCTGTTTGCAGGGGTAATGCGGTGGATGGCAAAAAGATATAACTTTGGATATGCCAGTCCGTTTCTTAACCGTCGTAGCATGGTATTGATTGGCTGGGGTGTATATAGCGTTCTCCTGTCGCTTTTTATACCGTTACCTGTGCCTCCAATGATCGGGGCACTCATAATGATAGTAATGATTCCTATTGGTTCATCTCTACTTATTTCAAACCTACCAAAACGTATTTAACCTTAAGAAAAGCACCTCAATTTGCGGTGCTTTTCTTTTTCCTCAATATTTCATGTTTGTTAAATTAGCTGTGCGAGGTGATGCATGACTAATTCGAAACCATTTATTCTTTCTGCCCTGCTCTGCCTGACGTTTACCGTAGGGATGATTAGCTATTTGCTAATTTCTGATGTCCCAGAAAAAATCCGTATCCTCAATCAGAAGATCACGGCATCAACTTACCCTCAGTCACGGGATGTCCTGAACAAAGACATGGCTGAAATCATACTGCCCTATCTTAAAAAGCAAAAAGCTGCTGAGGCGTCTCAGGTCAAAGTCCAAAAGCCAAACGAAATCTATACGCCGGAACAATTGCAGCAATCAAGAGGCTACAAATGAAAAAGAACATTTTGAACTCTCTTATATTTGGAATTCCGCTCATGGTTATGGTAAGCACGGCTGCATTTTTTACTTACCAAATCGATAGACAGTCCCAACTTCTTAATGACCTAGCGATCGTTGCTGAGACTCACAAGCCCGTAGTAAACAACAAAAGCGAACTACTGGACGCATTTGCAAAATACATTAATGCAGCGGGCCTAAAACCTGAATCGCAGAAACAATCCAATGTCGGTTACCGGACTGGAAACAAACCCGATACCGCCTATGCGCCTTCTACGGACAACGAACGTATTTATGGGAACCCGGATGCTCAGTTCTATATCATTGAGTATTCCGATTTTGAATGTCAGTACTGCAAACAACATTTCCCAATCGTTATGGATCTCGTGGATTCATCACAAGGGAATATTGCGATGGTTTTCAAACATGTTCCTGTTCACGGGCAGGCTTCCCGTACTGAAGCTTTAGCAGCGGAGTGTGCTGTTGAGCAGGGAGGAAATCCATCTTTCTTCCAGTTATCTAAAGCGTTATTCCGCTACAGCCAATCTGACGGGCACGGTCTTAGCGCACCGCTAGACCAAATCGCCCGCGAAACTGGTTTAGACCCGAACCGCTTACTTGAATGTATCAATGCGGCCAGGCCGTCCAGCAAGATAGCCGACGACGTTCGTGAAGCAGGTCAGCTTGGTATCCAAAAGACCCCTACAAACATTGTTGTCTACGGTGATAAGTCAGCCATTGTTCAGGGCGCAGTAGATGGAGCAGGCCTTATGCAAATGATGGCTCAGCTTGCAGGCTCTGGTCAGAAATAGGCGCATTTTGTCGTCAATAAATCTGAAAAAATTCATATGAGAGGTCATCATGGAACCTGTTTATATTTCTCACTCGATTGACGAACCACCAAAGTTATTTTTTTGGTCGATTGATGAAGCCATGCCATTTTTCGTTGCTCTCGCGGTTGGGATTATCACTGGACGATTATTACCGATGATAATTCTGGGTGTTGTAGTTTCACGTGTTTATGGCGGTTTTCTGGCGCGAGCTTCTGAGAAATATTTTATGCACCTCTGTTACTGGAAATTCGGAGTCACATTCGGTGGTGGCACTTTTGTACCTGAATCCTTCGACCGGGAGTTTATTGTATGAATATCCATAATTTCAAAAAAGGGTTAGTTGGACTTCAGTTAGAAAACAAAAGTTTCAAGTTAATCTCTGCCTCAATGATTCTGGCAAACCTTGTACTTGGTTATGCTCTGTTAGCCAAAACACAACCCATCACTATTATTCCGCCAAACCTTACAGAAACAGCCTGGCTGGATGAAAAAGCCGCCAGCAGCTCTTATATGAAGGCATGGGCGTTATATATAGCCGACAGTTTTGGAAATGCTAACCCAGCCACTTTAGATCTACTCAAGAATTCTATCGGCCCGTTTCTTGACGCTTCAATTTACACAAAAGTTATGAAAGCAATGGACGACCAGATTGACCAAATTAAGCGCGACCGAATCTCGCTTTCTTTTAATCCGGTCGGGGTTATCACCGACCCGTTAGCAGTTGGTACTTTTTATGTCACCGGTAACCAAACTCTCGAAGGTATCACCGGCAAACCATCGACCACGCCAGTCTATTACGAGATTACTGTTAACGTAAAAGGCTACCGGCCCATTATTACGTTCATTGAGATAAAGAGTGGCAAACCGTTGCTGCCAAGTGAAGAAGATAAACACAAAGGTCAAAGGCAGAAATCTTCGGCAGCTCGAACTTCCTGACAGAATTTCGTTAGTTGATTTAACCGAGATATAAATCTTTAAGCGAGAGATTAATAAATCAGCAATCAGTAAACAAAACGGATGTGCCGAAATGAATTTTCTGATTGGTAATAGCCAATTTAAAAATGAACGTAGTGTTGCCACTTATCGGGGGGCTAAATGTTGAATAGTAAACGCATAATTATCCTGTTGCTTACCGCGTCGTCCACATTAGCGACCCATAGCGTAACGGCGGGCGAAATGTCTGTTGATCAAGGCATGGTATTTGAGCAGCCTGATGCGCAGTCGCAACCCAAAGTCACTGCAAAACTCGCCTCTCGACCAGCATCCTCAACTCAGGCAATGCTCAGCACAGAAACACGCCCATATCCTGACAACTATACACCACCAGCAAGTAACTCTATCAATGGCGGGAGTGAACCAGC
>NZ_ALNJ01000123.1:0-37039 GCF_000293135.1 Klebsiella sp. OBRC7 | reverse complement strand
TTTACGCTCGGTGCCGCGCTGGTACTGTGTTTCAGCATCGGCTTAGCAATTACGCTGGTTTCTGTGGGTGCAGCTGCGGCGTTTAGCGTTCGCCAGGCAACCAAACGCTGGAGTGGCCTGGATACTCTGGCACGCCGTGCCCCATACTTCTCAAGCGTACTGATAGCCCTGGTCGGCATTTACATGGGCTACCATGGCTGGATCGGCGTTACCCGCTGATTTTCTCTTGTAAAAGCCACATGCCTGAACCCACCAATTGGTGGGTTTTTTATCTCTGAAGCCTGTCACATTTTCATCCCCCACAGGGG
Organism: Klebsiella sp. OBRC7; assembly: GCF_000293135.1. Taxonomy (NCBI): domain Bacteria; kingdom Pseudomonadati; phylum Pseudomonadota; class Gammaproteobacteria; order Enterobacterales; family Enterobacteriaceae; genus Klebsiella; species Klebsiella sp. OBRC7. The sequence continues at coordinate 36,731 of NZ_ALNJ01000123.1, read as the reverse complement.
ATTGCAATTGAGCTTTTATAGCCGCTCATTTATCATAAAGGCATCCCCCCTGGGGGGATGTAAAATCATAAATGGAACCTGCTATGCAAAAACAATACTTCAGTCAGATTCGTCGCCAGCTCGTCAACGTCACCGGCGTGTTGCTCGCTTCATTCATCGTCATTCCAGCCCTGGCAGCGCAAGGCGGTTTCTCCGCAGAGAAAGAGCCAGTCGCCACTGAACGCATGTATGCCGGTCATAAGGTTCAGCAGGAAAACAGTCAAAGCCGCATTCAGGCCGTGCCGTCGATGCACGAAGGGGCGTGGATCACACTGGAAGGCAATGTCATCAGCCAGCAGCAGGAAGAGTGGTATACGTTCCGCGATCCAACCGGAACCATCAAAGTTCGTATTCCACAGAAAGTCTGGAACGGGCAGCACTTCGATGCGCAGGATTTGGTGCGTGTGAGCGGGCAGATAAGCCGTGAGAATGGCACTACGAGCCTGAACGTTGAGGTGATCAAAAAGCCTTAAATTTGAAGGATCATGAGTATGGCGAACTACATTGTCCAGTTCATATGTAGTTCGTCATTTGAATGTCCGTTGATCGCTCAAAGCGGACGTTCAGCTCAGGTAATCTCATTAGCCAGAACGTAAGAATTCAGAGCATACAAATCGCTCTTATTTAAGAGTGCTCCTGAAAGCATCCCAGGTACAAATCAGCGGTTTAAATTCTCACTGGATAGTTCTTTAGGCGGTATTCAACCGGACTAAGACCATTAAATTTAAGGCTGATTCTCCGGGTATTGTAGTATCGTATGTAGTCCTCAATAGCGATCTTTAGTTCCTCAATATCCTTAAACTCACTGGTGTAAAAGCATTCTGATTTTAACGTCCCGAAAAAGCATTCTGCACAGGCATTATCGAGGCAATTGCCTTTGCGGGACATACTTTGTATGACGCCAAACTCGCGTAACTGATACTGGTACCATCGATGACGGTATTGCCAGCCCTGATCTGAATGAAGAACCGGATTGACGCCCGCATCAAGTCTGGCAAATGCCTTAACGAGCATGTCATCGATCATCGGCATGGTTGGACGTTCTGAAATACTGAAGGAAATCACTTCGTTATTGAAGAGATCAATAATGGGTGAAAGGTAGAGTTTTCGGCCACTGACGGCGAATTCAGTGACATCGGTGACCCATTTTTCATTGGGCCTGCTGGCTTTGAAGTTTCGTTTCAGGATATTGTCAGCAATATGCCCATGCTCACCCCGCCAGGAGCTGTAGCGTTTTACTTTTATCGCGGCTTTGAGGTGTAGTAAATTCATCAGGCGTTGAACCACTTTGTGGTTCAACGCCCCACCCTCTCTTCTGAGCGCCAGTGCTATCCGCCTATAACCATATCGGCCCTGGTTCTCATCATAAATTTCTTTGATTCTGCATTTTACTTCATCGTATTTCCCCGGGGAATGGAGCGCTTTCAGATGATAGTAAAATGTACTTCTGGGTATGTGAGCTATCTGCAAAAGCTGGTCGAACGGATAGTGCTGCCTCAGTTCGTCGATAATTCTGACCTTATCCCTTACCGAACTAAGGCTTTCAACTTTTTTAGATACAGCACCCGTAACTCAAGATACCGTACTTTTTGCTCAAGCTCCTGAATACGTTTATCTTTCGAACGTTCCAGTGCTACCTCAAGCGTAACAGGATCATCAATCATATGAAGTGCCCTTTTTTTGCCCACACGAAGAGAACGAAGCCCTTCCTCTCCATGCTCGCTGAACACCTTCATCCATTTCCCAACAGAGGCCGCACCAGCGACGTTAAATTTCGCAGCAGCCTGCGTCTGGGAAATCCTTCCCGTCAGTACAGCCTTCACGGCTTCTACTCTGATTTCGGGTTCAATGGATACGCCCTTATCTCTGGGCTTTAGACCTTCTTCTCCATAAGCATCATAGGCTGCAACCCATAATCTTACCTGGGTTCTGGGAACGTTAAAGCGAGCGGATGTTAAGCGATAGCCTTCATCAGTAGCGAAATAGTGCATAACCACTTCGAGGCGCTGTTCAAAGGTATACTTACGTCTGGACATGGGACTCTCCAATTTGAGAGTCCAACTAAATGGGTGCAGTGCAGGTTAATTGAAAAATTACTCGGGGCTTTCTGCTTTCTGCCACACAACATCCAAACCACTCAAACATCATGAGGCAAAAAAGCCTCAAGCGCCGTCATCATTATACCCTGTATAACCCCACCCTCCCAGGTCTAAAATGATGATAAGTGAATAATATTTTAGATAGTTTTTGACGTATTTTCTGCCAGGCTCACCAGCCTCTTCTGAGGTTGAGTCGTCTCTTGCTCCCTGCCGGTCTTCTCCCGATTATCCCCTTCTGCTTTCCCTGCAACTGCCCATGTTGTCGTGCCAGGCGGTGACTAACAGTCCAGTTACCACGTTCGTATTGGGCTATGTATGGTTCTGTGTAGACACAGAGCAGCGCCAAAACAACCCCCTTGTTCTCCAGATACGCTCGTACTTTTTGTTTACAGAAGGGTCGGGGCTGCTGTTTGAAGATTAACTCTAAAAAAACGACGAGTGACCATGTCAAAATTCCCCAGGCATTATCAAATAGCAGTAGCGGCATATTGGAATAGTTATTGTTGTGCAAATATCAACCACCAGCTAATGAGACTGAGCAGCCTGTATACATTTTCCCTGATTGTGATACTTCAGAGTGTAGCGATCGGTATGGAGTCCCACTGGGTCGTGTAAGCCGGAGAGAGCATGTCTCTCTTCATTGTCCACGCCGGTGCGATGCCTCGACCTGCAAACCATACTTTGCCTTTGCCTGAATTATTGATCGTATCCAGTACGTTCATGAGTGCATCGCTGTTCGCATAAGGCTTCCCTTCATCAAACAGCGAGAGCTGAGTCACGCCAGCTGGTTTGAAATCGTTCAGCATGACGCCTGCCTTGGCGTAGTTATGTCCCTCTTTCCAGATCTTATCCAGAGCACGCCCAGCAGCTGCAATAAGGTCTCGTGTATCACGTGATGGGATGCTGAGTCGCTCGCTTGCAATTTTGCTGTAATACGGTTCATTTTTGGAAAAAGGAGAGGTTTTAATGAAAACAGACAGGTGGCCGCAGTACTGACGTTCCTGCCGCAGCTTTTCCGCAGCACGTTCAGCATACTGGCAAATTGCCTGCCGCATGGATTCATACGTTGTAATGCGCTGTCCAAAGCTCCTGCTGCATACGATCTGTTGTTTTGGCGGAGGGGCATCTTCCAGATTAATACAACTTTCCCCCCTGAGTTCTCTTACGGTACGCTCAAGGACTACAGTGAAGTTTCTTCGTATGAATGCAGGGTTTGCCCTAGCCAGCTCCAGCGCAGTGGTTATGCCCATTGCATGAAGCTTACTCGTGGTTCGTCCACCAACCCCCCACACCTCCTCTACCGGCATCAGAGAAAGCATCTTGTCGATCCGATTACGCTGGCCTGCAGTCAGCGCGAGTACCCCTCCGAACTGGGGCCAGGTCTTGCTGGAATACTGGCAGGCTTTTGCCAGCGTTTTGGTCGGAGCCAGCCCCACACCAATAGTCAGGCCTGTACTTCGGTAGACGTGCTCACGCAGCTGGTGGCCGAAATCTTCATATGACATACAGTTTTCAATGCCACCCGCCCAAATAAAAGATTCATCAATGCTGTACTCTTCTACGCCAGGCGATAATTCCGCCAGACAGGACTGTACCCGGGAACTTAGACTCGCGTAGAGTTCATAATTGGACGAAAAGGCTATAACAGGTTCTGAGAACTTCTGATCACGTAATTTGAACCAAGGTAATCCCATAGGAATACCTAATTTTTTGGCTTCTTTTGATCTGGCGATTACACAGCCGTCGTTATTACTCAAAACAATCAATGACTTATCTCTAAGGTCAGGGCGAAAAACCTTTTCGCAGCTTGCATAGAAGCTGTTTACATCAGCCAGTGCATACATCAGATATTACCCCGAGCACGGTGAACCCAATGTGTCACCACGCCGAAAATAGTAAGTTCATCAGGATTAGGGAAAATAGGCGAATAGGCATTATTCATGGGCAGAAGGGCCAGTTCCGGAGTAGTCTGGAGCTGTTTAACTGTGAAGCCACCGTCCACTTCGGCAATCACAATGTCTCGGTTCTGAGGACGTAGTGAACGGTCCACCACCAGCAAATCTCCATCCCGCATTCCTACATCCTGCATGCTGTTCCCTTGCGCCCTGACGAAATAGGTTGCAGAGGGATGCCTTATGCAATAATCGTTCAGGTCTAACTCACTGGAGGTATAGTCTTGGGCCGGGCTTGGAAACCCGGCAGCGCATCGGTCCACAAACAATGGGAGCGCGATTACTTCAGGGTTATCTTTAGGAATCAAAAACATAAGCAGAATCTCTCAAAAATACACAACTGTATAAATACACAGTATAATTTGTATTTTTTCAGGTGCCTAGTCCATCAGGACTCAAGTAAACAGATTCAAAGGCAACCTCATAATTTCTGGCTGTTTTTCATCTGGGTAAACCCAAACACTGGCATCGAGGCGTCTACCAGACGATATCAAATGATGAAGCTGATCGTACACTCCATTTTGATTGCATCAGCCCTTTAATTCCCGCTTGTGACTCATAAATAATGATTACAATTACGACACGTGATAAATTATAAAAAAAGGAGGGCGTTTCTCATGAAAATGAAACCTATCATTCTAACAATAATGTCAGGCTTATTGCTTACTGGATGCGATCAAGTTAAAGACTCGGTTGACAATTATGTAAAGCAGGTTTTCTTAATGGATGATGCTTTTAAATTACCATCGATAGTTATTTCTCCAGGTTGGAGAATTAACGATCACGGAAGTATTGCAGAAGTATATGGGAATAAAGATTGTCCTACCTTATTTGGCGATGACATTAGGTCGGGATGTATTGTTATCGATCCGGAAGATGAAACCGTAAGAGCATTCATAGTTAAGGCGAATTCAGGACGCGAAGAAGTGGTCAAGGAAGTATGGATAGTGGAGCATCGGGGAGAATTCCCGCACGTCAATTTTAGATTAAAACGACCTGATAACTCATATGTAACCCCTTGGCACCAGGCATAATACCGTGGAGCTATCTAGGATATTAGGTTATTGAGTTGAATTTTGTGTAAACGTCTATACGAAAGAAAAGTAACTTTCCTTGAGCAAATATTCTAACATTGAGTTGCTTCATCATGAATGCAGGAGAAGAAATTGCCAGGAACGCGCTACTGTTTGAGTTAATCGACTAGACGAAATCAGGGATGCGCCCCCTGCTCGCCAAAATTCATTCGCATCACTCCCCACGAGATTGTGGGCACACAAGAGAGGAATCACGGAGAGCTTTCGCTATCGTCCATCCCCCCGTTTACGGGGCCCGCCCCGAAAACCATCAATTCCGAAAAGACCAACTGGTCTATAACCCCCGCATGCGGGGGACATACATACAGGGAAGCGGGACTGACGCGCTGAAGAACCGATAACCCCCGGATGCGGGGGATACACTTCCAGACACCAGGTGGAACCCGGTCATACAACCGATAACCCCCGCATCCGGGGGATAAACTGTGGCGAGGTCGTCGCCCCATATTTAGTCTACCGATAACCCCCACAACCGGGGGACACACTCGGGAAGGAGATTTTATGATCTGGTTGTGGACCGATAACCCCCGTCCCCGGGGGACGCACTGCAACTGAACAGAATTGGGATCATTGATATGACGATAACCCCCGCCAGCGGGGGACATACTGCTGGTTAAGCTCAGCAGGTAGAGCGCCTGCCCCGATAACCCCCGCCTGCGAGAAACAGACCGCGTTTTGGCAACAGCGCCGCAAATGGGACACCAATAACCCCCGGCTGCGGGGGACATACATAACCTCGCTCATCCAGGTCATTTCTGCCTACCGATAACCCCCGCCAGCAGGGGACATATACAGTCCTTGGCGATGAAACTGTTAACGGAGACCGATAACCCCCGCCAGCGGGGGACATACATAATCAAATAAGCAGCTCACCGCCCCTGTGGCCGATAACCCCCGCCAGCGGGGGACATACCAGAGTGCGCGGTCTCATGGTTTGACTAAATACCGATAACCCCCGCCAGCGGGGGACATACTAGCCCAACAACGAGAGCCAGTAATCCAATCGCCGATAACCCCCGCCAGCGGGGGACATACTCCAAAACTAACCAATTGATTGTAAAATAATAAAATGCCACTCGCAAATCTACCAACTAATGGCGTTAGCGGGTAGTGAAATCGAACGATTGGTTATCATTGAATGCCTTCACCATCGCAGTCAGCTCATCCCCTTTAATATTTACGCCATTAGGTGTGATGCTGATTTCCCCCAGAGTAACGGGGACCAACTCACCCGGTTTCCACGTAGTCACTGTCCAGTTTGCCTCCACCAGCCCACAGTTATGGTTTGCATGACCACCAAAACGAGGTTCGGCAGCAAAACGAATTAGCGCGGAAATGAACAGTCCGGCTTCTTCGTCAGTCGCATTTTTAATGCTCATGCGGTGGCTGAGTTCTGCGCCGGTAATGAATGCTTCGTACGGGTCGATAGGACGTCGAATAGATTCACGGGATTCCTGTTTCTGGTCCTTCCTTGCCTGAATCTTTTCGTCCAGAACTTTCAATTTGATCTGGAGCTCAGCCTTCGCGTCTTTATCTGCAGACTTCATCTCTTTTTTGATTGCGTCTTGTTCAGATTTAATCTGGGAGATATCAACACTGGCTTCTGCCTGTTCTTCCAACAGCCGTTCAAGGCGGTCGACCTGGTCCGTCTCAAGATAATCCATCAAGTTTTCGTTTCTTTCAAACATAATGGCGCGAGCCCCGCCGCCAAACATAGCCCATTGGTTATCACCTGTCGGAATAGCATTTCCAATGCCAGCTTTCCCGCTCAGACCCCAGCGGCCAAAAAGACTGAGCAGGGGATTTTTGCTACGCAGTTCAGAACCGGCATTAATTTCGCCTGCAGCAAAAGTTTCCGCCTCACCATTAATATCTACGCCCTGGGCGAGCATGAAGTGCTCGGCAAGGTCGAACGGAGCTTTACCTTCGGTATTGAGACCCACACGATCGACAACGACCAGGTGAGCAGCATGGCGGAGGGTACCTCGAATGCTGGTGCCGGGGAAATACGGTGCGGAATTGAAGCCACCGTTGCGAGGCAAACGATGCCCTGTAGTTGTGACTGCATTTTTTAAGGAAACGGTCATTGGTTCTAAAGTCGAAATTTTACCGTTGAAATTTAAAGTTCTCATATTAGTTAGCCTCGCAATAAAGCAGAAATCAGTTGAGTTCGGACTGGTGCTGGATAAACCACGCTGGTTTTATCACCGATGAAATAGGGGGGAACGAGAGGAGATACACCTCTAATCCCATCTAGTCCCTTATTAACAGGTACGGGTCTTGTCGCCATCCCTTCGAAGGAAATGCTCGTGTCGCAATCCAGGGGAATAATCATCACGTTATTGAATTCCCCGTTAGCCGCTGAGAAATAGTCGTACCCGACGCCAACATGGGCGTGGTTAAGGAGAATTTCTACAGATTCGTCGTCGCCGACAAAATCAAAAGTTAAATAAGGTGCGGAATACGCAGGTCGGGTTGTCATCCTTTTTTTAGTTGGGCCACCGGTCGTGATTACCCGGGTGAACTTGCCGCCACGGGAGCGAGGTGAAAACATAGCGGAGCTTAATTTCTCATCTCCGAGGTAATCACACCGCACGCTGCTGGCCGCACCTATCCCCTGCTCAGGTGTAATACCAAAACGCAGAGATGAAGCGTGGAAAACACCTAGTTCGTCGTTAAAAAGAAGAATTTCTTTCAGTCGTGCCAGAACAGTATCAGGCTCGTTACTGGGGATAACCTGAGATAGTGCTTCATAGAGGATGCCGTCTAATGACGGGGCAATCCCGCTGATTACTACCGGCGTCAGGGATGACATAATTACCCTATACGGTTTTAGATTTAACACTGGATGTCCTCTTCACAATGTGCCGGAGAGAGTATTTCGCATGAGCGGTATTCACGGCGGAATCGAACGGGAATGATATGTTCCAGGGATCGATGCCTTGACGACAGGTCGGCAGGTTCCGGGAAGCGCGGGTCAAGAATCATTATTCTGATACTATCGGTTTCACTGCGGATACCCCGCCCTACCGACTGTTTCCCTTTGCGGATAACTTTTCGCAAATTTTCGAGGTAAATAGTCCGGTGAACGGATTCCAGAGTGAGTCCATAGCCACGGTCTTTCAGGTAACCGTAAAGGCTTTCAACCTTCATCCTGTCCGGCGGCGGGAAAGGGATTCTGGTGATGAGTAGATCGTGGAAAATCTGTTCGCCTTGCTCTCCTCTCGGACTCAGACCAACAGATGCGCCAGCTGAAATCAGAATGCCAGGCTTCTTCTGGTAGAGTTTGATTATTTCAGATAGCGGCTGACCCGCCTGCTGGATATATACCGGTTGCGAAACTTCACCCAGTCGACCGGCGATAGCACGGGTTTCTGAATGACTCGCAGTTAACACCAGGACGGGGCCAGGCATGCGGGATAGCTGGTCAGTGACTGCAGCAAGCCATTTACTGGAAAACTCCTGTTCTTTGGGGTCGCTAAAGACTTTAGGGAAAGCCGCACCGGCTATAGTAAGAGTCATAGTGCCATAGCTTTCTGGAGCGAAAATTCTTTTGATTGAAACCATATCGTCATTGAGCGCCAGCGTTTTGCACAACCACTCCATGCCGCCCTCTGGTGTGTTGGTAATCGCAAGCGTAGCGGACGTCAGTAATGCGCTGCGCCACTGGGTGCAGTACCTGCCAAGGTTCATACCAATAAACGGATTAACAGCGATTAAAGCGGGTTCATAGCGAACTTTGGAGACACCGATCCCTTTCTGCCCTCCGGACATCCCGAGCATTTCCCACCTGTAGATGCAATCAAAGAAAGATTTACGGGGCTCTTCATCTTTGATTTTTCGCCCGACCATCGCCAGCGCTTTAAAGCTGCGGTCAAAGAGTTCAACGGCTTCGGGCGTACTACAAAAATGCAGACCACCAGCGATTTTGGTAATATCGCTTTCCAGCTCTTTGATAATCTCAACGCCAGTTCTAGGGATATATGCGCTGAACGAACTGAGCAACTCGCGGAGATTGAAGCGGCGTTGTTTCCAGACCTCTAACATATCGACAAACATGTCCGCCTCATCGACGATCAGGTACAGATTCTCTTTGTCTCCCAGGATGCCGTGATTGCAAAGGCAATCAATCATCACCATAGCGTGAGTTGTGACGATGAAGTCTGCGTTCAGTGCTTCACGTCGAATATCGTTAACATTCTGGATATCATCCCAGAAAGAAAACGTGACCATATCCGGCTTTATCAGCGTCGGTAGTTCACCATACTCCTCTTCAAATTCAACCAGAGGTTTTGACCAGCCCCGTAGTTTTTCAAGAAGCTGAACGGTCTCCGAATCATAGGTATCACTCACCCGAAGGAGCTCCCGCACTTTATCCGGCGAAATATAGCTGGCTTTCCCCATCAGACGGGAAAAAGTAACTTTTATTCCGGCCTCTTCTGCCATACGTTCCAGACTTAGACGGTCGCTTCTGAAAATCTGATGCATCAGGGCATGGGAGTTAGTTGCGATAACAAATTTTGCCCCAGGGTTTTTCACCAGAATCTGCATGGCCGGAACCAGGTACCCTAACGTTTTACCCACACCTGTTTCGGCGCTGAGTAACGCCAGCTTGTTTTGGACATTAAGGCCCAGGCCAGCGGCCTCAATAAAGTCCTGCTGGACTTTACGTAAAGAAAGCCCGGCGCTCGTGAAACAAGCAGCTGTATCCATGTTCATAGTCCCTGCCCTGTCAGGTGCATGAAGCCGCAACCAAAGACTCGTTTGGGACCAATGCCAAAGACAATAGCTTTCTCTGCTTCCTGTTTGTTGCTGACAACGACCATACCCTGGATCGTGAACACCGGTAGCGTAAAGCCACGACCGGAATTGCCCTTCCCAACGTGAACAATTTCAGCCCCACCTACGACAATATGGTCGGGCTCGAAACCGGCATTGATTATTTTGTTAACGGCCAGATCATGTTTTTTATCGTCAGAAGGTGCGTACTGACGTCGGCCAGTACCTTCTGTCTGATTGGCTTTATGGAAAATGGCCATGGAAGTGATGAACGAAATCCCATCCCCCTCGGATAGCGTAAGCTCACGCGGTTTTTCACCGGGTAGGCCAAGAGGTGATGCTGTGCGAACAAGCAACTGTGCATCATTAGCGGTACCAGGAAGAATTTTAAAAGAATATGGCAGCTTCTCCCCCTTCCGCTCCTGAACGAAGAAATCCAGGTGCTGGTGGATTCGATAAATACTCGTGTGCGGTATCCGTAAACGAAATGCATTATCGTAGAAAATCATAGTTATACCTTTTTCAAAAGACGCAAAATGCTAAGGCGCTGATGCGGATCAGTCGGTAACAACTGCAACAAAGGAATGAGGTTGTCTTTTTTAAACTGATTAGATGCTGCCTCAGGGGTTATCCGTGAAAAGGCCAGTTGGGTTACCGTTCGAATAAAGGCATCTATTTCTTTTTTGGAATAGTTCTGCATTTCCAGATGAAGTTCTTTAGCTTTATTTAAATCGAGCGTGAAAAGGACTTCATTCTGAGTGGTCATTAGCTGATCCGCACAGGTAAAAATAGCATCGCCGCTAAGACTAACCCGTAATGACCGGATAAGCTCGTATGTTTTGACACCGAAGTTTTGGATATAAATGATCGGGAATTTCAGGTTGGTGTTAAACAGATATTCCAGGTGCTGACCGCTCGTTGCAGTCACAACGTTCACTGCTTCGAAAAAATGCGTGGGTAGCTTATTGACCACCCCCTGAGGAGCCAATAAAACAGCGCTGTTATTTTCCAGATTAATGACTGCCCCTACCCCTGACCACATGCCAAATTTCTGTCCGGTGGTGGGTTTTTTTGGGTTCTCGACGCCCATAAGCTCTGGCGCTGAGACAAAAAAAGTCTGACAGGAACGGCAATGAGCCACGTTTTCACCATAGCCATTGACCATCAGGAAACCGGCATGACCAAACTCGTCCGGGTCACGCTGACAACATGAACATTTTTGAGGGATAGATACTGATTCCCCCATGAAAGGTTCCACGATATGTGTAAGCGACTGAAAGACTAAATCGACTGGATGAGTCAAAATTATTCCCCTTAAAAGCCCACCATAGCGATGGCGGCAAGATTAAAAATGCATAACCGCTGTCCACCCTCAACCAGAGAAATGACTGAGAGGACATTTTATTCTTTGATTGGGGTATGAAAGACCTCAACCAGAAAAGGTGGGGGATGATCGCCTTCACCTGATCACTTATTTTCTAGTGCAGAACGGGACCTGTTTTCGGTGGTTCCACGGAGTTGTCTTTGCCTTTCATCTCTTGCAAATCGCTATGCCCCATCAGCGTCGAAAACATAGTGCGGTAACCCACTGGTAAACGCGACAGTAGGCCCGTGCACAATTCAAGGTCGACCGGTTGCCCGGTGACCATGACTCTATGCCCAGAAGCATGGACCGCCTGAATACATTCTATGACTTTGTCTGAGTCAAACCGGAGAATGTCATCAATGACTACGTCAAATCCTGTGAACATCGTGGAGATATGATCACATTCGGCAAATTGCTGAGGTGTGGGATATAAAGCATTCGGTAATTCGAGTTTTGCCAGATAAGATTTACCTGCGCCTGCTTCACCGATGATAAATACCAGTGCGTTATCTTCTGTTTGCTTTAGATAAAGGGCAATCGCGCCCCTGTAATTCTCCACATTTGCTTTTACTAAAGCGGGCAATGCATTATCTCGTTTCATAGAAAATACCTTATTAGTTTTTATTTCATTGAAAAAAGAACACTACTAAAATACGTATCAATCATTTTTCCAGTAAGTCACGCCATCATCGCAACTGTAACCGGTCTGCCCTGGCTCTCCGCCAATAAACAGGCCTGCCTGCCCTTTCAGGGATATACCGACACCAGTGGTTGTTGACCCATCTTTTTTAGCAACAATTTTACAGTGGTCTTTTGCCCAGTCTCGCCATTCAGCTTCATTTTTGTTTTTGGCAGAAAAGAATAAGGTCGTAAAGAGTATCGTCCCGCCAAGAGCAATTAACAAAACAAACAATGTGAGCAGTGGTTTTAAATGGGAAAAATCTTTCCTAAAAACACCAAAAACAATCATCAGGAACAGCATAACTAATAACAGAATGCCAAACGCACGAACGGGAAACCAGGAACCCGCCTCCCATATAGAAGACAATTCAACACCATCAGAACTCATATTTTCACCTTAATAAATGTGCGTCAATTGACTGTAAATTCTAAAATCGAACTAAATTCCGATTGTTCAGGAAAAACAGGCTTAAGCCCTGCACGTCTAGCCATCCTCGTTGCCAGGATTAATATGTCTGTTGTGTCGGATAATGTGATCTGCTTGTGTGCTATCTGGATATCTTCATCTGTTAGCACTAATCCAGAAGGTGTAAACACCCCTGACTCAATGGTAATAACGAAGGTAGCACCTTGCTCATTAAAGAGAACCATCTCCGTAAGAGCACCAGCAGCACGATAGCTCGTCAAAATAATTTTGGTGATAATCCCGTGAGCTGCGATACATGAATTAATGAATCCATCGCCTTGCTCAGTCTGAATAATGCGGTCGGTAGAAGTCACACCAAACAGAAATTTTGAACCGTTTCTTTCCTGATTGTTCGTGTCAGTCATCACTGTCACCAAAGGCTTCATAGTACGCAGAATCAACAGCCATTCCCGCTTCATAGGCCTGCACCCAGTCAGCCTTTTCTCCAGCGACATCACCATTCAGTTCAGCCAAAATCTGGAGTTGTTCAAACCAAAGCTCAAACGATGAATTTTGTTTTGTTGAAGCGAAATCAGCCATGCTTTTTCACCTTATCAACCTGATTAGTTGACCGCCGGAACATCATCATCACAATACCGATACCAATAAGCACGGTCGTTCCGTATATAAAATAACCCCCAAGGTTATAGATATTTACGCCCAGCAAGGTTAGAGACTGTCCGTCTGGTATAAGAAAATTGAAAACAAAATACCACCAGCCAAAAAGTGTACCTTCCAGGAAAAGCATTTTTGGATAAATACTGATTGAGCTTGAAGCAAACAAATACAGAGCCACCAGCAACACAATCATTATCCAGAAAAATGCAGCTATAACAGCTGAAAAACCAAAGCTCAGAAATGTAAAGGCGACGGAATCTTTTCCTGATAAACCGCTGAATCCATAAACCAGCAAAGCCACAACGGCAAATAAAATAATAAGCTTAATAAAATTCATTTTATGTATGTCCCTGGCTTGTCTGAAAACAAGCCGGTAATGTGTTCGAAATGAACTTAACAGGATGTTAGCCGGGGATATCTCCCCGGTTACGGATTATTACCTTACTGTTCTGTAGTTTTTTTCTGGATTTTTTCCAGATGTTTATCGTAGCTGTCTTTGGCCGCAGTCAGCAGCAGAAACTCTTCATAGGATAAAGTCAGCTGATACTGCGCTTTAGCGAGAACTTCCGCACCGTCTTCCATAAACGGAATTTCTTTCGCTTCAGTAACGATACGGTTAATAACATCAAGGGAGTTGTCTACAATCTCCTTAGAGATTTTTTTCGGCAGCACATCGAATACAGACGGCTGAGTTTTGATATTTGGTTTAGGTTCGCGTTTCGGTGCCGGTGTTGGTGTTGGTTCGGTATTGTTACTCTCTGCACCTTCTTCCGAGCCACCAGCCGCGCCAGCCACGCTACCCGCAGAACCATCCACCGCACCACCGGATGCGCCGGATGCGCCGGATGCGTCACCTGCATCAGTCGTTGTAATGGTTGTCACGTTGCCATCAGATTCACCGGTGGGGCCGTTTTCGCCTGTCCGTTGAGCCAGAATGACCTGACCAATAGTTTTGTCAGTGGCTTTACCAAACTTATCAAACGCTTCCTGAATGATAGCAACACAGTTATCAGGGTATTTTTCCATCACGTCGAGCGCCGCGTAATATGCGACAACACCTTTTACGACCAGACCTTTTAACGCTTCCGGGGCGGTGTGAACTTTGAGCAATTTACGAACATGGGTAACGGAGACTTTCCGGGCTTCGGCAAGTTCCTCAATGCTCATAGGCTCTTCGCTATCGTTGTGCAGGCGGTACAGTGATTCTGCCTGCGCAACGATAGAAACCGGCAGTTGATCGTTACCTTTAAGGTTAAAGAGCTCTGCTTTACCATCCGAGCCACGAAACTCGTCAACACGGATTTTATCTACCGGGCCTTCTCCACGTTCTTCGCGAATTTTATTAGCCAGAGGGATTGCACGGTGACGGCAGTGTCCCTGACGAATGACAACCTGGCCATCACGAACCTGGACAACCATAGGGGCCATTTCCAGAGGGCTATCGGCATATTGCTGCGCCAGACGCGCCAGGTGGTCCTTAACTTCCGGGAGTTCCCAGTAAGCCTCACCCAGGCCTGCGGTACGGGTGTTGAAGCCAGGGATAATGTTCAGATGCGTCGGGTCCATAACAAGACCATTGCCCAGACGACCACCGATACCATTTTTTTCTAAGAAGGTGCGCAGAGAAACATTTTCGATTTTGGTTTTAGCTGGAGTTGCCATAGTTGCAGTAGTCATTGAATTTTCCTCTTCCTGTTGTATGTGGTTAAACGGTCATTGCCGTTGTTAGACCCAGGATACATTTTCAAAACGCTCCATCAAGCCCCTATTTTCACTTTGGCGTGAAAAAAGTTACTTTTTTTTGTTCACGGCAAAAATTCTACACATGATTTCTTTGTGACAAGGGAACCAGGAGGCGGATTTTAGTGTTTAGAGGAAGAAAATTTTTGTAGTGGTTTCCCGTATTCCATAATTTCTGGAGCATTTTTAATGAGATGCGAGAAATGAAGGGTCATAGAGAGGATGCGTGTTTCATTGGTTTTACGGCATAAATCGTCAAAAGTTACTTTTTTTGAGGGTAGAAAAGACGCTCGGACACGTTTACCAGGGCAGAAAAGTAACTATTCAGGTGCTGAGTCCGTGTTTTCAAAAGTAACTTTTTGATAAAAGCAACGATCGGGTAAGGAGGCAAAGTTTGTGGGGAAAGGAAAAATTATTTTTATCTGATTGTGAAAATCATAGACGTTCGACCTCTAATGTTGATTCCTGTTCGAAAAATGGACGAACGAACGACGATGAAAAAGTAACTTTGCAGGTTCAGAACCACGCCGTCGGAAACATAGCAGGTACCAGTATCCTGCTATGCACAGATCAGCGCATCTGTTTAGCTCGCCTTTGATTGCAGCTCTTTGCGAGCGTTCGCGATCAACTCGTTCACTTCGTCGCGGTCAAATCCTGGCATTGCGGGCAGAACCGTATCAGAAGGCACAGCATCAATCCACTCCAGCGCAGCAACCAGTGCACTGAGTAATTGTTCGTTAGTTTTCATTCAAACCTCTCTTAACCATTTTATTTATAGTGTTTTTTAAAAGTAACTTTTTCTGACTGCAAACCATGCTCATGCTGAGCAGGTCAGCGTCCATTCCCCGAATGATGCCTTTTCGCTCGAATCTCTTCAATTAACTCATTGTACTTCTGTTCAACCGAGGTCGTGTCGAGACCCATTCGTTTGGCTTCTGCAATGCGTAGCTCTAAATCGAGCAGGTCTGCACATCTCGTCACCTGCGGAGTATCGACGCCGTTAAGAATGGCAGGAGGATTGAGATAAAGTGCTGTACATTCCATATTGGTGAAAATTACCGCTGATTCCACTTCCCCCCGCTGGAGTTGGCGCAGATTAACCGCATCCACATATGCAACTGGTTTTTGACTGGCTCTTGCCAAAAACGTTTGAGCCAGCCACCGTTTTTCTTCATCACAATACGGGTTATCAGCAATTTCCTTAATGCGCCCTAAGCTCATTCCACCGCCATCGGGCCTGAAGGCTTTGCTCTCAGACATGTTCCGTCCTCTGCATCTCAGTTGAGTTAAAGGATCAATCCAGGGTGACGAGCCTGAATGTTTTCGTCAGAAAATCTATGCCACGTTGATATGCTTCAGCCAGAATGCGATCTTCATCAGAAACACAATTCCAGGACCGAATGGTCTCAAGTCGGCTTCGCCAGATTTTCAGCAACACAACTTCAAGATATACCCGGCGATCCACCAGCAACTCCGGTGAGGCCTCCAGTATATAAAAGTTAATTTGCTTAACTGCCGGGCATTGGGCTATTTCGGTCATTCTGATGCCCATCCGAGAAGAGCGTTATGCAGCTCCAGAGCACCGGAAGTCCGGAGTTCTGCATCACTGTATGAAATACCCAGTCGGTCCATGACGCAATCCGCATCCAGAAAGTCTGAGCTTGCGTCCAGAGCGTCTTTAACGACCTGCTTATGTTTAACCTTTAATAGGTTACTCACTTCATCGTTAAATACATCAAATTTTAAACCAGCGATAGCAGACTGAACTGCGGGTATCATGGCTGCGGAGTCAATATCATCAGCAAAGATGATATCTGTTTCCATTTCAACATTACCCTTAAGCCAGGCGAGAAGTATTTCTAAAGAATTTTGTGTACTCATAATAAACCCCAGAATAAAGTAAGCAGATATATCACCTTGTAGTGATGCGCAATTTATGTGCGAAAACCACAGATAACCCGAACTCCAGGGTACATTATTTAATTGCGTATGCAACCCCCATTTTAATAACAAAGATGGAGGTTAACGGAAGATCTATTAACTCGAATTAAGCCAGAAAAACAACAATAGCACCTAAACATACCACGTCATAACTTCTGAATTAAAACACGGCCATACCGGTGTTATATACGAAAATTTATTTTCATTAAACCCTTTGCAGCCATTTTTCAATTTCACCCTCAATCTGGATAAAATTAATTAACTCTTTCTGGCATTGTTCCTTACCCCAGGAACCCTGCCACTGGCAACGATAAAGGTACTTTCTTTCCAACATTTCCATTTCATCAAGATTCCCCATTGAGAACTGAGGCCATATGTCGTGCCAGCATACATCATAGGTGACCTCTGCTGGTGGAACGAAAGTCATCGCATCTGCACAGATAATTTCTACGCGTTTATCGTCCGCAAAGCTCGCGGCGACAAGGTTGATCACGTCCTGCTCTTTCTCAATAACAGTAACGTGCGTGACGTCTGCTTTCATTAATACTGCATTAAGCACCATTCCAAGGCCCAGTCCATTGATAAGCACGTGGCCTGTCGCCCGCTCGATGAAATCCATGCAGGTCCGTATTTCCATCGGTGTGTTGGACATCACGACATCACTGTTGTATGAGAGACGACGATACTCTCCCGCTGGAATAAATTCATCCTGATTGCCTGAAAAGTCGGCACGAATAGCAAGACGTTCTGCGTCATTTTCGGTGATAGTGAAAGTATCCAATGTCCACGAGCCGGATTTACCGTCTTTGACTGGGAGATCAGAAAAAATAGCGTTCATACGGCCTACCTGAATTTCCGAGACGTTGATGACGTAAAATTATCACAGTATTGCAGCTGATGCAGGGATATGGAGCCAAGAAAGTCTATTTTTCCCGCCGCCATTGTATGTAGCGCTCAAGTCGCATACACATTAGTGCTGTATCCCGTGCCCCCTGAGCCGCAACCGCACTTGACGTACGCCGACCGCCGTTCCCGGTGAACTCACGTAGAGAGGCCCCCTGTAGCGACTTAATATCACCTCCCATTCGTGAGAAAAGCGCTTGCAGATCGTCAAGGTTAAGGTGTTTCCACCGATTATCCGACTGTTCGATATCATCTTGGTTTGCTTTCTCATAGCGTTCCTCACGTGTTAAAAGCTCACCCGGTCTAGCTTTCCTGAATGCTTCTGTAGCACCTTCAATTGCCCGAGCCTTACTGCTGGCAAAGATATATTTAGCGCCAGCTGAATATCGGTATTTCCATCGTTCGCCGAAGTTCTGTAGTAGGTCAAATTCAATTAGTTCCTTTTCAGTTACCATAATTCAGCCTTTACTTTCTGGTTAAACACAAAAAATCAGGTTAGATTTCGCGAAAAGTATATTAATCTGCTCGCGCATAAACCCTTATATTATGAAGCCTGCGCTGCTTTTTTCTTCCTAAACTCTACAACGGAATACCAGGCAGAAGACAAGAAAGAGAAAACGCAGATAAGATATTTGAATTTATCGCCTAGAACGTAACCATTAATCATCATGGCGAGAATTATGCCAGCGGCTATAATCCACGCAACGCCACTCCAAAGATGCATTTTTTCCGCCACAATGTTTATCAGAATGAAAATGCCTGCAAGGAGCGCCCCCCATAATGCAGGTTCCTCCAGGAACGGGTTTATAACGAGGTTGATACCAGTAAAAAAAGTAACCACTGCAAATGAAACGGATTTACGCATACTAACCACCTTCATGGAAAAAATTCATAAGCATCACTTTCTTCCTCCCTTTCCCAGTATCTGATTTTCCGGCGAATAGCCGGAGGGGGTTTTAGGTATTAATGCTAATATACGGCTCAACGTTCAAGGAAAGACTGCCGATTTACGGATAGTAACGGTATTCAGGATTTACGGCTACTGACAAAATAATCGGCCAACTAATATCCCCCACAATGACGTTTACCAGTCACTCTTTACCGAAAGTATTCTCCACTACCAGTCCCCCCCTTCAACCCTCAAGCCAGGAGCTGCATGGGCTAAAAGCTCCTGCTGCGCCACGTCAGACTTGCTATGGCTCTCCCCCAGCAGTAAGCATAACGTGCCGGATGCGGCATAATACGATGCATCCGGGAAATGCTCGTGAATTTCATCCAGGAGTCTGGAGAGATTTTTTGCCGTCCGGTAAAAACGGGAGGCGGCGTTTGGCATTGCTTCGCTCAACAATTCATGTGCTGTAACATCGTCATTATTGATTGCGTCTAAAACCTGATTCTGATCCACTTAACAGACCTCCCGATATACATCCTGAAAGGGTTGGTGCAAACCAGCAACTGACTCATCATGCTCTCGTTAACTGACAAGTTGACTGATCGTTACTGAATATTTCCTTTGAGTGCGAGAACCCTGTGTTTATGCTCCTCGCTTTGTGGCATGCCGGTGAAGTTAACTGCAATAAAATAGTCAAGACGGTCTTGTGGCGTGGCGTCATCAAGCACCACGGCGGTTAACGTGGGGGCACCAAAGGCGAGTTGCTCACCACGAGTTAGGTCCTGCCAGAAAACCGGCCCCCCTGCGAGCGCCAGTGAAATTTTGTTGTTGATAAACAGCCTTAACGTTGTCAGTCGCTGCTTGCCGTCAACAACCTCAATATATGCACCATCCCGGGACGCCCAGTCGGGGGCTCTCGCCAGCGCCACATACCCCAGAGGAAAGCCGGATATCAGCCCCTGTAAAAAAGCCTGTTGTTCCTCATGCCCCCAGACATAGTCACGTTGATAGTCGGCATCGAAATCCAGTGCGCCATCCTTCAGCCACTTGATGTACATGTCAACCGGATACTCCCCCGTTCTGGCCCGAAAGATTTCAGCGTCCCGAACTCTGTTGGTACTGGTCATAATTCTCATCTTCCTTTCATACCGGCCACATTCGAATGGCTAACTACACCAGTGAATCACATGGTTTGAGTCGTATTTTTTTCCGTTGACGATGATAGCAACTCCCGTATCGCGTGTGTCTCGTACAAAACCAATGCCTAACAAATTACCGTTCTCATCCCATGCGATGATCTGCGCTCCATCGAGTGGCCGCTCTTGAGGGAAAAAAGCAGCATACCTCCCTTCTGCAACGCGGAGCCTTTTACCTTTTCGCTCTGTTTCTGCCGGTGCGACTGACGCAGATTGAGCGTTTATGTAAAGCGGCAACGTCTTACCAGACTTTGGCTCAGTCGTCATGGCTGCATAACGAGTATGCCCCTTGAGAAGACGTATTGCCGCCTCTCCATCCACGTAGAACATAGGGATGTTTGTTTCTTGTTGTTCGCAATCAGGTGAAGTGTTCCCTTTAAGGAGTTGCTCATGCTCTTTCAGACCAGCAGTAGCTACAGAAATCAACGAATCAAAATCACAGACCATCGTCTTACCATGATGCTCATCTGAATTAGCGATGACCGTTAAAGAACGAACGAGCACTGCATTATCAGCAACAAGTATTTTCAACCAATCCTGTAACTCAATGTTCCCAGGGCATGCGGATATCTGGCGTAACTGTAGTTCGTTTAATTGCATATCACCAGGAAAGAAACTTTTTCTGACGGCATCCAATGGTCGCTCCACAAAAAATAAACCATGGTGATTTCATAAACACTGAGAAATAATTAACGATGAATTAAAATATTCTCCCCGAAGCATGAAAAAGTAAACATGGAGAATATCTAAAAACACCCGATAGTGCCGGGGATTATCACTGCTGGGGAGAAAAGAAAGTAACTTTTTCTGACTGTTATGCTGACAGGTATCCGAGATCAATTGCATCATGGCACTGTAAGCAACCCTCATCAGGGCAAACCGCGCTCTTTCCTTGTCTGAGAACCATTTGCGGCTTTTGCTCCTTCAGGCGTCAACTTCACGCTATACCAGGTGTAATTCTGCTTTACGCAATCACTGCAAAAATCAACGAGACCATTTCTAAAGAGGACGGGAAGCGACGGGCAGTTGACTCTGCGCGTACCGTTGTCCTCATCTCCACGCCTTCCATCGCCCTGTAGAAAGTATCTGGTGCCGCTTTTCATTCGGCGCAGCGTATAGACTTGCGCGTCTGTTAATCTGATTTTCTGTGTCATGACTCATCCTTTTTAGCAGCCAGGCAGGCTTCCTTCAGTACCCACTCCACGGCATCTTTCCAGGCTCCCGTTTCTACTGACGGATTTTCACGTTTAACCTGTTCATAAAAATCTACAGCTTTAATCAATGCATCCGGCACTACCGGCACTACCGGCGCTGGCTTAGCGTGGCGAAAGAGCGGGATATCTCCCGCCTCATGGTTCTGTTTGCCCCAAATCAGAGAGGTTTCTCGGCCCATAGCAATGTGATGAAGGTTTCGTTCATCGGTGAACACTATCGGCTCGCCGTCCATTGCGGCCATGCGACGTTCCTGTAGCTCTCGCAGCGCCAGTGCGAGGTCGTCATTCTTTGCAAACGCTGTTAAATCGTATTCTGTGGCACTTTCCAACAATTCTGAAATCCGGCGATCTGTTAACTGGTTATTGGTCACTGATTGGTTCCTCGTGAAATTTTATGGCCCGGAGCATAACAGCGTTGCCGGTCTTTGCTGATCCGCCAGCCAGCTTCGCGCGCCTGCTGAGAAATGTCGGTCATATTCCGGCCAATAAAATCAGCCTGCCCTTGCGGATAAATTTCCCCAGACTGACAACCTTCACAGTCGCAATACAAATCTGCGCAAAATCCCTCAGTTATGCCCATCTACTCAGCCTCCACCTTGATGCCAGCAGCAGCTAGCAAAACGGCCTCTACTACCTCCATGGAAGGAGTGCCCTCCCAACATTCGCATTTGTCGTCGTAGCCTATCGCGTTCTGAACTTTGCTGATAAATTCCGGATCAATTTTCCAACCCGGGCCAGAATCTTTAGGTTTCGGCAGCTTCACGGTGCGGGACTCCAGCTCTGCAATCTTTCTCTGCTGCTTTAATAGCTTTAGCTGGAGAATGACTAACTGGTCTCGTGCCACTTCATTCTCGGTTTGTATGTTCTCCAGCGCCTCTAGAATGCAACTGTCTGGATTTACCGGAGCATTGCCAGCCAGCATACGGATAATAGCGGAACCGCGTGCGGCATATTCAGTAATGGATACGTCAGAGCCAGTGTCCACATCGTCGATCTCAAACCGTAAATCTACTGTGTCGCTATCGATATCAGCAGCCTCAAAACCACCGATAAGCTCTAGTACGGCGGCTACATGCTCGACCTCATCTGGCACGACCTGTTCTCGCCGCTCGACCTCGGTTCTCCAGCCGTGATACCACATAAATGCGCAGTACGCGGCAACGTCGCGGGGGTCACCTTTAGCGATATGCTCGTGGAAAGCTGTCTGGCACTCAATTTCCCAATTTGCGTATGACCAGTTATCTGAGTGGCCGTACTTGAGTTGCGCCTTATACAGTTTTTCAGCCAGTGCTGTGCAGAAGTTGGTCACCAGCTTTTGCGTATCCGGGTGAAGCCCGGATGGAACTGACGGGATACATTTTCCGTTCAGTTTTGCCACTTCATCAATACATCGGTGCCAGACGTCAACGCCTGTGCTTAATTCATGCGCATTTATGCGATCATTCGACATCTTAGGGGGAAGCTTAATGCCCACCGGTTCGCGACCTGTTGCTGCCTTGCGACGTTGCTGTAGCTCTGCCAGAAAGGCTTTAGCATCACTGAAGATTTCAAAATTCTCTCTGTCTGCCGGGTCACTGTAATGTTCTTCCATCGCAACAAAGTAATCACTGATGGTGGAGAGGCGTTCGTCTGTTAAAGGTAATTTAGTGGTCATTTGTTAAGCCCTCACCCAACCTTTAGAGGTGCTACGGATTTGCCCTGCCTTACGTAGTGCTTGCAGTCTGCGGTCAAGGATTCTGAACGGTTCCGGCTTGTTCTCTTCAGCCGCGATTTTTTTGCATTCCTCAGCTACATCCCTGACGTACACACTGGAAAATGGCGTTGGTTGCCCACCAATTTTGTTCATTATTTTTAAATCGAGCACTTCATATTTGGTCATTGGTTGTCGCAAGCAGCAGAAAGTCCTTCCAGGGCTGTCAGTAATTCATCACGTTGCCCTGCTACCTTCGCATACTCAATCGCGGCGGCTTCCATTGCGGCTTTATGCTTCTTGTAAGCCTCATAGGCGTGCCAGGACTGGCCTTTGCGCACGCTTGTGGTAATGTCCGCTACCTGTTCTGGCGTCAGCGTGGTCAAAGGCTGTGCCGGGTAAATCAACACCTGACCGGCATCCCAGTCGAATCCAGCCTGAATGGACTCGACTTCTACTGATGGTGTTGCTCCGATACTACCCGGAGAGTGGATTAGGATCGTGACTTCAGGATCGCGGCGCTGGTTGATTTTGTTTGCCCATATGGTTGTCACCAGTTCACAGAACTTCGCAAATTTCATACTGCGCTTTCCTCAAATAGAACTTCGCCATCGATACCGCCTAAGGCGTAAATTATCGAGCCGTCGTCCTTGTTATCTATAGGCGTTGCGCTCCAACCTTCTCCGTCTGGTTCATCATCATCGCCAACTAGCGCAAAACCGCCACTTACAACTCTGGCTTCGTAATATTCGCCCTCGGTCCACCAACCCTCAGTGTCTTTGATGCATTTTATTAACATAAAGCGGATCCTTATTGCCTGGTTATATAGAATGCACCCTGAAGATACTGGGCCCAAAAAGCAGGTAAATTCTTTGTGTGCACGATTTATAATCAGAGCTTCCTGACGTAACCAATCTGTGCGTTAGAACCAAGAAGCTTTTTGTCATAGTATAAACGAAGAACATTTTTAAAACGGCCTGTTGGGCGCATTTTCAGGTTATGCGCAACAAAAAGAGAATTTATATTTATGACAGTAAACTTAACTATCCCTGCTTTGCCTTTTTCTCTGCTTTCATTTTGTGATAAACAGCCCAACTCAAAGCGTCCAGTTTTTTCAACCCAGATTTGTCATATAGGTAGATCCCATTATTACAGGCATGTTCTTCTTCGACTTTCTTTTTGAGTTGGTCTAACTCGCCGTAAGTGAGTGTAGACAGTTTAACGCGGTTCCAACTAAAGTTACGAATATGAGCGCTCATTTGCCTGTCTCTTTCACTACGTGAATTCTATTATTGTTACCACCAGGATAGCAATTTCGAGTCTTAAATCAACCCCTATTAATATTTTATACGTCATACCATCCATAATCACTGGAGAACTACAGCGAGAATATGATAATCAGAATAGTAACAGCGTGATTATTTTTACTCTGATGGTAATAAGGGGTCATTATAAACAACCTGAGCAGCAACGTTTGCAAAGAATGCCTCCTTTGTGTGACTGTTGAGTGCCCGAGCGAAGGTATTGTTGAGCACCCCTGCATCACTGCCGTCAACAATATAAAGTGCAATTTTTGTAGCAAGCCGTGCCTTGGCCTCTTTTAACTGCATATCACGGCAGGCCCTGGGAATGTACTCCACGATCTGGGCAATAGACTTTTCAGTTTGATTAAACATTAAAAATATCCTCGGTATGTGTGATAGCAACGATGGCATTCCGGAAAAAATTTATCCTGCACTAAAACAGGTATCGGCCCTGCACATAAGATTCACATGCAAGGTGGGGCAAAAAAATTTCGCTAGATTAATAGATTCAATGACTCCCTGGCGCAACCGGTAAAAACATATAAAAAGTTACTTTCCAGGTAGTCAGACGACACGGCAGTTATAAATCACTTTCCAGTCGTGATAGTCTTTCCCGTCATTAAGAGGACTGAGTTTAACGACATTCTCTGCCACCCCATTCATTACCAGCACACGTTCAATTCCGGAAAACCAGTCGTCGTCAGAGTTCAACGGGAACCAGAGATTATGATTAGCACCACTGAGAAGCTCATTATTACAGAAATGAATCCCTCTACCGATTTTTGTAACACAGCCGGTGACAATAACTTCATGTCGACCGCCATTATCGGTGGCTGGTAAATCCGGCTGAACTGAATTACACCCGTGTTCTTTGCCCATTTCCGACTCCTTGTTTTTCTATACTACCCATAACATTTAGACCTCGGCCAGATAGGTTGAGAGTCCTTAGTAATGAGTTGTTACCAGTCCCACGCCAGCAGACCATCTACGATTTCTGCGTCACGGTCAAAATGAACACATTCGTACCCTGCTTTAAGTACTTTTTCGATATTTTCAATTGTAGGCCATGAGATACCATCATCTCGTAAAAGCTGTTTCCACCCCGGATTTTCAACGCTGGTCCGAATAATAAAACCATATTCGTTTACGTGAATCCAGCTACGTCCACTATCTGTACGTGGATTATAACTGGCATCCGTTAATAACTCGGTATCTTCTTTAGCAATGTGCGCGGTGCTGATAACAGCGGTGGTGTAGTTTTCTTTAATTTCAATAGTCATGTCAGGTTACCTTAACAATTAGTCTTGTATGTTTAAATAAGTGGGTGTATTTTTCAGACTCTGGATGGTAGAGCGTCAGGGTATCGACTAGCCATAATCTCATTAATTTTTTCAACGAGGTCAGGGCGTGTGAAAGTCACATGAGCTGAACCTTTCCAGAAGGATTTAATAGTGAACCACTCACAGCTAAATACACCTTCTAACGTATAGCTGTTTAGGCTAATAAAATCCCTGTACTGGCTTCCTTCAGCAACCCGGGAATCTGGCACGTTTTTCTTGTCGAGCAGGCAAAAAGCACGAGCGAGATCGTTAATCCAGTTCTGAGCATTAGACCTGACCGAAGCATATCGGGTTCGTGACACATTTATGGACAATACACCTTCGAGGATAATTTTCTTGCTCAGACGGCAGGGATTATTTGTTTTGTAGTCCCAGGACAGATTACGGAAAACATCAATAATACCAGTAACAAAAGTTTCATTTTTCGAGGCATGAAGATGCTGAAACGTACTGATGACATTGTCTAGGGTGACTTCCGGGCATTCTTCGCTGTATAGCTGGTCATTCCATTTGTCATGTTGCTCACTGCTCATCAACGTAAACATCCCAGTCTGGGTCATCAAGCGTGTCCAGATACTGCTATCAACGCAACGAGCCACCCGGCGTCGGACAGCCTCTATATCATTTTCTTTATGACAACGCCTGCCGGTCGCAACGATCTCATCCAGCCCCGAGAACCAGTCCTTTTCAGCCGCAGCGGCAAACAGCTGTTCCGCTTCTCTGAGTTTCTCTAAACCTTCCATAAACGCCGCAATCCCAGCTGTGCGTTGAGCAATAATTAAATCAATAGCAACAGAAGGAATAATTTCCCCTGTGTTCTCTGATGTGTTTAGCTCAGCAGTCAGTGTATTTTCTACGGACATATAAAACTCCCGGGTAGATAAGGCTAGTATTCAAAGTGTTGTTCGATGAAACCAGGATACCTTTTTTTATCACCTCATCAACCCCCTATTTTTAAAATTTTAAT
This sequence comes from Klebsiella sp. OBRC7, assembly GCF_000293135.1. NCBI lineage: Bacteria > Pseudomonadati > Pseudomonadota > Gammaproteobacteria > Enterobacterales > Enterobacteriaceae > Klebsiella > Klebsiella sp. OBRC7. The sequence continues at coordinate 10,450 of NZ_ALNJ01000123.1, read as the reverse complement.
AGAAAAGTTACTTTTTGGAGTGTGAGCGTTCAGATTCTAAAATCATGAGATTATGATGCCGTAGTGTTTACGATAAATATAAAAACTGGAGAGCAGAATAAAACTAAAACCACTCAGTGATTATGGTGTTACTTAAAGTTGCTTTAACAGACTCTGCGAAACAATTTGAAATCGTGAATTTTTTTCTGATTGTATTTCGAGGTATAGTTGTGGATTTATTGGGTATAATTAAAATTGGTGTATCTTTGGGGTGGAAAGCCCCTCAATAAAATCGGAGCTTTTTGAATTAATTCAGATGCAAATCTTAGAATCTAATTGAGGAAGCCTGTCGATGAAAAAACTATACTTAGAGAGTCTTTCTGATTCCAAAGTATGCAAAAGCAATGTCTCTGTCCTGAACAGTAGAGCATTATTCGCCCATACATCATGCTGCAATTTATTAACCGCTTCGCCGGTTCGGTATGATTCCATCATAGGTTGTATTTTAACGGGTGCGACTTTTTGATAAGAGGGATGGAGTCTTGGTTTCCATTCATCCAGGCCAATATTTAACCCTATGCATTGCGAAATAAGGTCAAATTCACTGTCCAGCACAATCGTTTTAATATTGTGCTGAACAACGCCAATGTTTTCAATAGCCCATTTATATTCCGTTGTAAATTGACTGATTTGCTTGTCATATTCAAGAAGCAACCCAACCATGGCTTTCCGGTTTTTTAGCATGCCAACATTAAGCCGTTTATTTGGATACGGTCTTCCGCATGAAAGCGCATCACCTTTAATCTCGAATTCCAATTCCGGGATCGTCACTGATTCAAGTTGGCATTTATTTGAAATAATGTGGTATAGCGTTGGAACAAGATGCAGATACATGATTCCCTCCAAAACGTTGCAGATCTAGCAGCTTAGTTTATTCAAGCCAAAACTGGGTTATCGCTACGCGGTCTCCCCTAAGTAGTTTCTTTAAATTAGCCTCGTGAAAAGCCTGGTAATGCTCAATATTCGATTTACAAAAGGCTTCAAGTTCTGGTTCGGTCAGTCGAGGTGAATAAATCAGGACTGTCTCGGTTTCATCGTCCGCGAATTGCTCGGTGCCATCTGGATACATGAGCCGTGGAACTCCCCCAATAAGCATTTCTACCTCGGTAATAAATGGGGTCTTATCTTCTCCATGGATATTTAAAAAAACCGCCCTGTCATTCATTGATGTGCTCCTGTAATCAGAAATATAATATTTTGTATTTATCCGGACTGAACCTCACGTTCAGGAACAGCGGCGTATACCCTGGCTCTATGGTGTGTTCATCAAAGAAAAGTCCACGTGCATTATTTTCCCTTATCTTTCTTTTAAGCAGTTTTATAAACTTTGACTTTAAAAATGACTCTTGCGACACTTCCACCTGTGAAATCGGTATGGAATAAATATTTTTCGAGTGCCGGTAACCATCGAAATCATTATAACAAAGGTTTATACTAATTAATTCTGGGCGCAAAGCTCTTACTTTAAATGCTAAATCATATGCAGATTTCTTATCTGACTCGTTGATTTTAATAAATGATGAATCATGATAATTCTCCGGTAATACCGTAACGATACATCCAGATGTTATATCCCTGATTAGTACGTACCAACCTTCATCCAGGCGACTATAAATCAGTATATGTTTTTTTAATATTCCTGGCTTTGAACCCAAATCGACATATTCCCTTTTGTCGATCATATCAGTGAGTACATGCAGGGGAAGTCGGGAACGCTGCATAAGTCTGAGTCTGGCGTGATCGGTTATTCCTGTGTATACCATATCTCCTCCTTATCTACTGATTTGTGAGAAAATTAATTATTCATCCTTGACTGTTAATAACCCCCACCGCATCCTGAATCTGAAGTATCCGAATTACGGCAATCGGCACCATTGTTAATGATGCTTTCCGCATGATTGTTGCTTGTTGATGAATAATAAGCGCTATGCATAATCAGTGAAGAATCACTACTATCATTCTGTTTATACCGATGAGTCTGGGGTTGACCCAAGATGGGTAATGATTTCTCTTCGTTCTTTATCGTTCCCGGTTCAAAAGTTGCGTTACGGGTAATGAAAAGATGCCAGCTAAATGAAAACAACCATGCGATCATCCCGTAATAAAACAACCAAGGCCAGTTACGTAATAAATAGCCTCCGTGATAGGCCAGAAGTAAGATACAGCCCCCACCCAACAGCACCAATTTCCGAAAAAGCATAAGCACCTCCATGCAAAAGTAACTTTTGCGAGTGAGTTTTAAGAATGCAGCATGCTTTTCAGGTCCATAGATTGCCCGGAATGCCCAATATCAATAACCGTCGCCGTAGGGAATGCAATACCGATTACATTATCAATAGCGGCACATCGACTTACAGCACCAATAATCATGTGCAAATCATTAAGAGTTAAGGAAAAATCCAGATTCACGCGCCTGATAGCATCTGCTTGACTAGCCGCATCAGCAGTTTTGTACTTGTTGTGGTTATAGAAGGCCACACAGATACTCTCACCCTCACTAATGTCCTCTGTGAGAGCATCATCGACAATGATACCAACCGATGGCTCAATGCCTGCGCACGTGCAGATAGCCTCTGAGATAGCCATAAGTTTGTTCAGGCTGGGATTACAACAGATCTCAATTGATACCGTCGCCCTTGACTTGATAGCTTCAGTTGAGTTTTGGTAGTGTTTCTGACTATAAAATGAAACTGTCATGCTGCTCATAAGATTCCTTTTCTGAGTTAACGTGTATCAGCAAAATCGTGTGGCCCAGAATTATGAAAGTCCAGGCCATCACTGGAATTGTTTACTGTCCGGTTGCGTCACCCGTTTGGTCAGCATCTTTTGCTTCTTTTTTCTTCAGTCCAATGTGGCATATAAAATAGGCCACAGCCAGGATCCCGTATACCTGCCAGAACGCCCAATCCGAGAGGAAATAGCCCATATGATAAGACAGAATCAGCAGGCCGATGATGGGCACCAGTAATGCTTCGCGTTTAATGTTCTTCATTTTTACCTCAAAAGTTACTTTTATTGGTTGATGTGCAGTTCGTGTATTGTGTGACTACCCTTCTTTGCTCTCAGTCGCAGTTCACCCCCACAACAAAAAGGACCAATCCATTACTGACATTAAGTCTGTCGAGATTGATCTGATCTGAGGTTAAAGCCCTGAGGTTTGATTCAGACGCATCCAGGGGGTATAGCGGTTGTGTCAAAAGAAGCGCATTGTCATCCGAGCACGTTAACCCGGCAGACATAACAAATGACTGGTAATCCCGACGGATACATTGTCGAACCTCATCGCTATCAAAGTTAAAATAGTCGAGGGATTTTGGACAAAATACTTCGCCTGCAACCTGCTCCAGTACCACAATTTTTTCTGGGAGTATTTTTAGCGGTAACACCGCAGCCTGGAACTGGTTACAACTGTACCCTCCACATTGTTCTTCCCCGAGAAACCAGTCCTGTGAGGGTGAATCAGGGACAGTGATCGTTGAGGCCAGCACCAGAACTGGGTATTCATCATTAGGGCAAAACCAGGGCGCGAAATGTTTTTCCGAAATATCAGAAATATTCCTTCCATACAGAAATGGTTCAATAGTAGGGATCATATACCTTCGCTGCTCCGATATAATTCCTTATTAACTATATAAGGACATAGAATCTTGTGACCGGCACATAGTTTGTTCATAACATCCGTGCAAGACCTGAATACAACAAAATTGTATCCTGAAGCACAAATAAATTTCTTAGTTATGTAGATGAATTACCCTTTGTAGAAAATTTATTTTCCCTGAATGCCAAGTATGCCTGTTTTCCTTATCATCAGGTATTGATGCACACGACGCGCAGCAGATGAGTAAGATATGTATTCATGTCCACATTGCCTGCATCGACAGACATAGCCGGTACCTTTGGCTTCCTCGACCGAGACGTCTTCCCAACCAGTATAATCGAGCCCTGCTCTGGCCCGGTGCCAGTTCTTTTCGTAGCAAGGTACGCAACGCAGGCTACGTGTTCTCCGACAGCTTCCTCTCCCCCCCATAAGCGTTCTACACCTTCTTTTACTTCCTAATCAACAGGAACAATTATACAGATTTAAACGTTGTGTAAACCCCCAAAGTTAATATTTAGAAATAAAAATCCTTTTAGTTTCATAAACATTCAGTGATTTTAGAATAAAATGAATGAAGAGACTGAAGCTACAATGTTGAGATGAAATTGTGCTGATGGAAGTAAAACCCGCCAGCACTAATGTGCTGAGTTATGCTTATTTGCCTATTTTACCTATGAGTTGATATCTTCAAATTTCGACAGACCAATTACGTAAATCACGATTGCACACGCTCCAAGGCCCAGTGATTCGCTAATGTCCCGGGTAGAAACAAGATAAACCAGACAAGCGGTAAGCACCTGTGTAACGAGAGCTCCGGCAAAGAACATGAAAGCTCCCCATCTTATTATTGCCAACAGAGCAACCAGGGCTGGTGTTATGATAAAAACGACTAAAGTACCTATAAGCTCGACTACCTCTGGAAAGTTGCTTTTAAGTGAGTAAAGCAACGCCATAAACAGCAATGCGGGAATACCCACAACAAGGGTGTCTTTGAGTGGTAAATGTTTCATGTTATTCATTTTGTTACCTCGCCCGGAAGTTAAACTATCTAAATAATACTCATTATAACCATCCATCTAAAAGCATTTCCCTGACTTCCTAGCAGTAACGGACTGTTTAAGTTATTTCTTTTCCTCACTGAAAGTTTGAAGATCGATTACTGCATCATCGACGCACTGTTTATTTATACAGTATTGATATCTAATGAGTTTATTTCCTATATCCTTCCCAAAAAGTCCCATAGTTCCGAAAAATTATTTCAGCACATTGTAAAATTGTTCAACCTGTGATGAGCAACGACATTCCGGTGCTACATCTGGTGGGTTAGTTTAAAAAAGTTACTTTTGATTGTGATAAGCCTTGAGTGATCAATTGAGGCCAGGACAAGCCAGACGTACAAGTGAAGACTCATTTATGGCCTTCGATGCCTTGCTCAGTCCTATCTCTCATTTATATGTTCGTCCGGATGCACGACGAAATGGGATCAGCTGCTCTGACAGGGCTTATCGCCAAAAGTAACTTTTAGTCCCAGTTAAGTGGTGGAAGATTGAATCTCTAAAGCGCGCTGTCTGGAAAACTCTGATGAGTTTTAAACAGGACAACGCATCGGGCAAGTATGAAAAGTTACTTTTGAGTAAGGGAGTACCGCCGTACGAGTATCAATACCAATTAAATAACGCTGAATGTTAAGGGTTTAGGCCGGAGACTAGTTCCGCACACATCTGTTATCAGATTTTCTGTTCAGTAGAACAATGATTCTGATCCATTTTGTCATCGCTCATACGTACGAACGATGACTTTTAGCGTTGCGCTAGTGATAGCGGGAACTGTCTTTAGAAGACAGTATGAGTGAAGGGAAGGTGTATATGTAGCTCGCGACAATATATCCAATTGATTTTTATTAATTTAATCATCAATCCATACAATCTGTTTTGTTCCAGAACGTTCCTGGCATTTGCCTTTTTGTCGGGAGTATTTTTGACGAGCAAAGTACGTTAACGTACGAACGATGACAATAGGTCCGGATACACGCATCCGGAGACCTTGAACGTACGAACGATGACGTTTTGATAGTTAGATGGGGTATGCCCCAGGTTTTTTTGCGTCCGAAGGAAGGCAATCAGAAAATGAACGAGTCTCATGGCATCCCTGAACGGTAGGGAAGCGCTTCCCGTGTAGTTTCAGAAATCCAAGTCTCCCTCTGTTAGTTGAGCAGTCTCACTCCTCGCTAAAATCCGCGTCTTCAGCCTCTTCATCATTATTCTTGCCGTTTATCTTTTTCATCTTATCGATGGAAACAAGAACTGCAGCAATCTCTTCGCCGGTAAACCCAGCTGCTTTCATCATTTTCAGTTTTTCAAGCAACGGGTCATCCAGGATCGGGTCATTTTGTGCGGGTGCCAGAATAGGTTCCTTTTTCGCACCGAGAGATGGGCTTCTTTTTAGGATATGAAATTTGATGTTTCTACCGACCTTCTCTTCATGGTATTGCAGATAACCTATCTCATGTAGCTCATGAAGTGAGCGCCGTATAATTTCATTCTGAGCGGAGACGCGGGAAGTTAACCGCAGTCGGTCTCGGAATCGTTTCATGCTGATTGGAGCCGGGTTCTTCGGCAAGCTCGCCAGATAGGTATACAACGCCTGTGCAGACTCTTTTCGTTGTAAGCTGTCCAGTGCCTTAAGCCGCAAAAAAACCTTATAATCAATCGCGTAAAGCTCTTTGATGCGGGGGTCACCTTCTATCTCGATCTCATTTGTTTTGATGTTATAACGTGCCCAGTTTATCAGGCCGGTAGTAAGCGTGGAATCTTCGTTTCTGAACTGAAAGGTCACCATTCTTAGCTTAACCATCGAGGCGTCGATACGCGCTTTCATGTGCTTATTCGATCGTGCCGGGTCAAATCCACAGTTTTTGAGGAACGTTGAGAATGGTAATTTTATTCTTCCCGAAACTGAGACATCGTTAAAATCGTGAATCGTCCTGACAATTCCCAGCCAGACTCGAAAATCGGTGTTCATATCCAGCCGGGGGCTAGATAGGGAGATCTCCTTGTACCCTTCACTGGAAGCGACCTCCATATGCTGGAGCTCGTTTGACACGTCCATAGTCACGACTTTATCAATGGAACGTGTTTTGCCAGTAGCCAAGGGAGTCGGGACAAATACCCCTAGTCTTAGCAGCGCAACGGGTTGGACAGTGCCTGTGTTCCCAGGTGCGAAGTGAGTAACTTTGCCTGTTTGTCCTGTCACTTCAAAAGAAAAATCACCCTTCCCACTGATATCTTTAGATATTTCTTGGTTTACTTTCTTCACAGGCTATCCTTGTGCAAACGTACGAACGAGTACCTAATATCATATCAACGATGTTAAAAATACATACAAACGATGACTAATTTCAACCTACCAATGACAAAATCACGTACGAACGGTGTCAAAATCCCGTACGAACGATGTAAAAAAGTGACGATTTTTCTCATATAATCAATGGGATGAAGGAGCGGGGATCCTTTAGGTTTTATTTGGGTTAGATCTTGGATCATATTGGGATCTATTATTGGTTATACCCTGTGGATAACGGTGATAAGTGTCTTGACCCTCCAGGTTGCTCGCAAAACCAGCAAAATAGCTCCTTTCCGGGTATTCACCCCCTGCACCTCCCGAAGCTGGATTCCAGATCGGGATAAACAACGGCAAACAAGCGGAAAAAGACAACGTACGAGCGCTGTCATTTTGTTTTAAAAACTGTTATTTATTAATATGATAAATAAAATGACAATGGCTGTTGTATCTCTGCCGGGCAATGCTGGTGGTAGAATTTTAGAACAGCTAACGGTGAAAATAATCGCCTCTAGGACAAAATGCCCCTGAAACGCCACAGGATTAATCGTAAAATTTTTACGTAGGTAGATACCTTTTTTCTGATAAATGTGTCCAGAGAGCGTTTACGGGCTTCTGAGGGGCTAATTGACTGACGGATTGGCTTGCTGAAAGGTTAGATCTTGTTTGATCCGGAAAGGATCTGCGAAATGTTGGATTAGCGGGCCAAGCGGATCCCTGAAAGCCTAGAGACATTGACCATTTTGAGGACGTTAACCGGAACCGTCCATAGGGGACGAATAGATATTTCTTCGTTCGCTGTCACCGGTTGGAAAGGCGAAGCGCGGCAATCACCTTTCGCTGTTCCACTGCCCTACCGGGGCCGAAATGACGGAAGTTCTGGGCATTCCGATACCTGTATCTACTTAACAGCCGTATTTTTTTCAGCGAAATTTAAGCCAGTAAACATCGGATATTCTCTACGCCATAATTCCTTATGAATTACTGGATAGTGCTATAATGATTTTCCTTTCTGAATGTGACAGGTATTTTTGTTCTTCGTTTGGAAATATTTAAAATAAGGTGCGACATCATATATAGGCGCACCTCCCTGAATACAAATTATGACCTGATGTTTTTCAGTTCACTACGTGCATCTTCAATATTTCCACGCGCTTCTTCAAACGCTACCCTTAACCATTCCCGGTCAAACCAGTTCCGCACCGGACTATTTTCGTAAATGTGGACCAGTTCGGCATAATGTTGCCCGTAAACTTTTCCTGTAGATTTCCCTCTCACTATGATTTCGAGGTTCTTCAGTACACATTTTCCGTTAAGAATATCCGCTATACACGAATCTTTATATTCATCATCCCAAGTATCAGACGTGTCCCAGAACTCCTCTTCGCTTTCGGTGACAATGATTTCGAAATTGGCTGTTGCTCGTGACATAACAAGCTCGCCTTCATAGGCTGGAGTCATGCTTTCATGAATTTTATAACCGTCGTTTTCAAGCGTGTTACAAATCTGCTCAATACTTTCCCTTATGCTCTCCAGAACGTCATTAAAGCGGACTTCATATTCGATGTTGTCAGGGTAATTTTCTAACAGGGTCCGAATTGTATTGGCATGCGAATATCGGTAGCCATAACCGTTGCGCTCAAGGATGAGTGTAGTGCCACTGCCTTTTATTACTTCGGCAACCTCTTCTGCTAGTTTTTCAGAGATGTGGTTATCTTTCAGCAGACCAGACAGTAAGGTCAAAATTTCTTTGTCATGCAGCACACCGTAAAATGCCACTCCATCTCCCTGGCAGTAACGTAATGAATAGTCCAGTTCCAGATCGGCAGGCCAACCATGACCCAGCAGAGTGTTTTGACAGTGACGGTTAAACAGATTGTTAAAAGCGTTCATTGCGGATTCTCCAGCAGTTAAGGATAGTGTGCGGCTTGACCTGTGCCGTGAGACAAACGCAGACGGGGAAAACAGAACAAAAAAGGGCGATGAAGGAAGCCGCAGCTCAAAATTTTTGCAGGCTGAATGCCTGTAAAAATTTTGTGACCGGGTGACTGAGGCGGCGATAGCTTCCCTTTGAAGTGATGTGACCCGGCTAAAGTGGTCTCACGGCACAGGTCCCGGTACCCGGCAAACCGGGGACCGTGGGCCTGTGCTGGTGGATTGAACGAAATTTAAATTGCAGGGGGTTAAAATGGAGAAAAGTGGATCTTGATGATTTACTCGTAACCGTATTTCGTGGCGGCTTTTACGGCTGCATCATACAATTCCTCTTTAGCCATTTTTTCTTCTCCGCCACAATCAAGTGTCACGGTCCTGAAACTGAAACTTGTGAGGTCTGGCTCATTACGCGATTTTAACTTGCAAGATAAATATTCTTTCCCTATTGGTACCAGGCCCATGTTTCTGTCCTGCCAGCTGGAATAAGACACGTACGATGCAGCGATAACGCTAAAGAATACGAGAAATGTCCATTCTTTCCGGTTTAACAGGTCCTTACGGAAAATTGCTCCGGCGATGGTCATCACCGGCATAATCCACACAACAATACTGGTTAAAACAAAGAACTGGCTAAACATTAAGCCCCCCTAATACCACCTTTCGTTAATTCCTGCTGGCGGTTTGAATTTATCACCGGACGTATGTTTCCTTACGGAACTGTCCTCCTTAAGGATAAACATCATTGCCAACTCTTTATTATCAAAACTGTGCCTGGTGACCGTATGTACCGGCGCTTCGATATTGCTCAATGAAATGGTTCCGTCCGACCCTTGTGGACAGATATCGAACCAGTGGTGAATTCGATATATTTCCCCATCACATTTCAGCACCGGGAGTGGGCCTTCTGACAGAGACTTGGGCAGTTTTACTTCGAATACATCAACAGCTTCCTGCTCCTGTTGGTGAGACGAGCCCAGTAGTTTATCGATGATAAACTCGTCGTTATCGTCTTTGAGATTATCGGCAATATATATATTGCGGTGTAGTCCGCGTTCAGCTTCCGAGATAACAAAAAAGAGTCGGTTTTCTAACATCCGGAGTTGGCTGTAGGCACTGAACGAAATAGAACCGTATTCAACGTTATCCATACTAAGCTTACGGTCAGCGCTAAGGAAGGTGCGAATAAGCAGGTCATTTCTTCCCAAGCTGACTCGCTGATTAAAATTTCGCGGATCTGGGCCGATTTTTTTCCCGCAAACACATCGAATCAGCCTATTTAGGCTATTTTTTCCACCATTTCTGGCGTTATTTCCGGTTTTTACTGAGATCTCTCCCACTGACGTATCATTTGGTCCACCCGAAACAGGTTGGCCAGGGTGAATAACATCGCCAGTTGGTTATCGTTTTTCAGCAGCCCCCTGTATCTGGCTTTCACGAAGCCGAACTGCCGCTTGATGATGCGAAACGGGTGCTCCACCTTGGCACGGATGCTGGCTTTCATGTATTCGATGTTGATGGCCGTTTTGTTCTTGCGCGGAT